>JAXJRI010000193.1:0-6188 GCA_036310685.1 Lachnospiraceae bacterium | reverse complement strand
TCGGCTATATCCTTCCCACTGCCGGGTAGATTCGGGACTTTCACCCGTTAGAACGTGCGCCCGCCGGGCGCACTAAAGAAAAAAAGGCGACTTTACAGTCGCCTTTTTTCGGAGAAGGTATTTTTTGTTACTTATTGGGTGTAGCAAAAACTATATAATGTATTTGGGGGTTACGTCTATTATAGTAGCATCGGGGTCTTTTAAAGTCTGCCTAAATATTTTGTCATCTTTTTATCTTTTTTGTGCATCTTGCGATTGGTCCAAATTTTCTTGGATAAAAATGCCATGTACATCACGTTTTTCCATTCTTTTTTAGAAGAAATGTTGATAATCTTTAATTGCCTTTCTTAATTTTGTCGTTTTCGTTAAAATATTATTTATCTTTTTATCTTTTTTATGCAAGTTATTAATTAAAAAAATTCATGTAAAACTTCATTTTACGCTCAATATCGAATGTAAATGAAATTTTACATGAACTATATTTCAGATAATTACTCAAAGAGTGCCTCAAATTCCTCTCGGGTGATCCGCTCTTTGGCTAAGAGTAAGTTTGCGCTGGCATGGAGAATATCCATGTTGTCTGTCAGAATCTTCTTGGCATCGCGGTAGCACTCATCAATGATGCATTTCACTTCCTGATCGATCTCGCTTGCCACCTCATCGGAGAAGGTGCGGCTATGACCTAAATCACGACCGAGGAATACCTCATCGCTATTCTGCTCATAGTTGATAAATCCAACACGCTCGGACATACCATACTTGACAACCATCTCTCTTGCGGTCTTTGTGACGCTCTTGATATCGGCAGAAGCTCCGGTTGTGATATCACCGAAGATTAACTCCTCTGCAATTCGACCACCCATACCTGCCTTAATCTCCTGAAGCATCCTTCCCCTGGTGTAGAAGACATTGTCATTCTCAGGGAGCGGCATCGTATATCCCGCTGCACCGACACCTGTTGGAATAATAGAAACCGTGTATACCGGTCCGATGTCTGGAAGCAGGTGGAAGAGGATGGCATGACCAGACTCATGGTATGCGGTAATCTTCCGCTCTCTCTCTGGAATCAGACGGCTCTTCTTCTCCGTTCCGATTCCCACCTTGATAAATGACTTCTGAATATCCGCCATGGTAATATAGCGTCGATTCTCTCTCGCCGCATGAATCGCAGCTTCATTCATCAGATTCTCCAGATCTGCTCCGGCAAATCCAGGAGTAGATCTTGCTACTAATTTCAAATCAACATCTTCTGCCAGTGGTTTCTTTCTGGTATGAACCTTTAAGATCTCCTCACGTCCTCTGACATCCGGAGTGCCTACGGCTACCTTACGGTCGAAACGTCCTGGTCTAAGAATCGCTGGGTCTAAGATATCAACACGGTTGGTTGCCGCCATGACAATGATACCCTCATTGACTCCGAACCCATCCATCTCTACTAAGAGTTGGTTCAGGGTCTGCTCTCTCTCATCATGACCGCCGCCAAGACCAGTTCCTCTTCGTCTTGCCACTGCATCTATCTCATCAATGAAGACGATACATGGTGCATTCCTCTTCGCCTGATCAAAAAGGTCTCTCACACGAGAAGCTCCGACACCGACGAACATCTCAACAAAATCAGATCCAGAGATGGAGAAGAACGGTACTCCTGCCTCCCCGGCAACTGCCTTAGCCAGTAAAGTTTTACCTGTTCCAGGAGGGCCCACCAGAATAACTCCCTTCGGGATTCGTGCACCAACCTGAACGAACTTGGCTGGATTCTTTAAGAAGTCTACGACCTCCTCCAGCTCCTCCTTCTCCTCATGAAGACCTGCCACATCATCAAAGGTTACCTTAGGTGCGGTAGGATCCTGCAGCTTGGCGCGGCTCTTTCCAAAGTTAGACATCTGGGAACCGCCGCCGCTGGTCGCACGTCTCATGATAAAGAACATGAAAGCCATCATGGCAACGATAATTACAAGGTAAGGGATGGTTGTCACTAACATACTTCCGGAAAGATTCACATTGTCGACCTTGTAGGCGATGTGATTCTTCTGAGCATATTTCACAATCTCATTAACATCAGTCACTGCAAACCGCACTGTCCTTCCCTTATCTCCCTTGCGGGCGACCTCGACAGAGCCAGTCGGAACCTGCTCGTTCTGCTTGATTCGAATTGATTTGACATCCCCATCACGGACATCCCTCTGGAATGTCGTGTAAGAATAAGTGTCGTTAGCTGCATAATCATCTCTTCCGAAATAACCGATCGCATAATACAGCAAAAGCAATGCGATCAGAAAGACAACAACACTCCGGATGCTGCTATTTCTATTTCTCATCTGCTGATACTTCTCCTCCTTCTACTTATTTTACTTCAAAATCACTCATGGTTCCCTTAACTTCTGCCTAATCCTCTTCTTCCCCTGCATCTGGCTCTACTACACCAATATATGGAAGATTTCTATATTTCTGCTGATAGTCAAGGCCATATCCTACTACAAACTCATCTGGGATACTGAATCCAAGATAATCGATGGTAACTTCTTTCTCTCTTCTGCTTGGTTTGCTGAGAAGTGCACACAGGCGGATGCTTGCAGGCTTTCTCTGCTTCAGCACTGGAATCAGGTAGTGAAGTGTATTTCCAGAGTCAATGATATCCTCCACAATAAGAACTTCCTTACCTTCCATAGAGTCATCTAAATCCTTCTTGATTCGCACGATACCAGAAGACTTGGTCTCATTGCCATAGCTGGATACCTGCATAAAGTCGATGGATACCGGAAGGTCGATCCTCTTCGCAAGCTCACAGCAGAAGAATACCCCACCCTTTAAGATACAGATCAAGTGAACCTCTTTGCCTGCATAGTCTTTTGTAATCTGCTTTCCAATCTCCTCGATCTTTGCGTCAACCTCTTCTTCCGGAATCATTACACTAATCTTGTCAGCCATACTTTATCCTTTCATATTGACATCCCGAATCTCCGGGAACTCTCCTCTAATCGTAACCTTACTGTTCTCCCTTAGGAATCCAGCCTACTTGCAAAACTGTAGTGGTCTGATCTGTCACTTTAACGTCTTCTGAGATTCTCCCCCCGAAAACCCAGAGTATATGAGAACCTTCCGCAAGGAGAAGACATCTCTGTCTCTTCTCTGCAGGAATCTTCTGGTCTATGAAGTACCTTTTCAGGAGCTTCTTATGACCTTCCTGATCTGAGACCAGGTAGTCCCCAGGCTGTCGATAACGCAGTAATAGACTATCTTTAATCATATCATAGTCAAAGAACTTAATCCAATCCCTTTTGACGATTTGGCTTCCTTCCCACAATTTTTTTTGAAATACGACGGTCGAACCGTCTGGCAGAGGAATCTCAGCCTCCCCCTCATGATTAAGCAGAACTTCTCGGGAAAAATCTTGGGAACAGCCACTGGCTTTCTCTGTCAATTCCTGTATCCGATCGAAATCCCCCAGAAGGATACCTTGGCCGGTCTTAAGAGCTGCCGTATGGTAGGGAAGAGCGATCCACTTGCCTCTCGCCTTATCCATCAAGTCTTTAAGACCTTCCACGTGCACCGCACCGATGTCCTTCTCATGTCCGCCCGCCTGCTTAATCATCCTGTGGAGAATGGCTTCCTGCTCCAAACTCTCCATCTCTCTGTAGACAGTTTCCGCGAGGAAGAGTCCTTCCCTCCTCTTTTCCACTTTCTCCTCATAGAGCCGGTCCATCTTAGGTGTCAGATAGGCTAAGACTTCCTCAGCACGGTCCGAAAGCACGGCAAGATGTCTGACAGCCTGTGAGTTAATCCTCTCCATCTTAGGAAGAATCTCGTGCCTGATAAAGTTTCGACTGTAATCATCCAGCTGATTGGTACTGTCCTCCACATAACCCTGAGAGAGTGTCCTCAGAATCTTGTATATCTCCTCTTTCGAGACTGCCAGGAGTGGACGTATCATGCCGCCTTTCTTAGCTGCGATAGCAGACAGACCAGCGATTCCCGTCCCCCTTGCCATACGAAAGAGCATAGTCTCTGCCAAGTCATTTTGATGGTGGGCTGTCGCTATCTTATGGCATTCCTCCCTAGCAGCCACCTTAGCAAATGCTTCGTATCGAACTTTTCTACCTGCTTCTTCGGTGGAGCACCCTAACTCTTTACTAAGTGCCTCCACATCTGTCACCACCAGTTCAAGAGGAAGGTCCCATTCCTTACAAAATTCCTCCACAAAGCTCTGGTCCCGGTCTGCTTCCCCTGGTCGGAGCATGTGATTGACATGTACCGCTAAAAGCTTTAACTGCATAGATTCCCTCAGATAGAGAAGATATCTGGCCAGACAGATGGAATCGGCACCTCCTGATAGACCGATAACAATTCCATCCCCCTGCTCTATGAGCTTATGCTTTGATGTGTATTGATTGATTGGTTCCCAAATCTTATTCTCTAACATATCTCAATTAATCTCACTTGAAAATTTTGATTGACCTCTCCCCCAGTATATCTTACCAGGGACTGCATATCTAGTAAAAATAGAGAACAAAATGGGCAGCCACTGGCGGTCCATTTTGCATGCATGGCAAAAAGAAAAGCCCCTTAGTAAACTAAGGAGCTTATAGATAGTAGCGGGAACTGGATTTGAACCAGCGACACTTCGGGTATGAACCGAATGCTCTAGCCAACTGAGCTATCCCGCCGCACTTGTACGATATTATCATAGAACTCAAATCATGTCAACCATAAATTTAAAATTACCTATTTATAATTTTAAATTTATCTATCTTCTTGTCAATCAGGCCTCGCCTATTGGTCTGATTCCGACTGATTGGAGTTCTGCTTCTCCTGTGATTGATCAGAATCACTATCTTTCTCTGTCGTATCTTCTGTCGTATCCTCGTCTGTACTGTCAGTGCTGGTCTCCGCTTTGTCCTCAGAGTCTTCGAGCTTCACCTCATCCTTACGGATCATCCCAAGACGCTCTCTTGCCATCCTCTCAATGAAAGTATCAGAGTTTAAATTCTTCTTCTCCTTCTCCAAGGTCTTGTTGGTCTCCTTAAGTTCTGAGATCTCTGTATTTAAGGCCTCGATATTCTTCTGATATCTCTTAGTCCTCTGGTTCATCTGATAATATCCAAAAGCCATCACAATCAGGATAATTGCCACGAACGAATAGACCATCACGGTCTTTCTGCTGATCAGACTCTTATGGAACATCCTCTTGAACTGCTTGCTGTTTTTCCTCTTCTTCTTTTTTGCCATCAATATCTCCCCCTGCCAAAAGAAGCTTTTCGCTATTCTGTTATAATAACGACTCTTGAAGCTTTTTGCAATCTT
The DNA here is from genome assembly GCA_036310685.1 of Lachnospiraceae bacterium. Classification (GTDB taxonomy): domain Bacteria; phylum Bacillota; class Clostridia; order Lachnospirales; family Lachnospiraceae; genus Anaerobutyricum. The sequence goes on along the minus strand of JAXJRI010000193.1, from coordinate 887 downwards.
TTTTAGACATTTGCTGGTGAATATTCTTTCAAAAGACACGTGTTCCTACAGTATAACTTTCCATTACATTGCAGCCACTTTGGCAACTGTTTTTCCATCGATGTTCTATTGTGAGAAAGCTAGCAAAAAGCCTTGACAAAAGCGCATAGAACCGTTATAACTAATGAAGTATCGCACATATCTTATGTGCTAAAAATTAGCGTAAATAGCGGAATTATTTGGAGGTAATACCATGAACAAAACTGAATTAGTTTCAGCAATCGCTGAAAGAACAGAGTTAACTAAGAAAGACGCTGACGCAGCTTTAAAGGCATTTATCGACGTTGTTGGTGAGGAGCTTGAGAAAGGCGAGAAGGTTCAGCTTGCGGGCTTTGGTACATTCGAGATTACTGAGAGAGCTCAGCGTGAGGGTATCAATCCAAGAACCAAAGAACCTATCACAATCCCTGCATCTAAGGCTCCTAAGTTTAAGGCTATGAAAGCTTTAAAGGAGAGAGTTAATAAATAATGCGTCTTGATAAATTTTTGAAAGTCTCTCGTCTCATCAAGCGCCGTACTGTCGCTAATGAGGCTTGCGATGCCGGCCGTGTACTTTTAAACGGAAAGGCTGCCAAGGCTAGCCAGAATGTCAAGAATGGTGATATTCTTGAAATTCAATTTGGCAATCGTACGGTCAAGGCTGAAATCCTCGATGTGAAGGATACTGCCAAGAAAGAGGAGGCCAAAGAGCTATTTCGATATTTATAGCGTAAAAGAAGGGGCCGTTGCATTAATGAGTTTTTTCATTGATGTAGCGGTTCTTTTTTCTTCCATAATACCTGCGCATTTTGCGGTTTTTGCTGTGCTTTCCTGCAGTTTCCCGCACAAAAAGCGCACTAATCCAAGCC
>JAXJRI010000192.1:0-9188 GCA_036310685.1 Lachnospiraceae bacterium | reverse complement strand
TTCCACCTGTGCCGTATTGTCCTGCTGCTCCTTACCTAGATTCTAAATAAGATAAGGAGCAGATAAGACAGAGCGTTTCTAAAAGCTTCCCGATATTCTTTAATGATGCATGATCAACTTGCAGATAGGATTCCCCATCTGTGAAAATCTCTCCTCGTACTCTGTCATGACATTACCTTCTGCATACTCGCTGTGATGAAGATCATACGTCACAAGATCTAAAGTCCATCCTGTATTCTGAGCTTCCTCCACAGAGAAGTCAAAAAGTGGTCTGTTATCAGTTTTAAATTCTATCGGTGCATGAGCCTTTAAGACCTTATCATATCTTCCCAGGAATCTCTCTGAAGTCAGTCTTCTCTTAGCATGACGATCCTTAGGCCATGGATCAGAGAAATTTAAGTAGATCTGATTAATCTCACCCTGATCAAAGATAGTCTCTAAGTTCTCTGCGTCAAAACGGAGAAATCTCACGTTCTCAAGCTCTTCCTCTTCCATCTTCTCCAAGGCACGAATCAACACGCTGGAATACCTCTCAATTCCAATGTAATTAATATAAGGGTTCCTTCTCGCCATCTCAATGATAAACTTACCTTTTCCCATACCTATCTCAATATGGAGAGGATTGTTATTGTGGAATACTTCTTCCCTCCACTTACCCTTATAATTCTCAGGATCCTTGATTGCGTAATCGTTCTCCTGGATTCTTTCTCTCGCACCTCTTATATTTCTTAATCTCATCGTCACTTACTCCAAATGCCATTTATTCTAATCATAGCTAACATTACTACTATATAGGGAAATTAAAAAAATTTCAATTTCTTTTTTTCCTAAATCTTGCGTATGCGTGTAAACTATTATAGAATAATATGTAACTTATTGACTTAATAAGTAATTCCATTGCCTGTGAATCACTTATTTCCATAGAAAGTAAAAGCAAAATATATGATATAATACATATTTATTATTTTAGATATGTATCAGGAGAAACAAATGAGAAAATTATTCACCATGCTGCTTGTCGGTACTATGACTGCAAGCATGAGCCTTTCTTCCTTGGCGGCTACTCGAATTGATTTTGCAAATTCTTCGGAAACTGTTACGGAAGAGACTTCAGATACTGATATTCAAAATTCTGAATCTGAGGTAAACACTTCTAATCAAGATTCTGATGACAACGAAAACATGGGAACGACACCCACTTCCCAATCTCATTCCAAGGATCATCCTATCTACACCACAGAGGATGGTTCATACAGTGATTTAGGAGCATCCTACCAAGTTAACACAGAAGATTCTGGTTTGGATCTTACCGCAGAATCAGCAATTGTCATGGATGCTAATTCTGGAAAAATTCTATATGGTAAAGAACCAACAACCAAGAGATACCCTGCAAGCATCACAAAGGTTATGACTTCTCTGATAACGATTGAGAACTCAAAGATGAATGATATCGTGACCTACTCGGATGACGCGGTCAATGGTATTGACGCAGATTCCAGTGTTGCTGGTATCAATGTCGGAGCTAAGCTATCCGTCAGAGATTCCCTTTATGCATTGATGCTCGTCTCTGCAAACGAATCTGGTGTTGCCCTAGCAGATAAGATTGCCGGAAGCACCGATGCCTTTGCAAAACTTATGACACAGAGAGCCAGAGAATTAGGATGCCGCAATACTCACTTTACGAATCCGCATGGACTTCCAGATGAGAATCACTACACGACAGCTCGTGATATGGGACTAATTGTCCGAGAGGCAATCTCCTATCCAGAATTTAGAAAAATTGCAGGAACTCTCTCCTACACTCTAAAAAAGAGTGACACTCTTAATAAAGATATCGAACTTTTCAATCACGCAAAGATTATGAATCCAAAAACAGAGTATTACTATAAGAATGTAGAAGGTGCAAAAACAGGATTCACCTCTGCTGCCCTGAACACCTTAATATCCTACGCAAAAGATGATAACACGGAACTGATTGCAATTATCCTAAAAGATCACGGTGCTAATTATTCTTATTATGATTCCAAGAAATTATATGAGTGGGCGTTCGACAATATTAAAACATTGACTCCACTGTCCAATTTCAATATGAATACAGCACTTAAGAATGCCAAAACTTCTAAGGGAAAAGCTCTCTCCCAGAAGAAGATTTCCACAATTCAGGGATTACAATATACATATAACAAAGATTACACCGTATTAGTTCCTAAGGACTTAAAGCTTTCTGACCAGGATTTTTCTACTTCCTTTACTTTAAAGGAAGATAAAGACAATGGTATTCTCGGGTACATCAACATTAAGAAGGGTTCCTCACTCATCGGGAAAACCCCAGTAACCTACAACACAAGCGGAAAGAGTGGAAAAGCTTATCTATCTGGATCTGACAGCACTGATTTAAAGACTGCTCCAGAAGACCCTAAGACTTTCACTCCGATGAAACTGCTTCAGTATCTGATTCGTTTTGCAATTGCAATGATTATCATTTTTGTAATTATGCAGCTGATCCGAAGACGAGAGGCAGAGAAGAGAAGAAAAGCCAGAATTCATAAGAGAAAGATGTCCCACAGTATCGATCAGAATCCTAGATCGAGCAGTCGTCAAAATACCCGCTCAGTCCACAACTCACGGTCAGGATATGGTCACAATCCTAGAAATTCTAATCGAAACAGTTCTTCCACTAGAGGCAAAAATCATGAGAGCTCTAAACGAAGAAAGAATTCAAACTCTACCAGAAATCGACGCGGAAGATAATTTATAAATAGATAATCCGGAATTGATTGTTATCATCAATCAATTCCGGATTATTTTTTTGCCTTAAATTAATGTTTCACGTGAAACATATGGATGACGTGGCTATCAAAAGTGATTATTTGTTCTTAGTAGGAACAAGAACTTCTTTTCCACCCATATATGGTCTTAATACTTCTGGAATACTTACCGTTCCATCAGCATTTAAGTTATTCTCTAAGAATGCAATCAGCATACGTGGAGGAGCCACTACTGTGTTGTTTAAGGTATGTGCGAAGTACTTGCTTCCATCTTTGCCTGTAACACGAATTCTTAATCTTCTTGCCTGAGCATCCCCTAAGTTAGAGCAGCTTCCAACCTCGAAGTACTTCTTCTGACGTGGAGACCATGCCTCAACATCAAGAGATCTAACCTTAAGGTCTGCAAGATCACCAGAACAGCACTCTAAAGTACGTACCGGAATATCCATAGAGCGGAACAAATCTACTGTATTCTGCCATAATTTGTCGAACCACATCTTGCTCTCATCAGGATTACATACTACAATCATCTCCTGCTTCTCGAACTGATGAATACGATAAACTCCTCTCTCCTCAATACCATGAGCACCTTTCTCCTTACGGAAGCATGGTGAATAGGAAGTCAAAGTATAAGGAAGATTCTCCTCTTTATTCATGGAATCGATAAAACGTCCAATCATGGAATGCTCACTTGTTCCAATCAGGTAGAGATCCTCACCTTCAATCTTGTACATCATAGCATCCATCTCATCAAAACTCATAACGCCATCAACTACATTACCTCTGATCATAAATGGAGGAATAACGTAAGTGAACCCACGGTTAATCATAAAGTCTCTTGCATATGCCAATACTGCAGAATGAAGTCGTGCAATATCACCAAGCAGATAATAGAAACCATTGCCAGCAACTCTTCTTGCTGCGTCAAGGTCAATACCGTTAAAGCTCTCCATAATGTCTGTATGATATGGAATCTCATAGTCAGGAACTACTGGATCTCCAAACTTCTCAATCTCAACGTTCTCACTGTCATCACGTCCGATTGGTACTGCAGGATCAATAATCTGAGGAATTCGCATCATAATCTTTGTAACTTCATCCTCAAGATCTTTCTGAGCTTTCTCTAACTCCTCAAGCTTTTCAGCATTCTTTGTAACCTGCTCCTTAACCTGAGCAGCTTCCTCTTTCTTACCCTGTGCCATCAGGGCACCAATCTGCTTGGAAATCTTCTTTCTGCTGGAACGGAGTTCATCTGCTTCCTGCTGAGTTTTACGTCTCTGCTCATCTAATTCAATTACCTCGTCAACTAATGGTAATTTCTCATCCTGGAATTTATTACGAATATTCTGCTTCACTGCCTCAGGATTCTCTCGTAAAAACTTAATATCTATCATAGTTCCTCCTAAATTATGACATTAGATTTTTCATACTGTATGTCCTTCTTGATACCTACTTATTATAGAACATTTACAGTAATTATGCATCTTATATTTATAAGTATTGTGAAAAATAGAATTTACTTATCTTCTTCCTAATTCGGGACGACAATTTGTATTCCTGCTGGAATTACCTCTACATCTAATGGGAATCCATCCTCAAGGAATTCTCCATCATAATCTACATTGACGACACCTTCGGAAAGATTCTCAATGTGTACTTTTTTCGCCTGAAAATACTCAACTGCAGGATGATTAATATGCACTCCCTGCAGAATTCCAAGAAGAAGAGGGGTAATCTGCAACAGATTCATCTTTTTGATTATGACAATATCAAACACTCCGTCTGATGTAGAGGCCATCGGAGAAATCTCCTTGAAACCACCTACGCTCTGTGTGTTTGTTACCATAAAAAGCAGAATCTCATCTTCCACTGTCGTTGTTTCTGTCGTAAATCTCATACGGAAAGGATTGAAGAATTGCTTAGGAAGATCTGCTGCTCCCTCTAAGTAATATGCGAGCGGGCCAAGAATCGCTTTCTTATCCTTGGTTACTCTGAAAGCAACATCAGAAAGCATACCTGCGGCAACAACATTGATAAAGTACTTGTTATTCACCTTGCCCACATCTACTGTTTTCAATTTAAATTCTTTAATCATCTCACAGAATCCCTTGGTATCCTGCGGAAGACTTAAGTAAGTTGCGAAATCATTGACGGTTCCTGCAGAAATTATTGCTACTGGAGTATTACTCTTACTTAAGACGACTCCATTGATTACCTCATTTAAGGTTCCATCTCCTCCGACTGCCACAACAAAGTCATATTCACCCTCTGTCAGCTGTTCGGCGCGATGCATCGCATCATCCTTCTTCTCGGTATAGAACATATCAATCTGATTACAAATCTGATCAAAGATCAGAGTACCCACAATATCCTTAATCTTATTCTGGAAGTTCTGTCTTCCGGAAGATGGGTTTACAATAAATAGACACTTCACACCCTAACCTCCTACAAATAATAGATAGATAAGAAAATACGGAACCCCTGACAACACCTTGTCACCAAGAATTCCGATAACTAACGTTCCTAGGGGGATTCGAACCCCCGACCTTCCGCTTAGGAGGCGGATGCTCTATCCAGCTGAGCTACAGAAACACTTTTTCAATGATAAAACATAATAATCACTTTGTCAATACCAGCATATTGTCAAATAATAGATACTATAAGCCTATTTTCAGATAATATCTACATCTCCCATAAGCCATATATTACCTTTAAACCTTCTTCCCACTGCAGGAACACCCATCAGCTTATCCTTAGCGATAATCACGTCCATATCGATCATATTACAGGATAAAGAAATATAATAAGATACTTCCTCTGTCTTCTTATTTTTCATAATCTGATAATCTTTAATAATACCCAGGACAGAATATTTATCACTTTCCACAGTATCTGGCATAAAGGAAGAAGTTACAATACTGTAGACATCTTTCTTCTTTGAAAGACTTGCTACCTTATTATAGGTATCAAAATCATCTATCGTGAGATGCTCCATAGCTTCGACATCTCCATTTTTTGCTGCCTCAATCATATGATTTCTGTGTTTTCGATTCTCTCTCTCCTGCTTAATATCATAAGGATCTCTCTGAATTGGCAGGATAATCTTGCCACTGCTTGCAATTCCAGCAATCGTAGCGCAGTTAATCCCCTCGCCAAAATTCTTTCGTCCGTTATCTAAAATAGTGTAATCAATAGTATTGATAACTTTGAATATAACAAGAATTCCAATACTATTATCATCACAGATACACTGAAAACTTTCTTCCAAAGATGCTTTCTCAAACCGCATATGATCAGAATACAGAAAATTCATTCCACGTACATAAGGCATAACATAGTCAATCTCCTGATATCCTGAGTGATCGACAATCTGACTGACAAGAATGCCAAATGCTTCTCCATAATCTTTCTCATAGACACATTGATATTCCTGGTCATTAATCTCTGTCTTACTCACTCTGTCAGGCTGATTGATCACTTCTAGTGCAAGCTGATGTATTTTTGCTCTTGTATTGTATTCTGAAAAACCGATGGCACTATAATACTGATACATATGGCTCCCTGTTTGTCTTTTCCTAACTGTCTCTATACTGGTTCTTCTTATTATAGTGTTCTAAGATAAGAAATGCAATCAAAAAAATGCTGTACAGCTTTTAATATTGTATCGCTGTACAGCATCTATTATCATTCTTTTATCTCTTGCACGCTATCATATTTCATCGCCTTATCCAGAGAAATCTTCTCTTCCTCTGCAAGTGGCTGATCACACTGACCTCCTACAATCTCCTTCATGTAAACATGACAGCCAGCTCTGTTATGAATCGTATTCAGAATAAACCCATCTTCTGCACTATTCAGTAAAGTAAGACAAAAACTTAAGCTTCCTCCAGATACGTCGTTATCCAGACTGAATGCATTATATTTATAGATTCCTATCTTGCTATAACTTTTTCTTACCTTATTGTAAATAATTGCAATCTGATCATCATTATCTTTCTGACCTTCCTGCAGCTTATCAATATCTCGGAATCTCTTATAAATCGTATATTCCAGCGACTTACCACTCTCACCTGTCATAAATTCCATATACCGTTTTCTAATCTTAAGATAATCCAATAAGAGGAAAAACAGAGTAATCAGTAATGCTACGACAATCACTGCTGTCGTCACGATAAATACGTCTAAATTCAAATGAAAAAACTCTAATATAAAACTATCCATAATTTTCTCCCACTACATTATAAGATAGGCAACCCTATCCTTTACGCCCTAATGTCTTCTACTGATGATCAATACTCTGAATCAGCTCAATAATTCGCTCCAATTCATCCTTAGAATAATATTCTATTTCAATCTTACCTTTATTATTCTTCTTATTACGAATCGTGACCTTACTTCCCAGTATATTCTTCATCTTATCTTCAAAGAAATGCGTCATCTCCTCCTGCTGAGGATCTTCCTTCTCCTGGTCTTCCTTCTGTGGTTTATTCAGTCTTCTTACCACGCGTTCCACGTCACGGACGCTCAGTCCTTCTTCCAGAACTTTAGTAGCAATCTTGAACTGCTTATCATGGTCTTCCACACTGAGAATTGCCCTTCCATGTCCGCTTGAGATTAATCCCTCTAATAACATATTCTGCACTCTATGATCCAGCTTCAGAAGCCTCATGATATTAGTTACTGCAGTTCTGCTTTTTGCCACACTTTCTGCAATCTCATCCTGTTTTAAACCATAATCTTTCTTAAGACGTTCATATGCTCTTGCCTCTTCAATCGGATTCAGATCCTCCCTCTGAAGATTCTCGATTAATGCTATTTTCAGAATCTCATCATCATCGTATTCTCCGATGATGACTGGTACTTTCTTAACTCCAGCCTTTTTACAAGCTCTCCAACGTCTCTCACCAGCAATAATCTCATAATAATGATCTTTCTTCTGCACCAATAATGGCTGAATCACACCATATCTCTTAATAGAATCTGCAAGTTCTTCAATCGCACTCTCATCGAACTGCTTTCTAGGCTGATCTCTGTTTGGCTCAATCTTGTTAATATCGATTAAAACTGCGCCATTATCTTCTGCCTTCTCATGGTCTTCCCTTTTTGTTAAAGCAGCGATATTATCTTCCCCTGGATTCTTGTGCATAACCGGTGAACTTGGAATGAGCATATCTAAACCACGGCCAAGTCCCTTCTTCTTTGCCATTCCCTCACTCTTCCTCTTAATAACCTATGTTTCACGTGAAACATCACATTCTCATGTTTCACACTTTTCGCTTATTCTCTTAATCTTGATACTTTTCTTAGTTCCCACGTTTTAAATATTTATCTCCATGTTTCACGTGAAACATTCCTGTGAAACATCTTTATGGAACATTCCTGTTTCACACTATTTCTCGTGATGCTCAATTACTTCTTCTGCCAGTAATTTATATGCTTCTGCACCCTTTGATTTCTTATCATATAGATTAATTGGCATTCCATAACTTGGCGCCTCAGCTAATCTGACATTTCTAGGTATAATGGTCTTATAAATATTCTGGTCTAAGTTATCCTTAACATTCTCCACAACTTGCAATGAAAGATTGGTTCTGGCGTCATACATGGTAAATACAACTCCTTCGATATATAGATTTGGATTCAGACTTTTCTGAATCTGCTCTACTGTAAAAATCAACTGACTTAAACCATCTAAGGCATAGAACTCACACTGAATTGGTACTAACACACTATTTGCAGCCGTCATAGAATTGACTGTAAGCATACCTAAAGCAGGAGGACAATCAATAATAATATAATCATAATCTCTCTCCACCTCAGCAAGTTTATTCTTCAGGATGTACTGCATACCCTCTGTAGCAATCAATTCAATCTCAGCACCTGCAAGATTACGATTTGCAGGAATCAGATCATATCCTTCAAAATACTGGGATAAAAGGACTATTGCATCCCTCACATTGACCTCGTCTCTTAGTACCTCATATATGGTATTATCTAAAGCATTCTTATCCACACCAAGACCACTTGTCGTGTTGCCCTGAGAATCCATATCGACGAGAAGAACCTTCTTCCCTAATTCTGCAAGCGACGCAGACAAATTGATGGCAGTTGTCGTCTTTCCGACTCCACCCTTCTGATTAGCGATGGCTATCACTCTGCTCATAGTATACCTCCATATCAGTGATTTACCTTATAAACAAAACGTTCTACTTATTATAGCATAATTACTTTGAGAAGAAAATATTCACATGTAAAATATATGTTTCACGTGAAACATCTTCCTTTTATTAAGCTATTCTCCTTAAAATGCACCATAAAAATATTGTGACTACAGTATCAAAACTCATCATCTCACGTAAGCTTGCTTACAAGTGGGGATGTAAGTTATTTGCCAAGCATGCAGGAGAACCGCCAGTGGCT
>JAXJRI010000191.1:0-4556 GCA_036310685.1 Lachnospiraceae bacterium | reverse complement strand
TGTGGTCGAAAGAAGTGAATTCTTTGATATCAGCAGCATTCCGGCGCAAGAGCAATTAAGCTTCTTATTACAGAGGCAGAGGGTATGAAGTCATACCTGTTCAAGAAGGGGATTCCAGAAGAAAGAATCCCCTGACTCTTTTTAGCAGTACTTTGTTATTCCTCTGCAGTTCGAGATACTCTTCCCATGCATCTGATTGCCATTCCAGATTCCTCATACTCAATCCTCGATCAATTCATGCTCTGCCGTGTGGCCTCTCATAGCATCGTCTGCTCTTCTCCTGAGTTCCCTGGCTTCCGATAGAGTAAAGCCATTCTCATCGAGCAGAGAAAAAGTGACACTTTGCTGACGGACAGCCTGTTTCATCATGGCAATTATGCAGGAGGAGACAGATAATCCAAGCCCCTCGCAGAGTCTGCTAAAGCTTTCGCGGGTGGGCTTATCAACACTGATGGTGAGATTCGTCTTATCAGTTGCGGAACTCATGTTAACACCTCCTTGTTCTCGTCTCTTGTTTGAGCTTATCATAGCATAATAAAATGTGAAATTTAAATGAAAAATAGTGTAAATCGCGTGTATATCATGTGCTGCTAAAGAGGGATTAGCAAAAAAACAGAAAATCACCGCAGATTGTGTACAAGAACCCATAAAGTGCTTTCAAGAAGATTTTGTGCTGAGATTGTATATCACCTTTGAGATTGTGAGCTTAATAGAGTATGATGTAATATAGAAGAATATTTAAGATGGAGGAATCTTAGTTAATGAAATTATGTATGGCTCAGATGAGTATGACTGAGAATAGAGACGAGAACTTGGAAAAATCAATACGTTTTTGCCTGGAAGCAGCGGATGGCGATCTTCTGTTCTTTCCAGAGATTCAGCTGACGCCCTTCTTTCCTCAGTACCCGGGAAGAAATGTTGACAAATATGTGTCCAGAATCAAGAGCAGAGAGGTTGAAGTATTCTGTCAACAGGCAAGAGAGAATCATCTGTTTTTATCTCCGAACCTCTTTATAGAAGAAGACGGCAGACGCTTTGACAGATCCCTTTGGATCAACGCAGACGGAGTGGTCCAGGATTCTGCCTCGATGGTACATATCTATCAAGGGGATAAATTCTTTGAAAAGGATTATTATACTCCTTCCCAAGATGGATTTAAGGTATATGATACTCCTTTTGGCAAGGTTGGAATTGTCATCTGCTTTGACAGACATATTCCGGAAAGTATTCGGACTTGTGCTCTGATGGGAGCAGACCTTATCATTATTCCAACAGCCAATACCAAGGAGGAACCGCTTGATATGTTTGAGTGGGAGATTCGTGTGCAGGCAATGCAGAACTCAGTATTTATTGCCATGTGTAATCGCGTGGGCAGGGAAGACCAGATGGACTTTGCGGGAGAGTCCCTGATCGCAGATCCTTTTGGAAATCTTGTGATCAAAGCGGATGATCAGGAAGGACTGATTCAGGCAGATTTTGATCTATCCATAGCAAGTCAAAAAAGACAATCTATGCCATGGTTTGAACTTAGAAGGAAGGAATTCTATCTATAAATTTCAAGTGAAGAGGCTTATGAAAAAACAAACGAAAAAAATCTATCCAAATGATCCATGTCCCTGCGGTTCAGGAAAAAAGTACAAGAATTGTTGTGGTCGAAAGAAGTGAATTCTTTGATATCAGCAGCATTCCGGCGGTAATCAATCAGAATAGATGTCTGCACTGTGGCAGATGTCAGGAGATTTGTCCGGTGAATGCGATAGAAAAAATCTGACGGAAGTTCCAATGTCTGCCAAGAGTTAAGAAAATGTCATACATGAAACGAATATCCTAGGAAGGTGATTCGATGGAGAATAGGAGGAGAGTCCAATGGAAAAGAAAGCAGTTAAATATCGAAAAATAGCAATTCTCGGAGCTGGTGCGGTTGGATCCTATGCCTTGTGGGGTCTGTCATCAAAAGAGGATATCGAATGCTGTCTCGTCGCGCAGGGAGACCGGAAGCGAAGGCTGGAGCTAGACGGCCTGATGATCAATGGTAAGGATTACTTTCCGAAAGTACGAACTCCGGAGGAGGCACGGGGTGCGGATCTTCTGATCGTGTCTTTAAAGTATGGAGCCTTACCAGAAGCTCTTCCTGACATTCGGACCGTAGCAGATGACCATACCGCAGTGATGAGCTTGATGAATGGGGTGGACAGTGAGGAGATCATCGGACAGATCATTCCCGAGGACCAGATCATTTATTCCCTAATCAAGGTGGCATCGGCAAGAAAGGGTAGGGAGGTCCGCTTTGATCCGGAGATGACCATCGGTATCATCTACGGTGAGAAGGATCGGAGCAGATCCGGAGAAAGAATGAAAGCTCTGGAAGAACTGTTTTCAGACACCGGCATTCACTTCTGGGAGACTGACCAGATTGAATGTGAGATCTGGGGGAAGTTTCTCCTCAATGTGGGCGATAATCTTCCTCAGGCTATGGTTGGATGCGGGATTGGAGCTTATCAGGACAGTGAGCACGTCAATGCTTTGAGATTGAAGCTTCGCCAGGAGGTGATAAAGATCGCCGAGGCGAAGGGGATTGATCTTTCGAAAAACGATCCCACCTCCTTTCGAGGCTCCAGGGTCACACCAGGGGCCAGATATTCCACGCTTCAAGATCTGGATGCCGGGCGTCATACGGAAATTGATATGTTCTCGGGGGCGGTCGTCAGGATGGGAGAGGAATTGGGAATTCCGACCCCTTATAATGAGTTCACCTGGCATATGATCCACGCTCTCGAGGAGAAGAATGATGGAAAGTTTGAATACTAAAGAAGAGTATAAAAAAGGTTGGAGCAACTAAGGAGGCTGAGCTATCATGGATTACAGGAGATGTGGAGACAAAATTGTTCTCATTTTTACAATTTATTTTCGGAATACCTTGTTAATATCTCAGATAAGACAAAGGCGTCGGACAGGAGTCCGGCGCCTTTTACCATTTAAGGATGCTAAAAATGTGATTCTGGGAAAGGAGTTCGCTTATGAATGAGAAGAAACTTGGATTGCCCAGTGCGGTAGCCACTGGGGTGGGACTTATTGTCGCGACCAGTTGTCTTATGTCTCTGGGACAGGGGGCTGGCGCGATTGGGATTAGCTTTATCATCGCGATGATCATCGCCTGTGTATTTAATATTTTCACAGCCCTCTGTCTGGCAGAGCTCAATGCCCTGATGCCTAATCTGACCGGAGGCCTTGCCCAGTATACTATGGCGGCCATGGGACCATTTGTCTCTATCATTGCCATGGTTGGAGGATACCTGGTCTGCAATACTATCGCAGGAAGCGTGGAGTGTGCCATGTTCGGTAATACTATGAATGCGGTATTTCATACCAGCCTGCCATCCTCAGTATTCTGTATTATCCTGCTGATTGTTCTGATCACTGCCAACCTTTTCGGTATTGATATGTTCGCCAAGATTCAGGATGTGGTGGCATATGGACTGATCATCTCTCTCGTACTTATGGGATTGATAGGAATCTTCCATGTGGGGACTGGAAAAGTAGTGGATCAGCCTTGGGTTTTAAGTTCGAACCCAGGTGATATCCTCTCCATGATCGGCCTTGCCTTCTTCCTTTTTCTGGGAAGTGAGTTCATCATCCCAATCGCCCCGAATGTGAAGAATGCCAGGAAGACTGTTCCCCTGGGAATGGTTCTCTCTCTTCTGATCGTCTGTGGCATGGAAATTCTTGTTGTTCTTGGTATGCATAACTACGCGGACTGGTCGGAACTGGCTGCCTCCTCTTCACCTCATGTCTTCTACGGTGTTGCCTTGCTAGGAAATGTCGGAAAGTACTGGATGGCGCTAGTATCCATCTTTGCAGTCATCTCGACCGTTAATTCTGTCATCAGCTCCCTGGCCTATATCATGAGCGGCATGGCCAAAATCAACATGCTTCCAGCAGTATTTATGAAGAAGAACAAAGCAGGAGCCCCTTATGTGGGAATCCTGACCATCGGTGGAGTGATGATTCTGATCAACGCGACCGGACTTTCCAATTCCTCCTCCCTGTCATTCCTGATCTTGATCGGGTGTGTATTCTGGATGGCAGCCTACGCTGTGTCCTGTGCGGATGTCCTGATCTTTCGACGCAGACTTCCTAAGGCACCGAGGACATTTAAGGTACCGGGTGGCATGCTGATTCCCATCCTCGGGTTTGCCGGCAATATCCTGATGATCTGGAATATCTCTTCTGATCCGTCAGAGAGGATCCTGATCTATAAGATTGTCCTTGGCATCTTCGCTGCCCTGACCGTCTATGCCGTCCTCTGGATTCGCAATGTCATGAAACTTCCGCTCTTCAAACCAATCCCGCTCCAGAAGGTTATGGCCATGGAGAATTATCCGGTAATCCGGCGCAAGAGCAAAAGAATACTGAGACAAGCATAATAATTATTTATAAGGAAGACCGTACTGTATCAGACAGGATTGCTGATCGGTACGGTCTTTTTGAGGTTACAGTCCATGCATGATATTAATACAGGTAGTTCAAACTATTTTTCACTGACTTCCATCTGAGCC
>JAXJRI010000190.1:0-1703 GCA_036310685.1 Lachnospiraceae bacterium | reverse complement strand
TGTAGCATTCTTAACTAAATGACATTGTGCATGAACAGTAACTCATGTTGCGCGAAATCTCGTACGATGTTAAGATAAAGCTACGTATTAAAGGAACGGAGAGGGAAGTTTTGGAACGTATCAATCAATATGGCAGCTTTTTAAAGCGTCGGTTTGGAAGTAAATGTTATAAAATCTGCCTGGACGGTGGTTTCACCTGCCCAAATCGAGATGGGACATTGGGTTATGGTGGCTGTACTTTCTGCAGTCAGGGAGGCAGCGGTGATTTCGCAGAATCGGCTTCGCTCAGTATCCCCGACCAGCTTCGTCTTGGGAGATCTCAGACCGCTGCCAAGTTTCAGGGTGGACATTATATTGCCTATTTTCAGGCTTTCACCAACACTTACGGCCCGATTGACAAGCTTAGGAAGCTTTACACTGAGGCGATAGAGCCAGATGATATCGTGGCTCTATCCATCGGTACCAGACCGGACTGTCTCCCAGAAGATGTCTTAAACCTCCTAGAAGAGATCAATCAGGTCAAACCAGTCTTTTTAGAGATGGGGCTTCAGACCTGTCATAACCACACGGCAGAGCTCATCCATCGGAAGTATCCAACAGAAATCTTTACACAGGCTGCAAAGAAGTGTACAGAGCGAGGTATCCGAGTAAGCGCCCATGTCATCCTAAATCTCCCTGGGGAGAGCAGACAGGATATGTTAGAGACGATTGATTACATCAATGGACTTCCCATTTCAGGAATCAAGCTTACCCAGCTATATCTGCTTAAGTCCAGTGCCATGGCAGCAAGCTATCAGGAGAAAGCATTCCCCCTATTCACTCAGGACGAATACACAGACTGCCTGATTGCATGCCTAGAGAAGCTGCGGCCTGACATCGTGGTGGAGCGAATGACTGGCGATGCCCCAAGGGACATGCTCCTAGCACCCCTGTGGACCGTCCACAAGCGTGCTGTTCTTAACGAGATCGCCCACAAGATGAAAATCCGAGACACTTGGCAGGGAAAGGAGAACTTTTATGGCTGAAGAAGCTTCACTTACTTTATATAAATTAATGATTCTTTATATGTTAGATAACGTAGAATTTCCACTGACCAACTCTCAGCTCAGTGAATTCTTTATCACTAGAGGCTACACTACTTATTTTCATCTGCAGAAAGCCATCAATGAACTGATCGACTCGGGCTTTATTTACGGGGAGCAGATTCGCAACTCCACCCAGTATCACAACACATCGTCGGGAAAAGAAGTTCTTGACATGTTCCTGAGTAAGATCTCCAACGATATCAAAGACGAGATTATCGAATATTTCGTGGAGAATAAATATGAGCTCCGAAAGGAAAGTGAGATCACGGCAGAATATTATCCGACTAAGAACGGTGAGTACATGGTCGAACTGAAGATTAAAGAAAGAGCCACTACCCTCTTAAATCTCCATCTCAATCTCGTCACCAAGGAACAGGCGATCCAGGTCTGTGACCATTGGAAAGAGAAGAGTGATACGGTTTACGCAAAAATTATGGATGTGATTTTAGAATGACTACAGCGTCAAAGCGACGGAACATGCCGTAGTCATTTTGACACCCACATCTTTAGATTACTATAAGAAAGCCTGATGGCAGATGCTGCATCATAAGACAGCACCGGTCATCAGGCTAATGTTATGCTGATGTTAATCTATTCTTCCTCCTCGAAAGCATCTAT
>JAXJRI010000189.1:0-4219 GCA_036310685.1 Lachnospiraceae bacterium | reverse complement strand
TCTTTCAAAGAAAATACTGGTCCAGCGACTGGGATATCCATCCCTGCTGAACCAGTATCTAGAAGTGCGTGAAAACTTATGAACCGCCGTATACCGAACGGTACGTACGGTGGTGTGGAGGGCGGGCTAATAACCCGCCCATCCGATTTGCCTAGAATGCAAGTGAAGTGCCAGTGGCACTTCAGCTTATTTTCGCGAGTAGTGAGCCGAACGGACATGCTTGCATGTACACTCGGCGAGCACCGCGATAACGAGTGAAGCTCGCGGAGCGTGTTTCATCTCGTTTGTATGTTCTTTATTTGAAGCTTAATTATTCTATGTGAAACTTAATTATTCTTCTGCCCAGTCTAAGCTGATGTTTCCATTAATATCAGATACAGAAACTCTCTGGAAAGGTTTCTTTCCGACCATTCCGGATATGACGCGAATGTTGCCAGGCTTCGTTCTGATCTCAAGCTCTTCCATATTAGAAGTGATATCTCCACGCTTGCTGACACCATCAATCTTCATACCATAACCCTTAGGGAGACGGAGTGCGATGGAACCGTTTAAGGTTTCTGCCTCAATGATGTTACTTAGTGAGTGGAAGGTCGCGTCGATGATGGAATCTGATGTTTCAAGGGAAGCACCTCCATCAATCACATCCGCGTGAATGGCACCAGACACTGTGTGGATATCGGTAAATCCAACTGCATGCTCGATATGTATCTCACCTGAGGAGGTCACCAGACGAATTCGTGGTGCCTGAACCTCTTTTAAGGAGATGATACCCTGGGTTGCCTCAGCGACGAAGCGGTCTGTCTTCCAATCTTCTTCAGTGATGATGTCACCGTACTGAGTGGAAACCTGAAGTTCTCCCGCCCAGCTTTCTGGCAGGTAGATCTCCACATGAGTATCTTTATTGACCTCCTCACGGCGCCCATAGCGGACAGTAGTTTTAAAACGGTTAGCCGTAACCTTACCGTAGTATTCAGAACCTTCTAAGCCGCCGATGTATTCTTTGATGATGAGATCAGTCTCCTTGCTCTTAAAGAGATGTAAAGTCTCTCCGTGATATCCGATCTGCAGATTCTTAACAGTTGCGATTGGAAGAGTAAGCACATTGTCAGGCTCTTCCTCCGAAGGGACAGAAGATGAAGCGAAAACTGGTGCTTCTGCTGGGACAGCGGATGCAGGTTTTTCCTCCACTGCCTGTTCTTCTTCTGTAGCAGGAGATTCTTCTGACTCTGCCACGTCTTCGATATCCTCATTATTCTCAAAACCTTCCTGTTCGTCCATGTCTTTCTGATTAGCCATGTCCTTCTGATCAGCCATGTCCGCTGGTTTGGATATCTCATTCTCGTTATTAGATTCCAAAGATTCCAAAATCTTGTCTTCCTCTAGAGTATCTTCCTCAGGAACAGCGGCCTCGATCTCTCTGGATCTCTCTTTGACAGAGACAAAACCATCGTTCCGCTTAGATCTCAGTTTAGGGTTTCGAACAGAGACAAAGCCATCGTCTAGACTAGAACGTCTAGAGGCATTCTTCACAGAAACAAAACCGGTATCATGTGTTGGTCTTCTGAGACTTCCTGTCTCTTTCGCTGGCTTGTTGGTCTGTCTGGAGATTGGGGCTGGCCGTTTGGTTCCTAACTTAGTGATTACATCGGAATAAGACTGAGGCCTGGAATCAATCGGGTTCACTTTTGGACCAGAAGCTTCGGCAGTGTTTTCAGTCGTACCAGAACTTTTTTGCATCATTTTCTTTACTTTATCCGTCAATATAGACATACAAATCCCCTCGCTTAAGCATATTTATCCACAATTATTATAAAGCAAATGCTAATAGTTGGCAACAAATTTGTGCTTTGGGGTGTTGATTGTTAAGCGAGCTCTGGAGAGTCTTTTTGGACTCGGATTTTGGAGATGCCGTCAGGTCCCTGGTGGAGGATGGTCACGGTTTTGACTCCCAAGATAGTCTCCTCAGAGCCTGGGACTACTTTTCGCTCTATCGTATTAGCCAGGACTTCCTTAAGAAATGTCTGTGGCAGTGGCTTTGTGGTGTGACTTCCAAGATAGAAATCAAATGGAAGAGTTAATGCCTTTTCCACGGTATGCTGTAAGGTTTCTAAGCTGTCGTGATTGTCGGCGAACATGTAACAGTCGTCACTGAAGGAATCCCCGGAAAGGAGCAGGCGGTCTTCGTTGACCAGGAGACCAATCTCACCCTTGGTATGTCCTGGAAGGTGATGAAGGCTTACCGTGACACCGCCTAGGTCGTAGGTCTCGTGTCCGCTTAATTTGCCTACTTCTGTTTTCGGGACTGCCACATACTCGTCTTTTTTCTCGGCTGGGAAATCATACTTCTTTGCATACATAAAGTATGCACCCATACGGAACATACGCTTGTTGGCATTCTGGTAGGCAGGGAGATCAGCCGGGTGAATCCAGACCTTGTCAAACTGATAGTCTCCCGAAACATGGTCGTTATGGCCATGAGTATTGATGACGATGTAGGGAAGCCCTTCTAGAAAATGCTCCACAAATCCACGATTGTCTCCGATTCCATAAGCGGTATCTACGACGATAGCACTCTTGCCTCCTCTAATAATACTGAAATATGTCTCTTCGATTTCTGCGATATGCCAGACATGTTCGCTGGCTCTTGTAATCTCGTGCATAATTAATCTCCTATAAAACGGATATGATAACTATTATAATCATACAACAGCTTTGACTTTCTGTAAAGACATGGGGAGAAGCTTAAGAGGAAGCTGACAAAATATGAAGCGAATGTGATATAATACTAGCAGCTACAGAATGGAGGAAGAACGTATGGGAAATAGTATTCTTGTGAGAGCAATCATTGCAGTCATTATCATTGTGGTTATTCTGATCTTATTCAAACGTTCCAGCAATAAAGGGATGAAGTCAGAAGAATTGCAGAAGGGCAAGGAATCTCAGGCTAAGAAACCGGGAGAGGATCTGGTAAAGCAATCTGTGGAGAATAAGACAGAGGACAAAGATGCGGTAAGACCTAAAGAGAAGACAACTATCTCAGATTCTTCGAAAGAAGAGAAGTTTGTGAAGAGAGCAGAGCCTGGTCAGATGAAGCAGCTGACTGAGGAGAGGGAAGATAAAGTTGATGGAAGAGAGCAGCGTAAAAACGCAGGCAAGGTAATCTATCAGTTCCTGAATCAGAACCTCAGAGCAATGTATGAGTGTTATCAGGGGGGACATTTTGAACAATTCCCAGGCATTACATTTCCTGAGAAATCACTGCAGGAAGCTATGGATGTCGTGAAAGATCAGATCCATGAGGAGTCAAAACAACTGATGGCAGGTTTTGAAGATCTTTATGATATTGTAGAGGAAGATGGCATTAAGGTGGGTAAGCTGAAGGATTATGATAAGGCGAAGAGATGGTTTGAGAACCAGATGATGCCATTCTATCCAGCGTATTATCAGATTTTTGGCAATGAGTTTAAATATCAGACATTTTTAGCTCAACCGATGTTACGTCTGTTCCATCAGCTGATCGGAAGAAGATTCCGCATCGGTTTCCATAACCGCTATAAGACAGGCGTGGACGCATTCCGCTATCATGAGGGGCGTTATCAGATTTTTAATGCGGATGGAGAGATGCTCTGTGATGGAGCCTTCCAAGACGGTAAGATGACTGACGGTTATTGTCAGATGATTGACGAACAGGCAAGCACAGATGACTGGAGAGTAATTCGAAGAGGAAGAATTCAAGATGGTGCTTTTCTTCCAGATGACGTGCGCTTTGAATACACGAAACCAGTCGTGGGATAAAGTATGGTTTATTATGTAGATATCAGTGACGAGGTTTTTAGAGCTGTTCAGAATCACTCCTGCCATAAGCTGACGCTTGATGATGGTCAGCTAAAGGGGGAGAAAGAACTGGAGGTAGAGGATGAGCTGAAGCTTTATCATCCATCGAATAAAGCTGAGGCGATCCGGGTTGGAATTCAAGGTGTCAATCATGATTCCGATGCCAGACAGTGGGAGATCACGATTACAATGTTAGAGTATATGTTTACCATGAGAACAGAGCTTGATGAACAGCTTGAGGAAGAAGAGCGGATTCTAAAAGAACTGGATGCCATGTGGTAATCTATGATGGAAAGCAGGACCAAGGGAGCCCAAAAGTGACTTACAATCCGTAGGAGTATGTCAAGTTAAGTGTGTAAGTTTTTAAAATTTATTATCGGCGGGT
>JAXJRI010000188.1:0-5979 GCA_036310685.1 Lachnospiraceae bacterium | reverse complement strand
GGATCCTATCTTACTTCCGATGGAAGGATGCTGAACGCGGATGTGAACGGTGCCGCCAATATCATCCGGAAATACCGGGAGAGCGGTCTCCAGAAGGATACGGAATACCTCTTTGGAAAGATCAAGGTGTACAACGTAGTCTGAGTCATATCAGATAGCGGGCGATGGCTCGCCCAGACTGGTTTCTGCCGGTCAAATGTTAATACTAGTTTCAATAAAATTAACTAACACAGCCATTTGTAACTTGGAACTGAAAAGCAATGAGAGGGTAGAGGTATAGATATGATATTAATGCAGCAGATGGCTGTCTTTTTTCTAATTATTCTGTTGGGATATTGCTGTCGAAAAAAAGAGATGTGGGACGACGCCACGATGAAAAAAATCTCTGGTCTACTTGTGAATGTAGCCAATCCTGCCTTGATTTTATCAGCAGGAATTAATCAGGAATCTAGCATAAGGGGGATGGACCTGTTAAGGGCACTGGGAATCTCTCTGGTGCTTTATGCAGTTTTTCTGGTCGCTGCTCCTTTTCTTTCAACACTTCTTAAAGTAGATGCATTCGACCGCCCAGTTTATAAAGCCATGATCGTGTTCTCTAACATTGGATTTATGGGATTCCCTGTGATTCAGGCTGCTTATGGTAATGAGGCTCTTCTCTATGCCTCTGTTTTTCTCCTGCCTAATAACTTTCTTCTCTATACCTATGCCATTAAACTGATGAGTGGAAATGGTAATAGAAAGCAAACTACTTCATGGCTTGATGTGCTGAAAAAGATTTTCAACGTCGGAGTTCTTGCCTGTATCCTGTCTTTTATCCTCTATTTATCTGGTGTTCATGTGCCTTATGTCCTTGCGCAGGCGAACACTTATATCGCCAATATGACCGCACCACTTTCTATGCTGGTGATCGGTGACTCGATGACCAAGATTAATCTGAAGGAAGTATTCTGCAATGTTCGCCTTCTCATATTTTCTGGAATCAAGCTGATTCTTCTTCCGGTGATCATCATCTTCGCACTGAAGGCTTTCGGTCTTGGCGGACATATGTTAGAAGTTTCTATGATTGTTCTCTCCGCCCCAGTTGGCACTATGAACGTTATTATCGCTCAGCAATATGATGGCAACTATACACTGGCATCTAAGGGGGTTGCCATCACAACCGTCTTATCCGTAATCACTATGCCGCTGGTAGCCATCATTACCGGTGTGTAGAACATCTTTTTCAGTTTTATGTGATATTTTTCATCGCAATCCCCTCTCCTCTCCAATCTTGTTTCTATCCGACAGATTGTCTTTACTCGGCGGACAACCATATCATTTTTAAATTCTTATTATTCTTATAAGTTTTATATGTTTTATATCTTATACTTTTCTACATAGAAAGTCAAGCAAGGGACTTAAAGGAAATCATAATTCATAAGTTACTACTTATATACTTTTAAAAAATGTTTATAATTTTTATTGATTGTCTCTGGATGGATACTCAAATTTTTGATATTTTTGAATCATTTTCGAAACGTTATTAATTTTTACTGGTTTCGATCATTCATCCATGCTACAATCCTTCTAGTATTAAAGAGATGTGGAAGACGCAAAGCGACGGAACATTCCGTAGTCACTTTTGAGATCCACGTCATTAATATATCAGGAGTAGGAATTATGATGAAAACACAACAGTCATTACTGGGAATCTTATGCGCATTCCTTGGTGGTATTCTCTGGGGATTTTCCGGTACTTGTGGACAATATATTTTTGCAAACAGCCAGATTTCTCCTTCCACCGTCACGATATTCCGAATGATCGGAGCGGGTATTATCCTTTGTGCCCTCAATGCGGTACGCCATAAGAGTTCTATGCTGGGTATCTTCCACCATAAGAAAGATGTAGTCCGGCTGATTCTTTTTGCTATCGTGGGGCTTGCGACAGTCCAGTTTGCCTATCTAAAAGCGATTGATCTGACGAATGCAGGAACCGCGACCATGATTCAATATGCAGGTCTAATCTGGATTATGCTGATCACCTGCCTAATTTTAAAAAGGCTCCCATATTGGAACGAGGCTATTTCTGTCCTCCTGGTTCTTTCCGGTATCTTCTTCCTAGCAACTCATGGAGATCCCAGTAACCTTGCCCTCTCACCGAAGGGCCTTCTCTGGTGCATTTCTTCTTCCGTTGCCATGATGCTTTACACCATGATCCCAGGCCCATTGCTCAGCCGTTGGGGATCCGATGTCATCTTAGGTTATGCCTTGCTTATTGGAGGAATCTTTATTTTTATCATCACGGGGGGATGGAACATTCGAATTCATGCTAAGTTTTCGGTACTCCTGGCTCTGGCAGCGATCATTATCCTGGGAACCGCCGTTGCATTTTCTCTTTACATGAGAGGAATCGCCCTGGCAGGTCCCGTGAAAACAAGTCTATTCGCCTCCGTAGAACCAGTAGCAGCCTCTGTCATCTCGGCTGTCTGGCTGAAGACCGCATTCACTGCCATGGATCTTGTCGGTTTCGTTCTTATTTTTGTCGGCGTCATTCTGGTCACCATACAGCCGAAGGTTAAGTCTTGATTTTATATACAATCTACCTCGTAGCGAAACAGGACGATTAGGAGGACATGTATGAAACAAATCGATTTTTCTGAGGGACGCATCACCAAGAATATCATACAGACCGCGCTTCCGCTGATGGTCGCTCAGATTATGAACTTATTATATAGTATTATCGACCGTGTCTATATCGGAAGGATTCCGGGCACTGGAACTACCGCACTCGGTGCCATCGGGCTCTGTTTTCCAATTATTATCATCGTCACGGCTTTTACCAACCTCTATGGACAGGGTGGCGCTCCACTTTTCAGCATAAGCAGAGGACAAGGCGATCCAAAGACCGCTCAGCTGATTATGGATCTGTCACTCTTTCTTGAGATTATCACAGCAATCATTCTGACAGCAGTCTTCTTTATCTTTGCCAAGCCAATTCTTGCTGTCTTTGGCACCTCCGATAATGTGATGCCTTTCGCTGCATCTTATCTGAGAATCTATATCTGGGGAACATTCTTTACCATGTTTACACTTGGCATGAACCCTTTTATCAACGCACAGGGCTTTCCGTCCATCGGAATGATGACCGTCGTCATTGGTGCCATTGCCAACCTGATTCTTGACCCTATCTTCATCTTTGTACTGGGACTGGGAATCCGGGGAGCCGCCATTGCCACTGTACTCTCACAGGGATTATCCTTCCTCTTTGTCCTGCATTTTCTGATAAAGGGAAAAGCGGAATATAGAGCTCATCTGATCTCAGCGTCTGTTGTTATGAGTAATCTCCATCAGGTCAGTGAGATTGTCGGACTGGGAATGGCTGCCTTTATCATGCAGATCACCAATGGTTTGTGCCAGATTGTCAACAATAATGTGCTGGGAAGATACGGCGGCGATGTCTATATCTCTATTATGACCATCGTCTCCTCCGTAAGACAGGTCTTAGAAACTCCTGCTTTTGCTATCGCGGACGGCGCTTCCCCTGTCATCAGTTTCAATTACGGAGCAAGGAAACCACAGCAGGTCAGAACTGGCATTAAAGTGATGGCTTCTATGTTATGTGCCTACACTCTCATTGCCTGGCTCCTTGAATTGTGGCAGCCAAAGCTGTTCATCCAGATTTTCAGCAGTGATCCGACAATATTAAAGGATAGTATTCCTGCTCTGCACTTATACTTCTTTGCCTTTATCTTTATGACATTCCAGCATACAGGACAGACCACATTTAAGGCCCTAAACAAGAAGAAGAAAGCAATCTTCTTCTCCCTCTTCCGTAAGGTTATCATTGTCGTTCCTCTGACTATCCTCCTTCCAATGGTAGGCGGACTAGGAACCGATGGAGTATTTATGGCAGAGCCGATCTCCAATGTCATTGGAGGCCTCGCTTGCTTCATTACAATGCTTCTGACAGTACTTCCAGAACTGAACCATATGGAAGAAGGAGAGATACCTATTATCAAATGATCACTTACTGATTCTTCTGATTCTCGATTGCCTCAGCCTTCTCATTGAGATAGACCCAGCGCTCTGTCTTCTCATCAAGTTCCTTCTCCGCTTCTTCCTTCTGTTTGGAATATTCGTTCAGCTTCACAAAATCCGTTGCTGATTTTAGAATGAGAGCATCTAACTCCTCAATCTTACTTTCCAGTGTGGCGATATCATCGTCGATCGTCTCAAATTCCTTCTGTTCCTTGTAAGAGAATTTTAGTTTCTTCTCGTGCCTCCAGCCTTTTTTCGAATCACCTTTATCCTCCGTAGGGTCGGAAGCTCCAGAAGAAGCCTTTGGTGCATGCATACCTTCACTTACGAAGTCTGCCATATCCTCATCCTCTTCTTTTCGCTTTTCCAGATAATCCGTATAACCTCCCTCATAAATGCGTAAGGTTCCGTTTTCAAAAGCAAGAATTCGGTCTGCCACTCGATCAAGGAAATATCGATCATGTGAGACTGTGATGACAATACCATTGAAGAAATCCAGGAATTCTTCTAATACTCGAAGGGTCGCAATATCCAGATCGTTGGTCGGCTCATCTAAGAGAAGAACATTCGGATTCTCCATCAGGACACGAAGAAGATAAAGTCGTCTCCGCTCTCCACCGGAAAGCTTGGCAATCGGAGTGTACTGCATGTCAGAGGTAAATAGGAATCGCTCTAGCATTCTCGATGCCGTAATCAGACCAGTACTGGTGCGGATATATTCGGCATGATCCTTAATATAATCGATGACACGCTCATCCTCATCCATGACCTCACAGTCCTGAGCGAAATAACCAATCTTAATGGTTTCTCCCCATTCAATAGTACCTGAGGTTGGAGGAATCATATCTGCGATAATCTTCATCAATGTAGACTTTCCACAGCCATTCTGCCCCACAATTCCAATTCGGGAATAGTGTGGGAAAATGTAAGTAAAATCTCGAAAAAGGACCTTACTTCCGTATGCTTTGGAAATGTCAGACAGCTCGATGGTCTTCTTTCCCATGCGGACTCCGATGGATTCCATCTCCACCTTGCCTGCCTCTTCCGAAGCCTTCATATCTTTTAACATCTCATAACGCTTAAGACGTGCCTTCTGCTTGGTACTTCTGGCTCTGGCACCGCGCATAACCCATTTTAACTCTGTTCGTAAGATGCTCTGTCTCTTCCGTTCTGCTGCCTGGGCAATTTCTTCTCTCTGTGCTTTTCTTTCCAGAAATCCAGAATAATTCGTATCATAAAAATAGATTCCCGCCTTATCAATCTCCCAGATTCGGTTGCTCACCCGGTCAAGGAAATAGCGGTCATGAGTAATCATAATCAGAATCCCCTTATAGCGGATCAAAAAACGCTCCAGCCACTCACTCATGCGGTTATCTAAATGGTTGGTAGGCTCATCTAAAATCATGATATCCGGATCCTGCAGAAGGACTCTGGCTAAGGCTGCCCTCTTCTTCTGTCCTCCAGACAGCTCATTAAGGGGCTTTTCAAAATCATAAAGCTCCAGAGCATTCATCATGGTCTTCGCCTCACTCTCAAAGCCGTAATCTCTGACATCACCGACCTGACAGACATACTCTAAGACGGTACCATGATCTGGATAATCAGGGGTCTGCGGAAGGAATCCCAGAGTTCTTCCTCTGGAAAAAATGACATCTCCTGTATCTGGTTCTTCATCTCCCGCAATAATCCTCAGAAGGGTTGATTTGCCCGCTCCATTAACTCCAATAATTCCGACTTTATCACCGTCATCCACACTGCAGGTTACATCCTCCAGCACATTTTTATCTCCATATAATTTTGTAATATGTTCTACATTTATGACACTCATATTTATCTTTCCTATCTGATTCTTCTTATTTTAACGTCAATTATCATACCATAAGTTCGAAAAAATGTCTTATTAATCATTTGTATAACTACAGTGTCAAAACTCATCATCCCACGTAAGCTTGCTTACAAGTG
>JAXJRI010000187.1:0-1647 GCA_036310685.1 Lachnospiraceae bacterium | reverse complement strand
CTATGAGGATGAGCCTGATTATGTGGAGGTAGAGCTTTCCGAGGATTGGTTTGGAGATGACTTTGAGAATATCGAGGATATCGGCCTGCCAAAGGGAGAGACAGAACAGAAAAAGATTGAACATAAAAACTGAGTCACCTCAGGACAAGATCTGACAGGGAGGATGGCAGATGAGGTGATGAAGTCGCCTGACGGGGAATTCTAAAGTCAGGTAAGTACATAGGAGGATATGTAATTATGAAGCGAGAAATTTCAAAGTTATGTGTCTTGGGAATGACTGCTCTTATGGTAAGCAGCATTCTGCTGCCAGCATCTGCAAAGGCGGACAGCGTGGAAGGCGAAGACAATACCAAGCCTTACATTTCCTTAGGAGCTGATCTTAAGGCAAATGAGAAAAAGACAGTGTTAGATATTCTCGGAGTAGAGGAAGACGACTTAAAAGATTACACTGTTGTGACCATCACGAATGCAGATGAGCATAAATATCTGGATGATTACCTGTCTGCCTCTGTGATTGGAAGCAGAGCCCTCTCTTCTGTTCTTGTGGAGAAGGAGGATAAGGGGGAAGGCATTGATGTTACCACAAAGAATATCACCTACTGTACCCCTGGAATGTATGAGAATGCTTTGACGACAGCGGGAATCACCGATGCCGATGTCAAGGTAGCGGGTCCTTTCCGAATCAGCGGAACGGCAGCTCTTGTCGGTGCGATGAAGGCATATGAGGAGATGACAGGAGAGACGATCAGCAAGGATAGTGCCGATGCCGCTACCAATGAGCTTGTTGTGACTAGTAAGCTGGGAGATGAATTGGGGGACAAGGACAAGGCAGAAAAATTTGTTGCCATGGTAAAGGAAAAAGTCCTTTCGGACGGAACTAGCAGTGACGAGGATATCAATCAGATTATCGATGATGCCTCCAAGGACCTGGATGTCGACCTGACAGATTCCCAGAAAGAACAGATTGCGGATCTTATGAAGAAGATCGACCGCCTGGACCTCAGTGCAGACCAGTTGAAAGAGCAGGCCAGCAAGATTTATGACGAGATTAATAAGATGGACCTAGGAGGGAAAGGTGGATTCGGAGAAGTAGCGAAATCTATCTTCCAGACCATCTATGATGCGATATACAGTTTGTTCGATTGATATAACATGAAATAAGAAGTAGCAATTATGTATTCCCCATTGCCAGAGAGATCTGGCGGTGGGGAACAATTTTTGGAGGCAGTTTTATGAATTTTTCAGGAATCGTTCTGGCAATCGTGACTGTTGCAATCATAGGGGTCTTCCACCCTATCGTGATATGGGCAGGATATCATTTTTCGAAGAAGATATGGTATGTCTTTCTCATCTTCGGGGTTTTGTTTTTGGAGATATCCGGAAAATCCAATACGAAGAGACTGAGCCCGTCTTCACCCATCCCTGGTCTTAGGTGAATTGCAAGAAAAAAAACGAGTTAATTGAGAAAAATTCGCCATTTGGAGGCTGAGTGTGGATTGAGATGAAGGAGGAGTTATGATAAGACCGGAGTTTGCCACTTTATAAAAGCAAAACGGAGCCAGAAAAGGCTCCGTTTCTTTGATGAACATTAAATTTGTTGTGTAAATACAGTGCGTTGGATTTTTGAGAATATATACCTACCTTTAT
>JAXJRI010000186.1:0-1952 GCA_036310685.1 Lachnospiraceae bacterium | reverse complement strand
TGGTAAGATTGGCAAGTCTGTCATCCAGCTCTTCCAGCGAACTGATGGTTATGCCAGCTCCTGCTTCTTCGATGATAGGAGCTACGGCAGCTTCTTTCCAGATGATGAGCGGCAAACCGGCACGGAGGTAGAAGGATACCTTATGAGGAGAATTCCATTTCAGGTATTGACCACTTTCTCCTGAACATCCATCAAGCGAATTGCCGTCCCATACCAATCCGAAGTCTGCATCAATGTGCTTAATAAAATCCTCTGATGGTACAAATCCCTGATAAGTAATTAGAGGATTGTTCTGCAGACCTTGGAGTCCTTCTTTGTTGCCACAAACCAGTAATTGCCAACTGTTCAATGTTTTGGAAAGATCTACAAGGAATGAATTTTTCTTCATGCTCAGACCTCCGGCATAGACAACTTTTACCAGTTCTCTTTCTGTTACTTCTTCAAGGCATTGTGATGCAGAACGATAGTCGAATAATCCCAATGCGCCTACTGGCTTTTTTAATCCATGTTCTTTGAGCCATCCTTTCATGTTTTCGTTTGATGCGATGATATAGTCGCTGTTCGAAAGACGGTTTATCTCTTTCTGGATAGTGAGCTTTTTTCTGCGGAAAGAACCTAGATCGTGAATCAGCGAAACTGTTTTGGCTCCTTTCAGATGAGCTACATGGCAGAGAAAAGAAAAGTACTTCTTTACAGGATATTGCAAGAACAGCACATCACCTTTCTGGATTAAGATACAGGCACGGATAATGCCTATCAAGTCTAGAAAGAATGCCAAAATCTTACTATTCTTGATAGTGCGTGGCAAGCCGAGATTGATGGCTCCCATTTCTGCTAGTGTATCTTCGTTATCTGTTTTTGCCTTATTGCCGGCACTTGTCAGATTATAATAGTTGCGACTAATATAGCAAAGTCTGTTTTGTTTCATATTTTATATTGTTTATATGAGTTTTACAAGGACACGGCCATTTATAACTCTAATGGGAATGGAATTTTATGTTTCTTCCCAAATTGAATCCAGAATTTAGCCCGTTCCTGCATGACATAGGCTACTGCCTTCTCTGTATCTATGTTGCGCAGCAAGGCGTATTCGCTAATCAGGATACGGGTGAATTCTTTAGGTCCCCAAAATCTTCTGAGATTATAAAGTCCTTTCTTCTCACTTACTGGTCCGAAATTCATTCTGTTGATGTCAACCAGCATGAAATGGAAGCCTTCTTCATCTTGTTTCCAGAGAATATTGCCAGGAGTAAAGTCCTTGTGGAGGATTTCGTGCAGATGGATGTTGGCAGCGAATTGGGCCAGAGCTTTTGCCAGGCATTTATATTCTTCCGGTTTAGCATCTACTACCTCATAAAGTGTATGTCCATAATCACACTGGATAGTAATAAGATAACTGTATCCTAAGAGATTTAGAAAGTTGCGCTCTTCTATGAGTGCTAATGGCTCTGGAGTATTGATGCCTTTTCTTTTCAGAATCATAGGATATTCGAATGCCCGTTGACCTTTAGGCTTTCTGATATTCCAGGAATAAATGAGCTTGTTTGGTCCATGTGGTTCATGAAAGCGCTTTATGTTAATCTGTGTTCCATCTGGTGCAGTTAGTACCTTGATGAGATTGCGCCCTGTATAAATCACACGCCCTTCCTGCTCGAAAACATCAGGGATGCTCTCGATAAAGTCTCTCAGATATTCGTATTTAGGATTTATCTTAATCTTTCTCATTCTGATAATTTAAATATGAATGTTTATTCTTCTTTCGTTTAAGCCATCTTATATCAGGCGAACCTAGATGATTGCCATATCCCTTCTTGCCTCGAAGTCTGCAATAGTCCTGACGATTTCTTCTGATATGTCATCGGATACATACGAGAAGTCCTTGCTGGTGCGGATGGCTTTGAGGAAGGAGAGGAGCATATAGCGCAACCCTTCTCCATCCAGCTGGTAGAAGT
>JAXJRI010000185.1:0-10260 GCA_036310685.1 Lachnospiraceae bacterium | reverse complement strand
TCTTTCAGTGTTAAATAAGCTATTTTGATAGCTGACTTCCACCTGTGCCGTATTGTCCTGCTGCTCCTTACCTAGATTCTAAATAAGATAAGGAGCAGACGCAGGACAGGGCGGAGCGTAGGCTCAGATGGAAGTCAGTGAAAAATAGTTTGAACTACCTGTATTAATATCATGCATGAACTGTAACGACAACAAGACAAGTGAACAAGCTGAACTGACACCGGAACTTCACTTTAATGCATGGCAAAAAAAGGAACAGCTCATCGCCATTCCAATTCTTACTTTTCATAAAATATATCCTAAATTGCTCTTATATCTATTTTGATAGCTGGATCCCCATTGAAGCCGTATTGTGCGGCTGCTCCATACATTGATTACTACCTTATGGAGCAGCTTACACAGGGCGGAGCGTAGGCTCAGATGGGAACCAGTGAGAGATAGATTGAAAAAGCAATATTGATATGATCTACATAATCTTCCTAATGTCGTTTGCCATAATCAGAACCATCAAGCCCAAAAGCACAAGGATTCCTACTAGATGAACCATCCCCTCTTTATCAGGGTCAATACGCTTTCCTCGAATCATCTCGATGATGATAAAGACTAGTCTTCCCCCATCCAAAGCTGGCAGTGGAAGCAGATTCATAACTCCCAGGTTGGCACTTAATAAGATGGAAAAACTAAGCATACTTAAGACGGCAACCTTAATTCCATAGACCATCGACTGTTCATAGGTATCACCCATCATGCTGACAATCCCAACTGGTCCCGACATATCATTAAGGGAAGCATGTCCCGTCAGTAGATATTTCAGACTTAAGATCGTTGATTTAATCTGATAGCGGACCTCCAGGAAGCTGTAGCCAATCGTCCCAAAGAATCCCTCCTTGGCAGCTTTTGCAGAAGCTATTCCAAAAAGGTACGTACCTGTCTGGATATCCTTCTTTCTAGTCACGGTCGTCTGAATTCTTTGTCCCTCTCTCTCATACTCTACCTTAACTTTCGGATTATCTGTATGAAGAAAATTATACAGTGAAATCTCTCGGAAATTATAAATTCTGGATCCATCTAATCTTGTAATACGATCGCCAGTTCGAATTCCCGCCTCATAAGCCCCGGAATCCTTTGATACATTACCTGCAACGGCAGGATCCGCTCCCCCGATTCCAATCACAAAAAGTGCCAGAATAAATGCCAGGATAAAGTTAAAAAGCGGACCGCCAAAGACAACCATAAAACGGGCGAGAGCAGACTGACTTCCAAAGGCTCTTGGATCCTTACTGTCCTCATCCTCCCCAAGCATCATACAGCTGCCGCCGAAAGGCAGAAGCTTTAGGCAATACTTCGTCTCTCCTCGCTGAACTCCAATCAATGTCGGTCCTAACCCGAGAGAGAATTCCTGCACACAGATTCCATTCTTCTTAGCCATCAGGAAATGTCCAAACTCATGGAATATGATGATTGCACTGAATACAATAATGGCAATAATAATTTTTAACATAGCACTCCTTACTATCTCATACCTTCGCCCTGCTCATTTTCATAACTCTATTCTGCCTTTCAGCATTCCTCGTCAATCCATCGCTGGGTCTCTAAAATCTCCTCTAGTGATGGATTCTTAATCACCTTGTGCGCGTCCATACATTTCTTTATGAATGCGACAATGTCAAGGTAGCCAATCTGTCCATGAAGAAATGCTGCAACCGCTTTCTCATTGGCTGCATTGAAGACAGTCGGCATAGAACCTCCAATCCTTCCTGCCTCAATCGCAAGAGGAAGTCCGCGGAAAGTTTCTACATCCGGCTTCTCAAAGGTGATGCTTCCTAATGCTGCAAAATCAAGACGATCTCCATCAAGCGGTCTTCTCTCCGGGTAGAAGAGAGCATACTCGATTGGAACCTTCATATCTGGAGTTCCAAGCTGTGCGATAATCGCCCCATCCCGGTACTGAACCATAGAATGGATAACGCTCTGTGGCTGAACAACTACTTCAATATTGTCGTAGTCAACATCAAAAAGCCAATGTGCTTCCATCACCTCTAAGCCCTTGTTCACTAAGGTTGAGGAATCGATTGTTATCTTCGCTCCCATAGACCAATTTGGGTGCTTTAAGGCATCTTCTACTTTTACATGTAAAAGCTCTTCCCGGCTTTTGCCTCGGAATGGTCCTCCGGAAGCTGTAATCAACAGCTTATCTAAGTCTTTTTTCCGATTGCCCTGCAGACTCTGGAAGATGGCTGAGTGTTCGCTGTCGACTGGAAGTATGCGGACTCCGTATTGCTTCGCCATAGGAATAATAAGATGCCCTGCTGTAACCATAGTCTCTTTATTCGCCAAGGCGATATCCTTACCATGGCGGATTGCTTCCATGGTCGGACGGATTCCAATCATGCCGACAATTGCCGTCACAACAATTCCTGCCTGCTCACAACCGGCAACTGCAAGAAGACCGTCCATGCCACGCTCCACTGTGATCTCTCTGCCCTCATAATCCTTAAGATCATGTTCTTTCAAATAAGCTCTAAGTGCCAGCGCATCTTTCTCCTCTGAGAGACTTACCACAGAAGGATGAAATTCTGCAATCTGTTTTTGTAAGAGCTCACGATTATGACCAGCAGAAAGTGCACAGACACACAGTTCGTCCGGGTGCTGTCTTACGACCTCTAAAGTCTGTGTTCCAATTGAACCAGTTGATCCTAATATAGCTATCTTTTTCACGATAATCCCACCACCATTGTCAGTAAATAATAGATGATCGGTGCTGTGACAATAATACTGTCAAACCGGTCTAAGATTCCACCATGTCCTGGAATCAGATTACTATAGTCTTTAATGCCATAATTTCTCTTAATCGCAGATGCTGCAAGATCTCCGATAATACTGATTGCTCCGCCGACACCACAAGTGAGACAGAAAGCAGGAACCACACTGTATGGCACAACGATAAATCTCTTGGCAATCAGTCCATAGATTGCACCTAAAAGGAAAGCACCGACGATTCCGCCTACTGCTCCCTCAATCGTC
This sequence comes from Lachnospiraceae bacterium, assembly GCA_036310685.1. Taxonomy (GTDB): domain Bacteria; phylum Bacillota; class Clostridia; order Lachnospirales; family Lachnospiraceae; genus Anaerobutyricum. Next base: position 7,236 of record JAXJRI010000185.1, on the reverse strand, counting down.
TTTTTGGGACTTAATATTGGAGACATCTTGTGCTTGCCGAATAATCTTCCGCTGCAGTAGGCAAGGGTATCATTACCCCATGCGGCCAGGAATACCAGCACAATCATGTATACACCTTCATTCAGGGCACGGATGCGGTAAATGTAAGAAAGCATCACTGTGACATAAAAGAAAGTGAAATAGGAAAGTGCAATTTCTCCTGCCTCGTATTTCGGATAGGTGAAAACATATACCGCAAGAATTAAGATGAGAATTAACAGCGCAAGCGGCAAAATATACTCATCCAGGTCCATATACAGAAGAACATAATAGAATATGGATCCACTGTATACCATCACAGCAAGTGCAGATCTCTCTTTGCCAATGACACGCAGAAGCTCAAAATCTCCAATCAGAGAGATGGCTCCGACAACTGCCAGAGTGAGAAATCCTCCAAAATACAGCGTGATGACTGCGATAATCACAAGAACAATCCCGCTGATCAGTCTCTGTTTAAACATAAATTAACTCCTTATCTTTCCGTATTATCGCATAGATAGCTATGCTTACTTGATACCGCCATATCTGCGGTCTCGGGTATTATAATACTCGATGGCCTTAATCAGCTCATTTTTATTAAAATCAGGCCATGCAACCGGAGTAAAGTAGAACTCCGTGTAGGCGAGCTGCCAAAGCAGCCAGTTAGAAAGTCTCATCTCTCCACTGGTACGAATCATCAAGTCTGGATCAGGAAGATCTCTGGTATCCAGGTATGAGGAGATTACATCTTCCGTAATATCTTCCGGTTGCATCTTGCCATCCTTCACATCCGCAGAAAGTCTTCTCACTGCCCTGGTAATCTCATCACGACTGCCATAATTTAAGGCGATAGTAAAATTAAGACCTGTATTCTTAGCGGATACTTCTGTCAGATGATCAATCTCAGTCCGAATCTTCTCATTTAATCGGGATTCCTCGCCAATCACACGGACCCTCATATTATTCTTTGTTGTTCGCTCGATAGACGTCTTCAGATATTTCTCCAAAAGCTTCATGAGCGCATTAACCTCTTTTTCAGGGCGTTTCCAATTCTCCGTAGAAAATGCATAGACTGTCAGATATTTAATTCCAAGATTCCAGGCATCTTCACAGATCTGTTCTACTACCTTTGCACCCTGTGAATGCCCCATATTTCTAGGCATATGGTGTGCCTTCGCCCATCTGCCGTTTCCATCTAAGATGATAGCGACATGCTGTGGGATGTTCAGCATCTTTCCATTAATCTCTTTTTCCATGAATCTTACCTCAATAGATCACTGTTGGCGTGAAACCTTATCATTTTCGATAAGCGATAAAGTCCATATGTGTACGCATAAAGGGTCAGACATCCAGTCTTCCCGGCTGTCTGACCCTGCATGAATGAATCATGATGATTATACTGTGAGAACCTCCTTAGATTTCTCATCCATGATACCCTCGATCTTCTTGATGTACTTATCTGTCATCTTCTGAACTTCTTCTTCCTTATCCGCAAGCTCATCCTCTGTAATCTCAGAATTCTTGTGAGCTTTCTTTAAGGCATCGTTAGCATCACGGCGGATGTTACGGATAGCAACTTTAGCCGCCTCAGCTTTCTTCTTGACATCCTTTACGAGCTCTTTTCTTCGTTCCTCAGTGAGCTCTGGGAATGTCAGACGAATCACTTTACCATCATTCTGTGGATGGATACCAAGGTCAGACTGGTTAATCTCTTTCTCAATAACCTTTAAAAGACTTGGCTCCCAAGGCTGAATCACAATCTGTCTTGCCTCTGGCACGGAAATGTTACCAACCTGCTGAAGTGGAGTTGGTGTTCCATAATAATCCACTTTGATCTTATCTAAAACATGTGGGTTAGCTCGTCCGGCACGGATTGAATTATACTCCCTCTGGAGACTCTCGATGGTCTTGTCCATCTTTTCTTCAAATTTTTTAACCATGTTACATCCTCCTGTTAAATACCTTCATTCCCTATAAATTTACAATAGGTATCCTCTTTTGTCAATCAGCCTTCACACTGACATATGTTCCATCAAAATGACCTGTCATCGTATCTACAATACTGTTCTTCTCATTTAATCCAAAAATAACAAGCGGCATCTTGTTCTCTAAGCACATGATGGTTGCAGTAAGGTCGATAACTCCAAGTCTCTTATCGAGAACCTCATCTAAGGAGATCTCATCATACTTCTTAGCATCTGGATTGATGGCAGGATCACTGTCATAGACTCCATCGATAGCTTTCGCAAGAAGAATCGCATCTGCCTCGATCTCGATAGCACGAAGAGCAGTTGCTGTGTCTGTAGAGAAGTATGGATGTCCTGTTCCTCCAGCGAAGAAGGTTACGGTTCCATTCTCAAGTTCCTTAACTGCATCATCCTTAGAGAAAAGCTCGGTGAAAGAACCACACTCAAATGGAGTGTACACCTTTGTCTTCAGTCCTACGTGACGACACATGTCAGAGACATAGATACAGTTCATTACGGTAGCAAGCATTCCAATCTGATCTGCCTTGGTACGCTCCATATTGTCGGAGGTTCTTCCTCTCCAGAAGTTTCCGCCGCCGATGACGATCCCTACCTGCACTCCGGAATCTACAACCTTCTTGATCTGGCTGGCAACATCTAAGACTGTCGCCTCGTCAAATCCTGTCTTTTTCTCCCCTGCGAGTGCCTCACCAGAAAGTTTCAGCAGTACTCTCTTTAAGTTCTTTAATTCTTTCATTATGATACCTCTTTTACATAATTGATAACTATCTCACTACTGGATTATAGCACGTTTACTGAGATAATCTATGACTAAGTCATCTAAGACAATCCTTTTTAAATAGGACGATCCATATATCTTCTGATATTTGCGGTACGAATATTCTGGATGCTTTTTGAAATAATCTCTCACATCATCATCTGTCACCACAAGATTCTCTCTCTCAGCTACAAGATCTGCAATCAGATACTTCTCCAGCTCCTCTTCTACCTTACTGCGGATACCCTCCTGAAACTCTTTTGTAGAGTTATATCCATATACATTAAGATAATCAGAATACTTATATCCCTGTTCCTGAGCCTGACTCTTCATCTGGCCCACTCTCTTTTTCAAGAATACATCCACCTTATCTTCCGGCAGTTTCTCAATCATAGCGTGAGTAATCATATAAGACCAGATAGCATCCTCAGTCTTATTCTGCTTCAATTCATACTTTACATAATCCTTGAGACCAGAAATAGAAGAAATGCCTTTCTCTGACATATTCTTCTTCACAAAATCATTGGTAAGCTTTGGCCTTACCACAGCCTCTGTCTTGATAATCTTTACCCTGAAGACCACTTCCTTCCCTGCAATCTTAGGATTTGCAGGATAAACTTCTGGGAAAGCTGTGGTGACCTCAACGGTCTCCCCCCTCTTATGACCAATCAACTGCTGATCAAAGCCCGTGAGGAAAGAATCAGCCCCAACTACCAGCTCAAACTTCTTCTTACTGCCACCCTTGAAACCCTTACCCTTAATCTTGCCAGAATAACTGACTGTCACAAGATCTCCTTCTTTAATCTCATGATCTTTATTCAAAGACTCTCGGGTCTCATATTCCTTCATCATCTGATCAATCTGTCGATCTACCATATCATCCGTCACAGAAACTTTTTCGGAAGATATTGGTATCGATTGATATTCTCCCAAGGTAATGTAGTCAGATGCCTTAATTCCAGCGACAGTACCGTCATCGGATAAGCCTACCGAATAATCAACCGTCACCTTCTTCTGATTGCTTTTATGGTCTTCTTCTGGTTTTTTGCCACAGCCTGTCACAAGAATAAGAAGGAAAGCCGTTAATAACAAGGCTCTTGTCGTAATTGTTAATTTATAACTCTTCATATCTTAATCTTAGGCTTCAAGCTCTGACAGAATCTGCTGTTCTAACTCGATTCCACTATTTGTGCCTCTCACGATAGCATTCCTGATAAATCCTAAGGCTTCTTTCAGATTCTTATCTACTCCCTTGCCCTCATAGTACATCATAGCAAGAGAATAATAGCCCATCCTATACTCACCCATCTCTACTGTATTCATGAAGCAGGCAGCTGCCTTCTCATAATCTCCATCGTGATAGTACTTGGTTCCCATCTGATACATCTTCTGGATTCTGCGTTTATCATCCTCAAACTGCTGACCATGAATCTTATGGTAAGCCTTGGCTAGCTTTCTGGCTTTGATGACAGACTTCTCATACTTGGTATTCACCTCATAAGATCCGTCATCTCTCTTAATGAGAAGCTTGGGAATTGTAAGCCCTTCTAAAAGATAATTCATGTATTCTGGAAGCTGATCATAAGGCACCGTCGTATTAACAATGCGCTCTGTCCCCTTTATATCTACCAGACGTCCCTTAAGCGGAAGCTGACCAACAAAAAAAACGGAATGCTTCATCGCATTCTTTTTCTCTTCTACTTCCGAAGCATCCTGGACCATCTGATACATCTTCTTAATATTATCTTTTTCAAGTACTCTCCCATTCATCATAGACTGGACCTTCTCCGGATCCACCGCCATGTGATCACCCCATTCTCTTCAAAATATCTAGTTTGATTGTAATCTAATTTACAGAATATGTCAACAAATGCTTACCCTAAGCCCCGGCGGGCATAAAGAGCTTCCGGACCGCATAAACACTGAGTAAATGTACTCCTGCCTCCGTCCGTTTAAGAGGTAAAGTTCCCAAGATATCCCCTGATCAAGCACACTAACTTTTCTTACAGGAGACTGGCCTTCTCCCTCCCAGAGACAATCCCTTCCAAATTCAATAGACTTAAGATTTCTGGTGATTCCCTGTCCTGTGAGTTTGAGATAACTTTCCTTAAGTGTCCAGAGAAGAATAGGTTGTTCTCTATAAATGTCCTGCTCCTGCTCGGTTGCATATTTACAAAAAAGTTTCGATCGGATTGGTCGGACCTCCTGGATATCACACCCTATCTCTTCCTCTGCTGTGGCGCAAAGCAACATCCCTTTTGAATGAGAGATATTAAAATGGAAATCAGGATAACCATCAAGATAGGGCTTGCCATGTTTTCCTCTCTTGATATCTTCTATATCAAAAGGAATTCCCTGATCTTTACAGGCAAGAGCAAGCACCTCTTGTGATGCCATAGATTCCTTATGTCTTAAGTGTATTATCTTGTCATTACTCTCATTGTAATCTATCTGATATTTTCTCTCTGATACATTATTGATATTAATGTTTGAAATAGATTTGAAATACAAGGAAATCATTGTAAAACTCTCCATGTCATCATTTTTATTTGTCATTAGAACCAAATTGCAAAGGAACATTCGGTGTTATGGTTCATGCATTATATTAATACAGATAATTCAAACTATTTTTCACTGAGAGATATAATGCATGTACAGTAATCATCTGGTCAATTATTTGCACATATTGGTCTATAAATAATTGACATTCTTTTTGTCTCTGTATTATAATAAGTATGATAGTAAAGTGCTGATTACTATTATAGATTACCAAACATCTGAAAGCTACTGGTATTTGTACTATAGTGTTTCAGATTATTTCCCCTTGGAAAAGTCCGCGTGAACTTGATCGCGCAAATAGTGCTGAAGATAAGGGCCCATGACAAATTTGCCCTGGGCCCTTATCTTTTTCATATCTTTAATCTTGTTGAATAATCAATCTTACCAACCTCACCGCCGACAATAATATCCATATCCAAAAGCATCCTTAAATTGGTGATAAAGACCGCCAGACATTCCAGATACTGATTCCACTTCTAGAGTGCTTCTTTGTCGCCTGATTTCAGCGTCTCATCGAATCGATAGATGTCACGGTCCTCATCTACCAGATTACTTAGCGGGAGGCAAAAGGCAGGGAGCCTTATGCTCAATATCATCATCGGATGTGGGTGTAATAAGTGACTACGAAATGTATTCGTAATCTATTGACAGTGACTGCCAATGCACATAAACTAAACTTAAACATAAGTAAAGGAGTATACATCTAATGAAGAAATATGTATTTGGAGTAGATATCGGCGGTACTGCCGTAAAGATCGGACTTTTTTTTACGAACGGAATTCTACTTGAGAATTGGGAGATTAAGACACGAATTGAAGATCAGGGAGCGCACGTACTTCCTGACATCGCAGATGCCGTCTTAAGTAAATGTAAAGAAAAGAATATTGACAAAGAAGAGATCGCAGGTATCGGCATGGGGGTTCCTGGACCCGTCACGGACGATGGAGTTGTCCACAAATGTGTAAATCTCGGATGGGGTGAGATGAATGTAATTAAAGATATGGAAGAACTGACTGGATTGCCAGTCCGTGCAGGTAATGATGCCAATGTTGCCGCACTGGGTGAGAGCTGGCAGGGTGGTGGTAAAGGCTTCCAGGATCTTGTCATGGTTACTCTGGGAACTGGTGTCGGCGGTGGTATTATCATCGGTGGCAAAGTTCTCACTGGCTCTGGAGGAGCTGCCGGTGAGATTGGTCACATTCCTGTCAATCCAGAGGAAAAAGAGACCTGCGGATGTGGCAACCACGGCTGTCTGGAGCAGTATGCTTCTGCAAACGGAATAGTCCTGGTAGCAAAACGATATCTCGAAGCACACAAAGACCAGGCTTCTTCCCTCAGAGAGCTTCCTTCTTTCACTTCCAAGGAGATTTTTGACGCTGCAAAAGCTGGCGATCATGTAGCTGATCAGATTACTGACATTGTCTGCGACATGTTAGGACGTGCTATGGCTACCATCTCAGTCGTCACAAACCCAGAAGCTTTTGTCATCGGAGGAGGAATGTCTGCCGCTGGAACGATTTTGATCGAGAAGATTCAGAAATCTTTTCAGAGATATGCATTCCATCTGATGAGAGAGACTCAGTTTAAATTTGCCACACTTGGGAATAAAGCTGGAATCTACGGCAGCGCAAAGTTAGTATTATAATCCCGCCGGCGCCATAGGCGCCTTTCTAGCCACGTCGGCGCGTGACGGTCCACTGGACCTTCCCGCTTCCGCGACTTTATCGCTCCCTCCTTGTTCGATTCCCTATGGTCATGGCTGTGTTAGCTAATTTTATTGAAATTTAAACTAACATTTGACCGGCCGAAACCAGTCTGGGCGAGCCATCGCCCGCTATCTGATATGACTCAGACTACGTTGTACACCTTGATCTTTCCAAAGAGGTATTCCGTATCCTTCTGGAGACCGCTCTC
>JAXJRI010000184.1:0-21268 GCA_036310685.1 Lachnospiraceae bacterium | reverse complement strand
CCTTCTAGTATACAGTATCTATAAGTAACGTGCAAGTATAAATTCAAAAATTGACAAAAAAAAGAAGGCGTGTAGCGCCTCTCTGAGATGTGTGTTACTTTAAAACTGTCAAACGCCCGGGAAAGAGAGAGAAATGTTAGCATCAGCTAACATATAGATGCTTATGAAAAAGTACACAGTACGTGAAAATGAAGTGTTTACAATCTATTGTTCTGTGTTATAATATGACAAGATTTTAATACACAGTAATTTACTAGGATTCTAAACGAGACCGTGAGAGTCCTAGATGATACATAACTTAGGAGGCGTAAGATGTCAGAGCAATTATTAAAAGTAGAAGACCTGGTAGTTAGCGTTGAGGATAAGGAGATCCTCCACGGAGCGAATTTAGAGATTGGTGCTGGTGAGACTCATGTAATCATGGGACCTAACGGTGCTGGTAAGTCTACCATGGGATCTTCTATTATGGGTGACCCAAGATATATTAAGAACGGTGGACACATTTACTTCAAGGGTGAGGATATCACCAATCTTTCCACGGATAAGATTGCAAAGATGGGTATCTTCATGTCCTTCCAGAACCCTATCGAGGTTCCTGGTATCACATTAGGCAACTTCATTCGTACCGCAATCGAGAACAAGACTGGACAGCATATCCGTCTCTGGGATTTCAAGAAGTCCTTAAAGAAGTCCATGGAAGTTCTTGACATGGATCCTTCTTACGCAGACCGTGATTTAAATGTCGGCTTCTCCGGCGGTGAGAAGAAGAAAGCTGAGATCTTACAGCTTCTGATGCTCAAGCCTGAGCTTGCAATTCTTGATGAGACAGACTCTGGTCTGGACGTTGATGCTGTTCGTACCGTATCCAAAGGTATCGAGGAGTACAAGAAGACTATCGGCGGAGCATTGATGATCATCACTCACAGCACAAGAATTCTTGAGTCTCTGAAGGTTGATAAGACTCACGTTCTTGTAAATGGTAGAGTGGTTGCAGACGGAGATGCTTCCTACGTTGATGAGATCAACGAGAACGGATTCGAGAAGTTCGTTCAGGAATAATAGCGAAAAGGAGTTAAGCTATGGCTAAAGAGAAGACACAAGTTGAAGATATTGATCGTAGCCTCTATGATTTTCGCTACGAGGAGAAAGATGAAGATTTCTATAAACTTCAGGAAGGACTGACTCCACAGATCGTCGATGAACTTTCTAAGGAGAAGGGTGATCCTGAGTGGATGAGAGATTTCAGACAGAAATCATTACAGATTTACAATCGGATCCCTGTTCCAGAATGGGGACCTTCCATTGATGGACTGAACATGGATAACATCGTAACTTATGTCCGTCCAAAGAACAACAAGATGGCAGCAGATTGGAACGAGGTTCCGGATGATATCAAGAATACTTTTGAGAAGCTTGGTATCCCACAGGCTGAGAGAGAGTCTCTTGCCGGTGTCGGCGCTCAGTATGACTCCGAGCTGGTATACCATAATCTTCAGGAGGAGGTTGCAGCACAGGGAGTTATTTACACAGATATCGAGAGTGCTCTTCATGGACCTTACGCAGATATGATCAAGGAACATTTCATGAAGTTAGTTCCTCCGACAGATCACAAGTTTGCAGCTCTTCACGGAGCGGTATGGTCCGGTGGATCTTTCGTCTATGTTCCAAAGGGAGTTTCTGTTGAGATTCCACTGCAGTCTTACTTCAGACTGAACGCACCAGGTGCTGGCCAGTTTGAGCACACACTGATTATCGTAGATGAGGGAGCATACTTACATTTCATCGAGGGATGTTCCGCACCGAAGTACAATGTCGCCAACTTACATGCCGGCTGCGTTGAGCTTTATGTCGGAAAGAATGCGACACTTCGTTATTCTACAATTGAGAACTGGTCTAAGAACATGTACAACCTGAACACCAAGCGTGCTAAGGTTGAGGAAGGTGGAAAGGTTGAGTGGGTTTCCGGATCCTTCGGTTCTCATGTATCTTACCTCTATCCTATGAGTATCTTAAACGGCGAGGGAGCCAAGATGGAGTTCACCTCCGTAACATTTGCTGGTAAGGGTCAGAACCTGGATACTGGACAGAAGGTAGTGCATAATGCACCGAACACCACATCTTATGTTAATACACGTTCTATCTCCAAGGACGGCGGAATCTCTACTTTCCGTAGCGCCGTTGTCATCGGAAAGAACGCTAAGAATAGTAAATCATCCGTATCCTGTGAGTCTCTGATGTTAGATGATATCTCACGTTCCGATACGATCCCAGCAATGGATATCCGTACAGCCGATGCCGATGTCGGACATGAGGCTAAGATCGGACGTATCAGTGATGAGACAGTATTCTACCTGATGAGTAGAGGTATGTCAGAGGAAGATGCGAAGGCTCTGATCGTCAGTGGTTTCGCTGATAACGTTGGTAAGGAATTGCCGCTTGAGTATGCAGTTGAGATGAACAACCTGATTCGTCTTGAGATGAAGGGCAGCATAGGATAAGGAGGAAGTTATGGCACAGGCACAAGATATTACGGTCAATCAGTTACCTTCCCTGACCTGGAACTGGCTTCGCATGAACGAGACAGGTGTCAAGCAGGTAGAGATTACCAAGGAAGCTTCCGTGGACCGCAAAGTTCCAGAAGCAGTGAAAATGGCAGTGAAAGATGCTCCATCAATGCAGGATGTTAAGTCCGGTGTTGGAGCAGATTTAGATAAAGTATTAGAAGGCAATGTATCCTACACCACATTGGATGTGGCAGACGGAGTTAAGGTAGAAGATCCAATCGTATTAAAATTCGATTATAAAGATGGGGAGAATGCAGGCAGCGCTCACGAGATCACACTCGGTAAGGGTGCTGAGGCAACTGTCATTATGATCTTCGAGTCTGCAGAAGATGCTGCAGGAACTGGAGCTTCTCAGATCAAATATCGCTTAGCTGAGGATGCTCTTCTTCACATTGTTCAGGTACAGAGGATGGGAAGAGGAATGAGATTCTTCAACGATATCGGCGGAGATCACAAGGACAAGAGCAGATATGAGCTGATTCAGATCGTCCTTACAGGTAAGGAGACTTACCTTGGATCCTACTCCAATCTGGCAGGAAAGAGCAGTTCCATCCGCACAGATACCGCCTATGTGGTACAGGGAAGCGACAGCCTGGATATGAACTTCGATGCATATCAGACAGGTAAGAAGACAGACAGTCTGATGAATGTTTACGGAGTCTTAAGAGATCAGGCTAAGAAGATCTATCGTGGAACAATCGATTTCCGCAAGGGTGCTGCAGAGTCTACGGGAGCAGAGCAGGAGGATGTCCTTCTGATCGATGACGATGTAGTGAACCGTACGATTCCACTGATCCTCTGTGACGAGGAGGATGTCGAGGGTACTCATGGTGCAACCATCGGACGATTAGATGAGGGATTAATGTTCTACTTAGAGTCCCGTGGAATCGGTAAGGAAGCAATCTACGAGATGATGGCAAGAGCCAGAGTTGAGCGTGTCGCCAATCTGATCAAAGATGAGGAGACTAAGAAGTACGTTATTGATTACTTAGACTCTACAAAGAAGTTAGATGATTAAGTAATACTTTTAAGATTAAGAATCTTTATAAGAATCTTTATAAGAATCATAAACATGAGAAGAGGGGGCCTTGGGCTGTCTCTTTTCGTGCTACCTAGAATAGGTATAGACAAAGGAGATAATGATGAGCGAGGTAGAATCCATTGTAAGGACAGACTTTCCGGTTTTCAAGAGACGTGATGTCGTATACTTAGATAATGGTGCGACAACACAGAAACCTCTCTGTGTAATCGAGGCTGTCAATGAATATTATAAGAAGAATAACGCGAATCCACTTCGTGGACTTTATGAGCTGAGCATTGATGCCACAGACGCTTATGAGAACGCCAGAAAAGCAGTGGCAAGATTTATCAATGCACCAGAGCCAGAGAACATCGTGTTTGTAAGAAATGCTACAGAGGCCCTTAACTTAGTTGCTTACAGCTATGGCATGAACTTCATTAAGGAAGGCGAGGAGATTATCATCACCATCGCAGAGCATCACAGCAACATGCTTCCTTGGAGAGAGGTTGCTAAGCATACTGGCGCAAAGTTAACCTATTTTGAGTGTGAGCCAGATGGTTCCTTCTCACTTGAGAAGTTCCAGAAGTTAATCAGCAAGAAGACAGCTTTAGTAGCGATGACTATGGTCTCCAACGTCTTCGGAAGACTCAACGATATCAAGACATTTGCTAAGATCGCTCATGATAACGGAGCAGTCTTTGTTGCAGACGGAGCACAGGGTGTTCCACACGTACCAGTAGATGTCACAGATTTAGATGTTGATTTCTTGGCATTTTCTGGTCACAAGATGTATGCACCAATGGGAATCGGAGCACTCTACGGAAAGGGAGAGATTTTAGAGAAGATGCCTCCATTCATGTTTGGCGGAGAGATGATCGAGTATGTTACAAGAGACGACGCTACTTACGCTGAGGTTCCTCACAAGTTCGAGGCTGGTACTGTCAATGCCGGAGGAGCAGTCGGTCTTCATGAGGCCATTCATTTTATGGAGCGTTTCGGCTGGGATACCATCACATCTAAGGAAGACCATCTCACAAAGCTCGCTTTTGATGGCATGAAGAAGATTCCACATGTTCACATTATCGGTTCCGATGATCCGATGGAGCATCATGGTATTATCACATTTACAATTGACGGAGTTCATCCACACGACGTGGCAGCAATCTTTGATGCGAACAACATCGCCGTAAGAGCAGGACATCACTGTGCACAGCCACTAATGCAGTTCTTAGGTGTTAATTCTACCACAAGAGCAAGTTTCGCATTCTACAATACAGAGAAGGATGTGGAGGTATTCTTAGACTGTCTGTCACATATTAGGGAGGAGATGGGTTATGAAGCATAGTACATTTTATAATGAGATTTTAACTGACCATAACATTCATCCAACTCATAAGCATGAATTGGAAGGTGCCAACTTGGAGCTTCGAGGAGTCAATCCTTCCTGTGGAGATGACATCACCTTAAAGCTTAAAGTAGATGGAGATAAGATTGTTGATGGTGCTTACGTCGGAGACGGATGCGCAATCTCTCAGGCTTCTGCAGATATGATGTTAGATCTGATTATCGGTAAGTCTAAAGAAGATGCACTTCGCCTTTCTGAGATTTTCTTAAGAATGATTAAAGGTAAGATCACTGAGGACGAGAAGGATGAGCTTGAGGAGGCAGGAATCCTTGAGGATGTCAGCCATATGCCAGCTCGTGTTAAATGTGCAGTTTTAGGATGGCATACTATGGACGAGATGTTTAAGTCTGACACAGAGCTCGACAAAGAGAACGCATAAATAGTATTGAATCTGTTGATCTGCGCCAGGGATATGTCTGACGCAGATCATTTTTTTGATAAAAGAAATGCGATAACTAGGTTTTTGTAGTATACTGTAAATTGGTTATGTATTCGCATGTATACATAACTATTTATGATGTTTATTACGAAAATATAAGTTGACAAACAGGGTATCTAATATTATAATCCTATTAAACCTATAAAGCAGATAGGAATTATTGGTTTGCCCTAAGAAGAAAGGGAGAATAGTATGGCAATTATCGAAGTTCATCATGTCTCAAAGCAGTTTGAGACGAGGATGGGTACCGTGCATGCTCTCAAGGACATCAATCTTGAGGTGGAGCAGGGTGATATCTATGGAATTATCGGTATGTCTGGCGCAGGTAAGAGTACCCTGGTTCGCTGTCTGAATTATCTTGAGACACCGACTAGCGGAGAGGTCATTGTGGATGGACATAATCTGGGAGAGTTATCAGAGGCGCAGCTTCTTCAGGAGCGGAGAGGAATTGCGATGATTTTCCAGCATTTCAATCTGCTCATGCAGAAGAATGTCATTGATAATGTATGTTTCCCGCTGATGATTCAGGGAAAGAAGAAGGCAGAAGCTAAGAAGAAAGCTAAGGAGCTCTTAGAGATCGTAGGACTTTCTGACAGAGAGCTGTCTTATCCGGCTCAGTTATCTGGTGGACAGAAGCAGAGGGTGGCGATCGCCAGGGCACTGGCATCTGACCCAAAGATTCTGCTTTGTGATGAGGCTACTTCAGCCTTAGACCCACAGACGACGGCATCCATCTTAAAGTTATTAAAAGAGATTAATCAGAAGTTCGGTATCACAATCGTGATCATCACTCACCAGATGTCTGTTGTAAGACAGATTTGTACTCATGTTGCAATCATGTCCTTAGGAGAGATTAAGGAGAAGGGTCTTGTGACTGATATCTTCAATCATCCAAAGACAAAAGAAGCCAGAGAGCTTCTCTTAAAGGATGCGGACAGCGGCTATGAGGAAGATACGACACCAAGTGAGTTGAGGTCAGAGTGTGTCATTCGAATCGTCTTCACCAAGAATTCTGCTTTTGAGCCAGTCATTGCCAACATGGTTCTGGTAACAGGAAGTCCTGTGAATATCTTGAGAGCAGATACCAAGAACGTCGGAGGCTATGCCCAGGGCGAGATGCTCTTAGGTCTTCCTCAGGACGAGGAGACACAGAAGGCCTGCATCAGGTATTTAAAGGAGCATGGTCTTGAGGTTGAGGAGGTGACGGATGATGTTCGATAGTGCAACCGTTAATATGTTAATTAAGGGTATCGGAGAGACCTTATATATGACTCTCCTCTCTACTTTCTTCGGATATGTGATCGGACTTCCGATGGGAATCATCCTGACAATCTCTGATAGAGACGGAATCAAGCCGAATGCAGTGATTTACCGTATCCTGGATGTGATTGTCAACATTGGACGTTCCATCCCGTTCCTGATTTTACTGATTTTACTGATTCCATTTACCAGATTTGTCATTGGACAGAGTTATGGTTCCACCGCAACCATCGTCCCACTGACTGTTTCAGCAGCACCATTTATTGCCCGAATGGTAGAGTCATCCTTGAGAGAGGTTGATCCTGGGGTCATCGAGGCAGCTAGATCTATGGGAGCTAAGACATCTACCATCGTCTTTAAAGTTCTCCTCGTGGAGGCAAGAACTTCCCTGATCGTTGGAGTGACGATCGCCTTAGGAACTATCCTCGGATATTCTGCCATGGCAGGTACCGTCGGCGGAGGCGGACTGGGAGACATCGCCATCCGTTATGGATATTATCGATATGAGACAGGCATCATGCTTGTCACAGTAATACTTCTGGTTCTGTTAGTTCAGATCTTACAGATGATCGGAATGATCTTATCCGACAAGCTGGACAGAAGAAAGTAAGATTATAGCAGCGTAAGCTGTAATAATATGAAGAGAAAAGATACAAGGAGGAAAAAGTCATGAAAAGAAAGTTTTTAGCTATTTTACTTGCCGGCGCAATGGCAGCAACCGCTCTTACAGGATGCGGAAGCCAGAAGGCATCTAAGGAGACAAAGTCCACAGAGGCAGCAGGAGGAGATAAGACTATCACAGTTGCAGCTTCCCCAACACCACATGCTGAGATTCTTGAGCAGGCAGCACCAATCTTAAAGAAAGATGGTTACGAGCTTAAAGTCACAACATTTGAGGATTACGTACAGCCTAACGAGGTAGTTGAGTCTGGTGAGTTCGATGCAAACTACTTCCAGCACATCGTATATCTTGACAGCTTCAACGAGGAGAAAGGTACTCACTTAGTAGATGCTGGAGATATCCACTATGAGCCATTCGGAATCTACCCAGGAACTAAGAAGGACCTCAAAGACTTAGCAGAGGGTGACACAATCGCAGTTCCTAACGATACAACTAACGAGGCAAGAGCACTCCTTCTTCTTCAGGATCAGGGTATCATCAAGTTAAAAGACGGAGTTGACTTAAAGGCTACTGTAAAGGATATCGTAGAGAATGATAAGAACATCCAGATTAAAGAGCTCGAGGCAGCTCAGGTTCCTCATGTCACAGGTGAGGTTGCATTCGTTGTCCTGAACGGAAACTACGCTATGGAAGCTGGGTACAGCGTAAAGAAGGATGCTATCGCAGTAGAGTCCCAGGATTCTAAAGCTGTTCAGAATTATGTCAATGTTATCGCCGTTAAGGAAGGCAATGAGAACAGCGAGAAGATCAAAGAGTTAGTGAAGGTATTAAAATCTGAGCCTATTCAGAAATACATCACAGATCACTACAACGGAGCAGTTGTTCCATATACAAAATAGTGACTTAAGGGCAGGAATGTGGGAGTCGCAAAGCGACGTAACATTCCGTAGTCACTTTTGACACCCACGTCAAATAATGAGTTAAAAATAAACTCATTCATCATATAAAGCAAAAGACTGGCAGTTTTGATAGACTGTCAGTCTTTTTCGGTATTATATATTATAACTGTGGGAGTCGCAAAGCGACGGAACAGACCATAGTCCCTTTTGGCACCCACATCATATTATCAGTTTGTTATGCATTTTCTTTTAACTGGGTAGGCTCCTGCGCTTTTGGAACTAAGATGTTTTTGACATGGGTGAGGAGCGGTGGAAGGATCTTCTCTGGAACCCTCATCGGAAGGTCTTCCTGTCCGGTAAAGAGGGAAATGTGTGGCTTGTTGGCACCGTGGAAATCGGTTCCACCCGTCTCAAGGAGATGGTACTTTGCGGCTAGAGACTTAACATAAAGAGTATCCTCGGCAGTGTTAATATTGTGGTAGGTCTCGATGCAGTCAAGCCCATGTGCGCTAAGAGAAGCGACGAGGACCTCTTTCTCCTCGGTGTTTAACTTCTTATAATGAATGATATGAGCCAAGGAAGCGATTCCACCTGCATGGTGTATCATCTCGATCGCTTCTTCTGGAGTTGGCAGCTGGCGTTCAAAATAGCAGTCGCAATCATCACCGATATACTTTTCAAAAGCCTCGCTCACAGAAGTGACATAGCCAAGATTCATTAAGGCTCTTGCAATATGAGGTCTTGCGATAGTTGCGCCTGGTTCCCTTGCCTGTATCATATCCATAGTAATATCAAAACCATGCTTCTCTCGGAGAGCATTGATGACTTTTATGTTGCGGATGTCTCTGCTCTTACGGCAGAGCAGAAGCTTCTCATTAAGGTCTGAGTCATCAGGGTTCAAACCATATCCAAGGATATGAATCTCAACAAATCTCTTCGGCTCAGATCCTGGAACTGCATAGTTGGTGGAAATCTCAATTCCAGGGATAAAGGTGAAACGACGATCCTCGCCCGCTGCTGCCGCCTTAAGATTCAATCTTTGAGCACAGTCAGCAATCTCATGGGTGCCGGCAGTCGTGTCATGGTCGGTCAGGGCCAGGACCACATCATTGCCATCAGCTTCTTTAAAAGCCTTCTCGGCAATCTCTGTCGGAGAATATGTGCCGTCCGAAGCAGTAGAGTGAACATGCAGATCGATATAATTTCTCATAGTGAATCCCTTCTTCTATTCTTTCATACATATCAATTTAATTAATCATTCTCATGCATTATCTTAGCATACTTTTTTGGAAAGACAATGGTGGGGCAGGAGATATCTTTGTAAAATGATTGAGCTTTTTAAACCTTCTTCTACCATGAACAAGATATTCCAAGTAGAGGGAAAGATGTTCTAATTGTCGATATCGCACAGAAGTGTTAAAATAGAAGCACTGAGTATTGTGAAATTTTCAGCCTGCCTATGGCAGACTTTTATCAATTGGAATAATAGAAATAGGAGGGCCCTATCGATGGATGAAGTGTTAAACGCCTTGCTGGAGGTAGTTCGTGCTCAGCACTCAGCGACGAGTGGCACGGAGGAAGAACCTTTCAACATGGATGATGTGATTAATATGGCGATGAACGTGCTTGGCCGGCCGGACGAGGAGCCGGAGGCGGAAGCCATGGCATCGGAGATTGAGGATAAGGTCCGTGATATGGCTCCTGACATTTTCCCGCCAAAGACTTTTGAGCAGATGGACGATTCGGAGCAGACGGAGTCTATTGCCAACATGATTGCTAACAGCATGAAGCGAGTTCAGCTGTCACCGGAGGATGAGAAGGCAGCGGAGGAAGCAGCGAGAGAATCTGCCGCTTACAGTGATGAGTACGATTCTTATAATGGGGATCAGGATGAGGATGACGAGGGCGGACAGTTCTTTGACAGTCGTCAGGCAGCCAATTTAAATGACATGATCTACCAGAATCTGATGAAAGAGATGGGACTTACTGAGCCACAGGTTGAGTATCCATTTGATCGTTCTCAGATCAGATATGGCCGTGAGAAGACGATCACAGAGCAGATGGAGGAAGATGCGGCAGAGCAGAAGGCAGCGGATGAGACGACAAAGAGTGCCAGAAGAAGATTATCTGCCTGGGAGCTTGCTCAGAATGCTGTGGAAGAAGAGGATAACAGTGATAATGAGATATCCTCCGCTGAGATTGCTACCAAGATGATCAACAAGGATATCGAGGCACATCAGAGAGAGGTATACCATGCACCGGAGCCAGAGGTGAAGACTAAGTCTGCCTCACAGCTTGCGGCAGAAGCGATTGAGAAGTCTGAGAGAGAGCAGAAGGAGGCATCTTCCCAGGCGGAGCGCATGATTGAGCTTGCAAGACAGTCGGGCATGGACCCGATGACATACATGCGTCATCAGCAGGAGATTTTAGACTATATGGAACGTAACAGTGACGAATTAGTATCATTTGAAGATTTAGAGGATCTCACTCCGGAAGAGAGACAGGAGATCGAGCAGAAACTGGAGGCTGAGAAGGTAGCAAGAGCAGCTGGAGTAGATCAGGGTGAGCAGACTGTATCCAAGACTGCGGAAGAAAGTCCAGCGGCAATGCCAACACAGGCAGCACCAGCCAAGACTAGTGCTCCAGCCATGGAGACAAGAACTTCCGGAGCTAGTGCAGCAGACCTTGCCAGAGCAGCCCAGGTGGAGCGTCAGAGAGCCAATGCAGGCCAGGCACAGAGAGGTGCTTCAGCGGCAGATTTAGCGAGAGCAGCACAGGAGGCCAGAGCGCAGGCTAACCTGGGCGGAGGAGAGCACTCAGCAGCCGCAGTGGCACAACGTGCAGAGCATCAGGAGTCCCACGGACTTTCTGCAGCAGACCTTGCCAGAGCAGCTCAGCAGAATGCCAAGGTTCATCAGCAGGAGGAAGTGGAGAGACATGGAATCTCTGCGGCAGAGCTTGCCAAGGCAGCCCAGGCTAATGCACCGAAGAATCCGATCGAAGAGGATCCGGCTCATTTTGCAGCAAGAGCAGCCAGGGCAGAGCAGGAGAGAAGACAGAGAAGGGCCTTAGAGCAGGCAGCAGATCAAGCTTCTGATGGCAAAGGCAATTATTCCTTAGAGGGAATTGATGAAGAGATGCTCCGGGCAATCTCTCAGCAGGTGATTGCAGAGAATGCAGAGATGTTACAGTCTGAAGGCGATGATCTTGGCAGCATCAGCGACGCCATTCTTGCCAACATGCACCAGATGATGCAGGGCATGGGTCAGGAGACACAGCCAGAGGACGTTGATGAGCTGATGAATCAGGTCGCTAAGAATCAAGAGGCACAGAGTCAGGCTCAGACTGCTTCTGACAATCCAGTTCAGGAAGATCATGCAGCTCCTGCTAAGGCAGAACAGCAGAGTGCAGATGCGGCGGCTGTACAGCAGGCCTTAGAGGCATCCTTAGGAGGTCTTGGAGCCAGTGTTCCTGCAGGAGAAGCAGGCAGTGGATCTGGAATGTCTGCAGCAGATATCGCAAGAGCAGCCATGGCATCAGGAGATACGATTGGTGCGGTGAACTTAGACTTAGATGGAAGCCAGACAGCAAGTGATAACGCAGAGCCAGAGACAGGTGCAGATACTGCAGCAGCAGAAACGGAGACTCAGGCGGCCGCTATGTCAGAAGAGCCGGTTTCCCCAGCTTTGAGCGAGGAAGCTAAGCCGGAGACAGAAGAAAGCACAGCAATAGCCGATGAAGAGCCAGCAGTAGAAACTGAGGATGCGAGGGTATCTGACACGGAAGCTATTGAAACAGAAGCAGAAGATCAGGATACCTCAGAAGCAGCACCAGAAGAAGCGGCAGAAGATGATGGCGAGTATGAGTATGTGGATCCTGATGAGTTAGTTTTAGGAGAGCATACTCAGGCTGAGATTGACGATGCTTTAGAGAACCTTAACCAGTTAGGACTTGAGGGAGATGTATATGAGAGAGCAAAACATATGCTTCTTCTTGAGTTAGCGGGTTCTGAGACAGAGCTTGAGGCATGGGAGCAGGAACAGAAAGAGAGCGGCAAGAAGAAGAAAGCCGCGATGTCTGAATTAGATAAAGTAGATGATGAGTTAGATGACCTTGACAATCTTGATGATTTCGATGATCTTGCTGAGGAGCTTGATCAGGCTATGGATGAAGAGATTGGCAAGGAAGAAGCCGAGAGAGCCAAGGCTGAAGCAGCTAAGAAAGCCGAGGAAGCTAGAAAGGCAGAGGAAGCCAAAGCAGCTGAGGAAGCTAAGAAGGCAGAGGAAGCTAAGGCAGCCGAGGAGGCTAAGAAGGCAGAAGAAGCCAAGGCAGCCGAGGAGGCTAAAAAGGCAGAAGAAGCTAAGGCAGCCGAGGAGACTAAGAAGGCAGAAGAAGCTAAGGCAGCCGAGGAAGCTAGGAAGGCAGAAGAAGCCAAAGCAGCCGAGGGAGCTAAGAAGGCAGAAGAAGCCAAAGTTGCCAATGAGGCTAAGGCAGCGGAAGAGTCAAAATCTGAAGAAGAGCCAGCCAGGGAAGAGAAAGCGGTAAAAGAGCCAGAAGTAGAATCCAAACAGGAGGGACATCCTGAGGATGAGGCTCCGGAGATTGAGGTAGAGATGAGAGGTTCTTACCGACATAGAAGCCGTGAGAACAGAATCTTCAAGAAACCAGCAGGTTCTCGTATGAAGAGAAATGTTATCCATAAGGATCAGAAGGCAGACCGCTATGCTAAGGCCCGCCAGGAAGAGTTTAAGAAGCAGAAGGAAGAGAGCAGCCAGACAGAGGTCAAGAAGTATCAGGTATCTGTCCGCAACCACGTTGTACTCAAGAATTCAGCAAGCTTCATGGAAGGCTTTGAGGACTTTATCAAGGATACTCAGGAGAATCAGGTTACAAGCACAGGCTTTAAGAAGCTTGATGCTATGCTCCGCTACGGTTTACATAAGGGAAGCTATTTTGTAGATTCTCAGCCACAGTATCTGAAGAACATCTTTATGCAGCAGATGGCAGACCGTGCCGCAGAGAAGGGAACCGATGTCCTCTTTATCTCGACAGAGCTTTCCAGATATGATCTCATGGTTGATACCATCTCCAGACTGAGCTATGAGATGAGTGGAACGAATCCAGATGAGGCAGTCTCCTCCATGGAGATTATGTCAGGCTCTGCGGGCGATGGAATTGCCAGTCTCAGAGATGAGCTTAACTGGTATCGTGGAAGGATCAGTGAGCATCTCTTCATTCTTGATCAGAATGCCATTGAGGATTATGCAGATTCCAGTGATGCAACTTCCGCAGGGGCCATCATCACAGAGCTGATCAGTTCTATCGTTCAGGAAGGTGTGAAGAAGCCAGTTGTCATCATTGACAATCTGGAGAATCTTCTTCCTGCAGAGGATCCAGAAGAGATGAGACCTCTGATGGAGGCACTTTCCAAGCTTGCCAAAGAGCTTGGTATCCCAATCCTCATGTCCTATGGATACACTCCATTAGAGAGTGATGAAGCTATGTATCCAGAGGAGATGGAGTTCAATGAGGAGATTGGCTATATGTGCGATGTCTACTTAGAACTCGGATATGCAGATATGGTAACAGAGGATGCTTGTGAGCTTACAGATGAAGATATTCAGGATCTGGTAGAGCAGGGAAGAAAGCTTCTGGTGGATGTCATGCTTCACAAGAACAGAAGAAATATGAGAGCTTCCTGCCAGGTTCAGGCAGCACCGAAGTACAATTACTTTGAATAGTACAATACTTTGCATAGAACAAAGATATAACACAGAAAGTAAGAGAGGATACCGTGAGTGACACGATATCCTCTCTTTATTGTCACGCCCCTTCATAAGCATGAAGTGGTGATTATATTACCTTTCATCCGTCAGCCCAAGATCATCGGTGATATACTTGATCTTCGCTGAGATTCGATCTAACTCATCTGTCGGCTGATAGTCCTTAGTATCAAAGAGATACTCATGAGCCTGAATGACATTAGACTTCACAGTCAGTGGGAAGCCATAGTAGATACCATGATAACGGACATCCTCAGAATGGAATGGATATGCAGAAGAATCCTTGATGTGGTAGAGCGGCATTGCCATACCGAGGGCAGCTAGTTTGTGTGAGGATAGGCTGGTCTTGCACTGAGGCAGGACCTCATTGACTAACCTAGGTGCAGTCCAAGGATGGGTTCTCACACCGTTCAGGATACCCTGCAGAACCTCACGCTGGTGGTTGGCTCTGGCATGATCTCCACCTGCCATATAACGGATTCTGGCATAGGCAACTGCCTGGTTTCCGTCAAAGGTGTAGGTTCCTGGAGAATCAAATTTCGGAGAATCTCCACCGTTGATCTTATTCATATTTCCTATATAATCATTTAAGTTTTTCAGTTCAGTCTCATCGTCAATCTTCAGCGGAACACCGCCCACGATATTGACTGCGTCGGCAAGCGCCTTAAAGTTGATGGTCACAAAATCCTTAACGTTGAGATCCAGGTTGCGGTTGATAGTATTGACCGCCTGAGATGGGCCTCCGTAAGAATAAGCTGCATTAATCTTATCGTATTGACCGTCAATGCTGGCATAGGTATCACGATAGATTGACATCAGCTTGACCTGCTTGGTTACCTTATTGATACTGGCAACGATGATAGAGTCGCTACGTGAGCCGCGGTCACTGATGACGTTGTTCTGATCATCGACACCAAACAGGGCGATGTTCTGATACTTCTTCATGTTCTTATCGGCATCATTGACTGTGATCTTATCGAAATCTAGCTGCTCATGATCTGTCTTAGAAAATGTCATGGTAAGCAGGAAGTATACAATAGCAAGAATCACAGCCATGATAATGATCAGCGGAATCAGACATCCGAGATGTCTCTTCTTCCGTCTCTTTTTCGGCATATCATAATTGTCAGAATATCCATAATGTTCATATCCTGGATCATCATAGAAGGGGTCCGCCTGCCCATAGTAATTCTCTCCGTAATAGCCTTTTTGACCTCGTTTGGCATCAGGATTGTAGCGTCTATGGTGATCTCGATTCTTCTTAGAATTGCGGTAGCTGACTGAGGCAGCACGCCTGCGATGAGCTTCTAATTCAGAAGGATCTTCATCATCATACATGGCATCTGGAATCATATCACGAGGGGAAGGTCTTTTAGCAGCAGAACTTTTTCGCCTTTCATGCTTGCTCCCTGATGTGGCCTTACTGCCCTGACTGGTTCGTTCCAGTCCTGAAATATCAATACTTCCCCGCTCAATCGCATCGGATCTTAAGTGCTCGTCTGGAGAGAGTTTCGGAGGCATATGGAATGAATTGTTATGCTTTGAATTATGTTTTGCCATAGTAACTCTTTTCTAATGCGTCTAGTAGGCATTCTTATTTACGAAACCTTTAAATACTGTAAGGAAGAGGATGCGGATATCGAACCCCAAGGTCCAGTTCTCGATATAATAGATATCATGCTGGATTCTTCCTTCAATAGAAGTATCTCCACGGAAACCATTCACCTGAGCCCATCCGGTCATACCAGGACGAACCTGATGCTTGATCATATATCGTGGAATCGTCTCCTTAAACTGCTCTACGAACAGAGGACGTTCTGGACGTGGTCCAATCAGGCTCATATCCCCTTTCAGCACGTTGAAAAGCTGTGGGAGCTCATCGATACTGGTCTTTCGAATGATTTTTCCGATTGGAGTGACACGAGGGTCATCCTTGACAGTCCACTGCTTCTTCTCCTCCGATGGTTTCTGCACACCCATCGAGCGGAACTTGTACATCTTGAAAGGTTTGTTATGAAGACCGATACGCTCCTGACAGAAGATGATCGGTCCCGGAGAACTCTTCTTTACCAGAATAGCTGTCACCAGCATAATCGGTGAGAAGAGAATGATCGCAAAAATCGATCCAAAGATGTCCATAGCACGCTTAACGAACTTATTAAATGTGTTGGTCAGTGGGACATTTCTTATGTTAATGACAGGAAGACCAGCTAAATCCTCTGTCACAGGGTGAGTCGGGATGAACTTATAGTAATCCGGGATAAACTTGGTGTGAACTCCGGATTTCTCACAGGTTGCAACAATTCCTTCCAGCTTGTGGTACTCCTTCAGAGCCAGGGTAATTGCCACCTCATCAAAGTCGTTATCACTTAAAACCGTTTCCAGATTAGAGATTTTTCCGACAACGGGGATATCTTTATATTCAAAGCCCTCGTCCAGGTTATCATCTAAGATACCATGAATATAGTATCCCCACTGAGGGTTTCGCTTGATTCTTCTGATGTACATTTCAGCAGCGTGGCTGTAGCCAATGATCAGCACATGCTTGAGGTTTCGTCCGCCCTTTCTGGTACGCTGTAAGATCCAGCGGATGAGAAAACGTTCTAAGATAGTAAGAATCATAGTCATCAGATAGAACATCAGCATCAGACTTCGCGGAACATGAAGAATCTGGAAGAAGTAGACTAGCATCAGCAGCAGAATAATCGAACAGGAATCTGCCTTGATGATGCTTCGGTACTCTTCCCCGGCATGACGATACCGTCTTGGTTTGTAGAGATTGAACCTGGCATTAAAGAGTAAGAATACTGGAATAATGACAAGGAACATCCACTGGTACTGTATGAACAGACGATAGTATCCGATTCTTGAGAAAATGTTGTAAAACAGTGGACATGTAAAACGTATATAGTAGCTCAGGCAGAACGCGACGTAGATGACAACGGCGTCGAGAACTACCTGAAATCGGTTCAGATATTTCTGATTCTCTTTGATCATAAAGCTCCTCCTGGTCTTTGAACGACAAAAACCGATAGACACACCCAATAATAGTCTTGTTATTTGAATAAATTACACTTTATTATAAGATAATTTCTTTTCTGTTACAATATCTATTTTGATGATGTTGGGGTCAAAAGTGACTACGGAATGTTCCGTCGATTTGCGACTCTGGTGGGATGATGAGTTTTGACACTTAAGTCATATATGTGACACAGATTTTTCACAGTTCACTGATATAGTTATCTTGTATTGAAAAAGAGAAGTATCGGTGTATGCTTGGTTTTTGTGTACACCTTATATAGAGGAGGACATATTATGTATGACGATAATTTATATGGATCAGATGATTCCAGATATCATTCTGATGGTAAGATAGACGACGGTATTATTGACGTGGAGGCGTCGGAAACATCTTCTGATTCTGATAGTGGAGAGTATAGCTATAGTTTTAGAAATCAGAATGATGGCAGCCAGAGATATCATTATGATGGCGGTAGCCAGGGAGATTCTTATTACAGCGGAGGCAGACGTAATAACGATCATAAGAAGGGCGGTAAGTTTGCAGCTAAGGTAGTTGCCTCCGGACTGGTCTTCGGATTAGTAGCAGGATGTGCATTCTCCGGTGTGAACATGGTCTCCAATCAGATTAAACCTTCTCAGAAGATTGACGCGACATTATCTACTTCAGATACAAAGACTGATACTTCAAAGAGTACAGGCTCTGGAACAACGACCACGGATGTATCCGCAATCGTTTCTAAGGTGATGCCGGCAGTTGTCTCCATCACCTGTGAGATTGAATCCTCTGGAAACTTTTTTACACCATCTCAGGAGACTGAGGGAGCTGGATCAGGATTTATCATTTCCCAGACGAAGGATAAGATTCTGATTGCGACTAACAACCATGTAGTCAATGGAGCCAAGTCCCTGACAGTTGGTTTCAATGATGGAAAAACAGTGAATGCTCAGATCGTCGGAACGGATTCCGATTCTGACCTTGCTGTCATCTCTGTCAATACAGCAGATATGAAGGAGTCTACCTTAAAGAGTATCAAGATTGCTACTTTAGGAAGTTCCGATAACTTAGAGGTAGGACAGTCAGTTATTGCCATCGGTAATGCTTTAGGATACGGACAGTCAGTTACCACAGGTGTTGTCAGTGCAACTAACCGTAAGGTATCCTTCCAGGATGGAACCATGACTTTGATTCAGACCGATGCGGCGATTAACCCTGGAAACAGTGGCGGAGTCCTGATTAACACAAACGGAGAGGTTGTTGGTATCAACAATGCTAAGCTTGCTGATACTTCCGTCGAGGGTATGGGATATGCCATCCCAATCTCCAAAGCCAAAGAAGAGCTGACAGATCTCATGAATTCTTCCAACGTCAGTGCCGCAGAGGCAGGATATCTTGGTATCTACGGAAGAACGATTGATTCTGGATACGCACAGGCATACAGCCTTCCAAACGGTATTTATGTTGTCCGTGTCGTAAAGGGATCCCCAGCCGAGGAGGCAGGACTCTCTGCTGGTGATATCATCGTTGAGTTTGAGGGCAACTCCGTATCTACTATGGAAGGACTTCAGTCCAAGATCGCCAGAAAGAAAGCAGGAACCAAGGTAAGCATCACAGTCAAACGTGCTGACCAGAACGGTACCTATAAGAAGAAGACCTTAGAAGTGAAGCTTGGCAAGAAGAGCGAGGCAGACACTTCAACAGAAAGCAAGCAGAGTCAGAATCAGAATGGCCAGAATAGTCAGAATAACCAGAATGGCCAGAATAGTCAGAATAGTCAGAATAACCAGAATGGTCAGAGTGATCAGAACGGTCAGAATAACCAGAACAACAATAATGGCAGCAGCCAGTATGGATATGGTAATGATAACAGTGAGCAGACGGACCCATTCGAATACTTCTTTGGGGATGATTATGAGAACCAGAACAATGAGAATCCATTCTTTTACAACTACAATAACCAGTAATTAAGCCAGCGAAAACGATTTCACATTTAGCTGAAATCGACATAATTGCATAAAGCCCGCTGCATGGAAAAATTGCAGCGGGCTTTGAATGTTGTAAAACTACGGTTAATTATTTTGTTAAGATGCCTAAGATCTTGTTGGATCTATTGACGAATGCGGTCATCTCTTCTGGCTTTAATGGATGGTTAGCCAGTCTTGCAAGATCGTAGATCTGCTGGCAGATCACAGGTGTGTTCTCGTTATCCTTATTCTCAAGCACGAACTGTACCAGGCTGTTATTGACATTTAATACTAAGGTCTCACCCTGGGCACCCATACCAGTGTTGCTCTGCTCCATACCATACATTCTCATCATCTCAGAGATACGTCTGGTCTGCTCAGCAACAGTGATCATAGCAGGAGTGCTGTCGTCCTTTAACTTCTCAACCTTTAAGATCAGGTTCTCCTCACCAGTTGCCTTCTTGAAGATCTCAGCGAGCTCGTCTGTCTTCTCCTTTGCCTCCTCTTCATCGAGGTCCTCCTTGAAGATATCGGTAAGGTCAGAGTCGATACGGAAGAACTTGACGTCCGGATTTCTCTGCTCAAGGTAAGTGATGAAGTTCTCATCGATCAGGTGAGTCAGATAGATGGCATCGATATCCTGGCTCTTGAACATGTTGATGTACTGAGACTGTGCAACCTCATCTGTGATGTAGAATACTTGGTTCGGATGTTTCTCCTTGCCGGCATCCAGATAATCTGGAAGAGTAACGTACTTGCCTTCCATGTTCTTGAAGATGATATAGTCTTTCATACGCTCATTGAACTTGTCATCACGGATACAACCATATTTGATAAATGGGCTTAAATCGTCCCAGTATTTCTCATAAGATTCACGGTCTGTCTTGCACATGCCAGAAAGCTTATCAGCAACCTTCTTCGTGATGTAATTAGAGATCTTCTTAACGAATCCATCATTCTGCAGAGCAGATCTTGATACGTTAAGAGGAAGATCTGGGCAGTCGATACATCCGTTTAAGAGGAGCAGGTACTCAGGGATAACTTCCTTGATGTTATCAGCGATGAATACCTGGTTGTTATATAACTTTACAGTACCCTCGATGTTCTCGTAACGATTTGTAATCTTAGGGAAGTAAAGGATACCCTTTAAGTTAAATGGATAATCCATGTTCAGATGGATCCAGAAGAGAGGCTCCTTGTAGTCATGGAATACATTGCGATAGAAGTCCTTGTACTCCTCATCGGTGCATTCGTTTGGATGCTTTGTCCAGAGAGGATGAATCTCATTAATCGGCTTCTCCTTTGGCTCCTCATCCTTCTCCTCGTCTTCTCCCTCGTCGAGCTCAACCTCATGGTCCTCGCCCTCAGCGGTCTCGGTCTTAGCTTCCTCTTTCTCCTCAGTAGCTTTCGCTTCCGCCTCAGCCTTCTTAGCCTCTTCCTCTTTCAGACGATCCTCGTCGGTTAAGAAGATTGGAACTGGCATGAAGGAGCAATATTTGTCGAGAACCTCACGGCACTTGTACTCGTTAGAGAACTCGATGCTGTCATCATTCAAGTAGAGAGTGATCTCAGTACCGCGTGCTGTGCGGTCACTGTCTTCCATCGTGTACTCTGTTCCGCCATCACACTCCCAGTGAACAGCTTTTGCGCCATCCTTGTAGGATAAAGTATCGATCGTAACCTTATCAGCTACCATGAATGCAGAGTAGAAACCTAAACCGAAATGTCCGATGATCTGGTCATCGTCTGTCTTGTCTTTATATTCAGCTAAGAATGCTTCTGCACCAGAAAATGCGATCTGGTTGATATATTCATTGACTTCATCCTCAGTCATACCGATACCATTATCGATAAAGCGCATGGTCTTATCTTTTGGACTGATAATGACATCAACACGGTACTCGTTACCTTCCGGTGCCTCATACTCACCGATGCCTTCTAGCTTTTTCAGCTTAGTGACGGCATCACAGCCATTGCTGACTAACTCACGAATAAAGATATCGTGATCAGAATAGAGCCATTTTTTAATAACTGGGAAAATGTTCTCACTAGTAATTGAAAGACTTCCCTGCTTTGCCATAATTAATACATCTCCTTTATCTTTACTTATCGTTTATTTCGAGGTGGTTGTCACAAATGACTACGGATTGTTCCGTCACTTTGCGACTCCCACAATCACTTAAGTAATATTTCTTATACCTAAATATTAAAGATTTTAGTATCATGGGAAGGTAAAGTCAAGAGAAAATTAGCACTCATTTCAAATGAGTGCTAGTAATAAATAAAGAGCGT
>JAXJRI010000183.1:0-22322 GCA_036310685.1 Lachnospiraceae bacterium | reverse complement strand
TTGAATCCATCAAAGTCTGGTCCATCGACACATGCGAACTTAGTCTCGCCATCGATTGTGACACGACATCCGCCGCACATACCAGTTCCGTCGATCATGATAGGGTTTAAGGATACCATGGTAGGAAGGCCTGCCGGCTTGGTAACCTTTACGGTATTCTTCATCATGATAAGAGGTCCAATCGTGATGCACTCATCATACTTCTCCCCTTTATCTAAGAGATCCTGGAGTACGTTGGTGACGAATCCCTTAGTTCCAAGACTTCCATCGTCTGTTGCGATGTATACGTTGTCACAGAACTCACGGAACTTATCAACTAGTAAGACATACTCTGCACTCTTACCACCTAAGATAGCGTCTACATGTACACCCATCTGAGCTAATTTACGAAGCTGTGGGTAAAGAGGTGCGGATCCGACACCGCCGCCGATACCAATAACTCTTTTGGCATCCTTATTCAGAGGGGACGGGGAACCGAGTGGTCCTACAAAGTCAGCAACGTAATCTCCTTCTTCCTTAGTAGCTAATAACTTGGTAGAGTATCCGACCTTCTGGTAGATGATGGTAACAGTCTCTTCTTCCCTGTCATAATCTGTAATAGTAAGCGGTACTCGCTCGCCATCTTCATCCACACGGATGATGATGAACTGGCCTGGCTCACATTTTCTGGCTACGAACGGAGCCTTAATGACCATAAGGTCTACGACCTCGTTCAATGTCCCTTTTTTAAGAATCTGGTACATAGGGTACCTCCTTCATTTTTACATTAATAGATAAATGCTAGTCACAAAAGCAGGCTGTCATAAAGATGGCAGCCTGCATAGAAATCATATACGATTAGTCAATTCCAATAATATCCTTTGCAAGCTGCTTCTTACCCTGGATATTACCCTGACGGGAAATCATGATACGCTGAGCCTGTGGTGAACCTGCACCATGAAGAGACTCGGTACGATATCCGACTGCAGCAGCGCCTAAGCACATATTTTCAAGGAATCTCATGATCTTCTGACGTTTGACAGTGTCTTTCTCATGAGCGGCAAAGAACTTGTTGCAGACATCACCGATAGTCTGTCCATTCTTACCAACAACCAGATCAGACTGGAAGTCTTTATCAGATGGCATTGTAACCATAAGTCCACCTGCAATATCCTCAGCAAGTCTTACGATCTCATATGGGAAACGTGTAACATTCTGCTTACATACGTTTGCGAGAAGAAGATCAATCTGATAGTTTCCAGCCTGTGTAGGCTGTCCTTCTGCAGAACAAGCGATACCACAGCAATATAACGTCTCATTTAAGTGAGTCATCTCAATAAGCTTATCCTTGATATGGGAAGCTCTCTCACACCCATTATACTCAGCAGCAAGTGCAGCAGCTCCGATAAGAACATCACCAACACCTACTTTACATCCACCATAAGACTGGCGATGATAACCAGCGAAACGCTCAACAAGCATTCCAGAGAAATCATATTCTCCATTCATGAAGACATATTCATTTGGTACGAATACATCATCAAATACTACTAAAGCTTCCTGTCCGCCGTATTTTGGATTTCCAACATCAATCTGGGATCCTTCTAACTTTCTGGTGTCACAGGACTGACGGCCATATACCATGTATACACCCTCTGCATCACTTGGGATAGCGAAGGATACTGCGTAATCTTTATCTTCCTCTCTCATGGACTGAGTAGGCATGATAATGTGCCAGTGAGAGTTGATAGAACCTGTCTGATGAACCTTAGCTCCTCTTACGACAATACCATCTTCTCTCTGCTCAACAACATGTACGAACATATCAGGATCTTCCTGTGCGTGTGGAGCAAGACCTCTGTCACCCTTAGGGTCAGTCATAGCACCATCGACAATCAGATCGTTATCCTGAACAAATGTAAGGAATTTCTTGAAGTTCTCATGATACTTGGTACCATATTTCTTATCAATCTCATATGTTGTAGAGAATACAGCGTTAAAGGAATCCATTCCTACACAACGCTGGAAGCAGGATGCTGTCTTCTGTCCAAGAAGTCTCTGCATCTTAACCTTCTTTACAAGATCTGCTGCAGACTGATGAAGATTGTTGAAACGGTTGATCTTATGACCTGTAAGACTTGATGTTGCTGTCATAAGATCTTCATACTCAGGATCCTGTGCCAGATCATAAGTAGCTTTTACTGCGTTAATTGATGGGCGGATAATTGGATCATCAACCCAGTTATCAATTTTTTTACCGAACATATAGATACGTGTTTTAAGTTTTCTTAAGCTCTCAACGTACTCGTCGCCTGTCATTAATGGCATTTGTGTACCTCCTATTATGGATTACCAATAGGTAAAAAATGTGTAACAAATCCCTTTATCAAAGGGCAGAAAATGTATGGCAGGCTTCTGTCACACATTTTCTGCATTTCCTATCTTTGGGATAATATATAAATATTGATTTAAAAAGGTTCGATTAGAAGTTCTTTGTCAGTCTGACATAGTTCTCATATCTTTCCTTAGCATCACGCTCTGCCTTCTCGTAGAGTCTGTCAGCTTTCTCTGGGAAGGAAAGTTTCAGGGAACCGAATCTGTTCTCACCCATGAGGAACTCCTGGAAGTTTCCAGTAGGCTCTTTAGAATCTAAGGTAAATGGATTCTTACCTTCCTTCTTAAGATCTGGGTTGTAACGATACAGATGCCAGTATCCAGCCTCAACTGCCTTCTTCTCCTCTGTGATGGAAAGTCCCATAGCAGCTTTCATATGATGCTCGATACATGGGCAATAGCAGATGATCAGTGAAGGTCCATCATAAGCCTCAGCCTCACGGATAGCCTTTAATGTCTGGTTAGGATCAGCTCCTAATGCAACCTGTGCTACATATACATATCCATAGCTCATTGCCATCATACCAAGGTCTTTCTTCTTTGTCTCCTTACCACCAGCTGCAAACTTAGCGATAGCTGCTGTCTCTGTAGACTTAGAAGCCTGTCCACCTGTATTGGAATATACCTCAGTATCAAGAACTAACACATTGATATCCTTGCCAGAAGCAAGTACGTGGTCTAATCCACCGTAACCGATATCGTATGCCCATCCGTCTCCACCGAATGCCCATACACTCTTCTTGGAAAGGAACTCTTTATTCTGACGAATGAAATCTGCTTCCTCGCATGTCTCATTCTTAATTGCCTCTAAGAGGTTATCACTTACTTCTCTACTTACCTCAGCATCCATATGCTTCTCAAGGTAAGCATTTGCAGCATCAACTGCAATACCCTTGTCTGCTAACTTCTGAACTGTGCTGAGAAGCTCTCTCTTAACAGCACCCTGACCTAACAGATATCCATAAGCATACTCAGCGTTATCCTCGAACAGAGACATTGCCCAAGAAGGACCGAATCCCTTCTTATCTGTTGTGTAAGGTGATGATGGTGTTGATCCACCGTATGCGGAAGAACATCCAGATGCATTAGTGATGTACATTCTGTCACCGAAGAGCTGTGTTACAAGCTTGATATATGGAGTCTCTCCACATCCTGCACATGCTCCGGAGAACTCGAAGTATGGTTTTAAGTACTGAGAATTCTTGATAGACTTGTTATTAGCAACATCTTTCTTGATCTCAACTTTTTCTACTGCATACTCCCAACGTGGTGCTTCCTCAAGCTGAGTAGCAAGTGGTTTCATAACAAGAGCTTTGTCCTTAACCGGGCAGACATTGACACAGCTGCCACATCCGGTACAATCATATGGAGATACCTGAATTCTCAGCTCATAATTCTCCATTCCCTTGCCGTTAACTTTCTTTGTCTCAAATCCAGCTGGAGCTGCTGCCTTCTCATCTGCAGTTACAAGGATTGGACGGATTGCTGCATGTGGACAAACAAGTGAGCACTGGTTACATCCGATACACTTTGCAGGATCCCACTCTGGAACATCAACTGCTGCTCCACGTTTCTCATATTTAGAAGTTCCTGCTGGCCATGTACCATCTTCCAGACCGTATTTTGTCATCTGGCTGACAGTAAGAGCATCACCCTCCTGAGCGTTCATTGGGTCAACGATCTCTCTGATGAAGTCTGGTACATTTCTGTTAACTGGTGCATCCTCAGCGGTAGCCCAGCTTTCTGGAATTGTGATCTCATGGAGCTCATTTAAGCCATGGTCGATCGCTGCCCAGTTCATATCAACGACTTTCTGGCCTTTCTTCTTGAAGTAGGATTTGTAGATCTTATCTCTCATCTCCTCAACAGCCTTATCGATCGGGATAACACCTGTTAACTTGAAGAAGGAAGCCTGTAAGATTGTATTTGTTCTGTTTCTAAGTCCAAGATCTCTTGCAATGCTGATAGCATCGATCGTGTAGAACTTAGCATGTTTCTTAGCAAGAGTACGCTTCATGGAAGCTGGAAGGTTCTCCTCGAGACCCTGCATATCCCATCCACAGTTTAAGAGGAATACTCCGCCGTCTTTCAGGTTCTTAGCCATATCATACTTATCAACATAAGATGGGTTATGGCATGCTACAAAATCTGCAGCCTGGATCAGATATGGGGAACGGATTGGGTTCTGTCCAAATCTTAAGTGAGACTGTGTCAGACCGCCTGACTTCTTAGAATCATATACGAAGTATGCCTGGCAGTACATATCTGTTGCATCTCCGATGATCTTAATGGA
This sequence comes from Lachnospiraceae bacterium, assembly GCA_036310685.1. Classification (GTDB taxonomy): domain Bacteria; phylum Bacillota; class Clostridia; order Lachnospirales; family Lachnospiraceae; genus Anaerobutyricum. Next base: position 17,656 of record JAXJRI010000183.1, on the reverse strand, counting down.
GTTCTTGTTAGCACCAACAGTACCATCAGAACCAAGTCCCCAGAACTCAGCACTTGTCTCTCCCTCAGGAGTTGTGTTGATGTCACTACCAACTGGAATGGATGTAAATGTAACATCATCAACGATACCAACCGTGAAGTTATTCTTAGGCTGATTGCTCTTCAACATCTCGAATACTGCTGCGATCTGAGCAGGAGTTGTATCCTTGGAGCTTAAGCCGTAACGTCCGCCAACAACTGGAATATCAATTCCTCTTTCTTTAAATGTTGTACAGACATCCTGGTATAAAGGCTCGCCCTCTGCACCAGGCTCTTTTGTTCTATCTAATACTGCGATCTTCTTAGCAGTTGTAGGAATAACCTTTAAGAAATGATCTGCAGAGAATGGACGATACAAATGAACGATAACCATTCCGACTTTCTCACCCTGTTTTACAAGGTAATCGATTGTCTCTTTTGCTGTCTCTGTAGCAGAACCCATCAGGATGATAACTCTTTCTGCATCATCAGCACCATAGTACTCGAACAGATGGTAATCTCTTCCTGTAAGCTGATTGATCTGCTGCATGTAATACTCAACTGCATCTGGGATCTTGCTGAGTCTTGTATTAAGACCCTCTCTTGTCTGGAAGAAGATATCAGGGTTAACTGTTGTTCCTCTTGTTGCAGGATGCTCTGGGTTAAGTGAATTCTTACGGAATGCTCTTAATGCATCCATATCGATTAATGGTTTCATATCTTCATAGTCAAGTGCATCGATCTTTTGAATCTCATGAGATGTTCTGAATCCATCGAAGAAATGAAGTACTGGCATTCTGCAGTGGATTGCGGAAAGATGAGCTACAGCACCAAGATCCATAACTTCCTGAGGGGAAGAAGAAGCAAGCATTGCAAATCCTGTGCTTCTTACACCCATAACATCGGAATGATCACCGAAGATGGAAAGTGCATGTGCACTTAAGGTACGTGCAGATACATGGAATACACCAGGGAGCATCTCACCAGCAATCTTGTACATGTTAGGAATCATAAGTAATAATCCCTGAGATGCTGTGTATGTAGTAGTTAATGCTCCGGACTGAAGAGCACCATGTACAGATCCGGAAGCTCCTGCCTCAGACTGCATCTCAACAACTTCTACTGGCTCTCCAAAAATATTCTTTTTTCCATTAGCTGCCCAGTCATCGACATGCTCAGCCATCGGAGAAGATGGTGTGATAGGATAGATTCCAGCTACTTCTGTGAATGCATATGAGATATATGCCGCAGCTTCGTTACCATCCATAATAACTTTCTTAGACATTACAGTTCCTCCTTAAATACAAGTGAATTTGATTTTTCAAACCAGATTCTAATTCGCTAAACTTTATGGTATTATCATAATCGTAATTCACTATATCCGTTTGGCTTATTTTCATAATTTCTTATCATTTTTTCGTCTAAGCCTGTGCATCTTGAATGAATGATTCTTAGGCTAAAAAGCCCTTCTTCCAGCTTTATCCGGTATATTTGCTATCTTCCGGTATTTTGCCACAGTTCTTCTGGAAATGTGAATGTCCTCACTTTCCAGCAGTTCACAGATTTGCTGATCACTATAAGGTTTCTTCTTATTCTCCTTCATAATGATCTCTTTCATTTTCTCGATAATGTCGTCCTTGGTCTGCTCCTTTTTTGAACTATTGTCCACAGAAGAAGTCAGGAAATAAGACAGTGGATAGACCCCCCAGGAACACTGCAGGTATTTATTCGCTAAAGTTCTGCTAATCGTAGAAATGTTAAGTCTGAGATCTTCCGCAAGATCCTTAAGCTTCATCGGTTTCTTATGGCCAGGACCATATAGAAAGAAATCCTGCTGTCTCCTCACCAGATCTTTTGCAACCCGTGCAATAGTTGAAGACCGATATGTAATATTATCCTGCAGTTTTTCTACGTCATTAAGCTTATCCTTCAGATAATTTTTCGTCTCCGCATCCTCTGTAGTCTCCGAGAGTTTTTTATAATAAGAACTGATGTGAAATTTGGGATACTGATATTCATTCAAGAGAATGTCAAAATAGTCAGGCAGCTTTACCACAACAATATCTGGACTTATATAGTGGAAATGATCTCTGTCGTTAAAAGAATTGCCAGGTTTTGGATTCAGCTTTTTGATCTCTTTCACACATCGGGAAACCTCTTCTAGACTAATATTCATCCCATCTGCAATCACTTTCAGATGATTCCTTCCTACCTGGATAATATAATCCTGAATGATCGTCTCAGTATTCTTATTATGATCTGGGATTCTTTCTAACTGAAGTAATAGACATTCCTTAAGATCTCTCGCCCCTACTCCCGCTGGATCAAGATTCTGTATATTAGAAAGTATTTTTTTAACGTGTTCCTCATCTACTCCGAAAAGCCTGGCTACTTCCGCAAGATCTTCTTTACAGTATCCACTGGAGTCAAGACTGTCGATCAGATAATCAATGATCTTACGATCCCTGCTGCTGTAATATTCATTGATAATCTGGGATTTCAGATACTCCGAAAGGTTCTCCTCTTTTTTCCCAATATCCTGCCACTGCTCTTCAGGATTAGAGCTTGCACTGTCATATTGATAATAAACTCTGTTCTGCAGATCCGTAGATTCTAACCACTCTAATTTCCGCTCGCGGTCAAGTTCCTCCTTACCTATATCTCTTTTCTCGGGTTCATCAAGAACGAGCATTGGATTCTCCATAGACTGTTCATTAATATAATTCTCTAATTCCATGGAATTCATCTGCAGAATCTTCATCGTCTGTATCATCTGTGCAGACAATACCTGCTTCTGTTTTACAGAAATATCCAAATCCATCGGTGTATCTCCTCCTACTTATTAAAAGATATAAGACCAAAGTGCAGCGATCAGGACAGCCGGAAGCATGTTAGCCACCCTGATCTTGCGGTCCCATACCAGATTAACTCCGACTAAAAAAATCAAGATTGATCCCACAAGAGATAAATCAGTAAGCGCTGACTTTGTGATGATCGGCTCTAAAAATACAGCAAGTAAAGTCACGAGTCCCTGAAAGATTCCTACTGGAATCGCAGAAAAAATGCATCCCTTTCCAAGGGAGGCAGTCATCACCAAGACGATTACAAAGTCAAGAATCCCCTTGGCGATCAGGACCGAATGGTCCCCGGAGATTCCATCCTGGATAGAACCAATGATTGCCATCGCCCCGACACAGACCGTAAGAGAGCAACTTACGAAGCCATCGACAAATCTTCTATCTTTTGCATTGCCTGTCTTCCTTTTCAACCATTCTCCAAACTTTTCCATCTTGCCATCGATATCAATAAGTTCTCCGATCACAGATCCCAAAGCTAGGGAGATTGTCATCATCAGGGTCCCACTGGTTGTCAGATCCCTTCCCTGCACTTTAAGCATCCCTGCCATGGCTCCGGCAACCCCAATAAACAGGACTGCCACTCCATTAGCTAACATTAGTGTTTCCTGACTTCTTTTAGGAAGTTTGCTCCCTGAAAAATATCCAATCAGTCCACCAATAATGATCAAAGTAACATTAGCAAGTGTTCCTAATCCCCTCATATATTTCCCTCTTTTCCTATTAAATCAATCCAAATAAATCAATTCTAGATAAATCAATCCTAGAATATCATAACGTCAATCAGTCTGTAAGTTATTAGGTGGAACATCTGAGTTTTAGAAAAATTAAAAAGAAAATTTGAATATTTTTATTAAATCACAAGTGTAAGATAAAATTGCAACGCATTCAAGATACAATTTCAAGAATTTTCCAAAGTACAATCCTGGAGGTTAGCAATGAAATTATCAACATTTTTTGATACCATTTTCGTATTAATATGGTGTCTCATCGTATTGTTATTTGCGATGCTGATCTCAAAGAATGATGTAGTTGCTCCGGCATCAGGCTATCGTGTAAATCCTGTCGCCGTGATCATAGTGTTTGGAGCAATACTTTTTTATATCATTTTCTTAGTAAAACACAGTATCAAGGATCTCAATCAGAGAAAGGAGAACAACAATGGCAACAATCATTAATCTTTTCGCAGTAGCTGCTTCCGTATTTTTTGGTGTAAAACTTTTTGGTGATTTCATCAAAACAGAAAGAATGTTAAAGGAAGATAAGGCAAGCGCTGTCCAGGAGTGGAGGCCACAGCAGAATGGATAAAAAACTCAAAGTGCCTCATGTGTGGGCCCTTGGAGTTGGTATCGTACTTGTCGGGGAGTTCATGGGCTGGAACTCTAGTATCAAAATTGGAGGTACGACCGGTGCCCTGATCGGTATTCCGATTATCGCCCTGATGTATCTGATGATCGTATTTATGACATCAGAGATGGCAAATATCATCCCGGGATCCGGCGGACAGTACGCGATGGCCAACCACCTGTTAGGACCACTTGGTGGATTCAATGTCGGACTTATGATGTTCATGCAGTACTCCATGTTGGAAGCTGCAGACGCTTTAGTCGTAGGTCAGCTTTTAAAATCTATCATTCCGGATGTACAGGTCATTCCGTTTCTTATTCTTACCGTTTTAGCACTTACTTATGTAAATTACCACGGTACCTACGGAACCTTAACCTTGAACCTCGTCATCACAGTGATCGCTTTTGCTGGTGTGCTGATCTTATTATTCTCGACAAAGTTCTACAGCCCGCATGATTCATTGATCCGTCTCAGCGAATACTCCAATGGTCTTCCTTTTGGTAAACTTGGAATCTTCGCTGCCCTGCAGTTCTCCTGCTGGTTCTTCCTTGGAATCGAAGGAACTGCCATGGTCACCGATGAGTGTGAGAATCCGAAGAAGACGCTCCCATTAGGTGCAATCATCGGTCTTATCACTTTATGCATCGGAGGTATTGCAACCTGGTTTATATGTTCTGGTATGATTCCGGCAGACAAACTAAGCGATTCTGTTTATCCGCTTTATGAGTCAGCAGTCAATACAGGAAAACCTGTTGTTGCAGCTATATTATTCGTCTGTACTATGTTATCTTGCATCGCAAGTGCTAACGGATGTATCAGCGATTCCGCAAAAGCGTTATATGTCATGAGCCGTGATGGTATGCTTCCCGAACTTTTCGGTACTACCCATCCGAAATTCAAATCCCCATATAGAGCTTTGGTCTGTCTCACTCCGGTACCCATCATCTTTGCAACAACCGGAATGCTGGATCAGATTGTAAGCTTTTCCATATTTTCGGCGCTTATGGTTTATACACTGACATGTATTATGATGCTTCGTGCAAGGAAGTTATATCCTCTTGACATCGTCAAGCATGGCTTTGTGTGCCCAGGACATCCCGTGATCGAAGTCATCTGCCTGATATTGATTGTATGTGCTCTGTTTGGTATGTTTTTAAACTACAGTAAGAGCATGTTCGCAGTCACTATCTTCTATCTGGTATCATCATTGTGGTTTATCAAACGCCGCGAAAAATTCGTCAAAGTAGATGAAGTATTAAATGCCCAGATCGGCTACCATGAATAACATATAATTTATCCCTCCTATCGCAGTGCCGCTAAGAAAGCGGCACTGTTTTTTTCTGGAAACATCTGATAATCAGCCAAATAATACATCAGACAAAAGTGTATCATGAGATTAGTTTATATGTGAGAGAGGGGTTTCTATATCATGATGATCTTTATTCAGATAATCGGCTTTGCTGCCACAGCAGTCAACACACTGGCTTTCCAGGCAAAGAAAGCCCGTAACATGCTCCTGCTCCAGGCACTTGCCGGAGTGATCTTCGGAATTCATTACTGCCTGCTGGGTGGTTATACGGGAGGTGCCATGCAGTTTATCTTTGCTGCTAACATCCTGGTCATGAATGCAGGTAAAAAGAAGGAAAATTCTTCCCATGTTGCCCTGTCATGGGCAAAATGGAAGGGATGGAAATGGATCTTCTGTCTTATAATCATCGCCTTAAGCCTCTATTCCTGGGAAGGAATGAGAAGTATTCTTCCCTGTGTATGCTCTATCGTGACAACTCTGACCAACTGTTCTGGAAACGGAAAGGTCATTAGATTATTAAGGCTTTTTGTCCTCAGTCCTGCATGGATCATTTATGATATTCTCATATTCTCCATCTCAGGAATCGTTCTTGAAGCGATCACGATCGTTTCCATCATCATTTTTATCATAAGATTCGGATGGAAGAACTTATAAGCATTTTTTAAGAATACTCTAAAGGAGGAACCATAGATGGATTGGAAAGAAGATTACAGAAGAAAATGTGTTACTGCCGAAGAGGCTGTCACACATATCAAATCAGGAGACCGAATCATTTTCTCCCATGCTGCAGGAGAGGCACTGCCTATAACAGATGCCCTCGTAGCCAACAAAGAAGCCTACCGTGATGTGGAGATTGTCCACTATATCGCCAAAGGTAAGGCAGAATACTGCCGTCCTGAGAATGCCAGATATTTTCACCATAATACCTTCTGTGCTGCCACACAGACCAGAGAAGCTGTGAACGGACCTCGAGGAGATTATACTCCTGGCTTCTTCTTTGAAACCCCAAAGCTTTTTGATACAACATTAAAATTAGACGTCGCTATCTTCCAGGCTTCAAGACCGGACAAGCATGGCTTTATGAGTCTTGGTATCTCTGTAGATTATGCCAAAGCTGCCATTAAAAAGGCGAAAACTGTTATTATCGAGGCCAATGCCCAGTGTCCTCGTTCTCTTGGAAATTGTTTTTTTCATGTCTCGGATGTTGACTATATCGTAGAGACGAACCGTCCTCTAATTGAAGAGCCACCTACAAAGATTACAGACATTGAGCGCACGATAGGAGAAAACTGCGCCTCCCTGATCGATGATGGAAGTACTCTGCAGCTTGGGATCGGAGCGATCCCAGACTCTGTTCTTCTCTTTTTAGACAATAAGAAAGATTTGGGGCTTCACAGTGAGATGCTCTCAGACTCTATCGTTCCTCTGGTAGAAAAAGGCGTCCTCACTGGAAAAAAGAAGGGAATTAACGAGAAACTGATGGTCTGCACCTTTGCCATGGGAACAAGACGCCTTTATGATTTCATGGATGATAATCCAGGAATTTTTATGGCGCCGATTGACTATGTCAACGATCCAAGGATCATCTGCCAGAACCATAAGATGGTTTCTATTAACGGCTGCATGCAGGTCGACTTCTTTGGACAGGTCTGCTCAGAGACGATAGGCCCGAAACAGTGGAGTGGTATCGGTGGCCAGGTAGACTTTGTCCGTGGCGCAAATATGTGTCCTGATGGAAAGGCCATTATCGCTACAAGATCCACTGCCAGAGGAGGCACGATCTCCAAGATTGTACCTTTCCTTGACCATGGAGCAGCAGTCACAACCTCAAGAAATGATGTCAATTATGTTGTGACCGAATACGGAATCGCTCAGTTAAAGGGTAAGACCTTAAAACAGCGGTCAAGAGAACTTATCAACATTGCTCATCCAAAATTCCGTGACTGGCTGATCGACGAATTTGAACGCCTCTATCAGACAAAATTCTAAATATAAAAAAGGCTATCGCATTAGTCTGAATCTTATAAATACATCAGGGACTGGTCCGGAGATTCCATAGAAACAGATACCGACTGCAATCGTCCCCGTGAGGGAGAGGGTCAGCCACGACAGCCGGCTCATACTTGGCTTCGCTTCTCTCTCACCGATCCGTATATCGCCATATTTGCTACATATCAGCCAAAGGCAGGTGAGGGTGATGGAGACGATGCAGCTTATATACTAACTTATCAAATTATCGCAAAGTATATTTTCTTCCTCTGCCTTTTCCAATTGCCCTTACATAATCTTTTTCTATCAGCCTATTCAGTACTCTGATGGTGATATCTTTGCTCCAGCCTAAATCTTCTTCGATTTCTTTCCTCGATAATATCCGGCTTCCCTTTAAAACATCTAAGATCATCTTTTCCTGAGTATCAACATGGAAATCTGTCTGTTGAAGAGGAAGAACTATAGTAATAGTATTCTCTGTGATATGAAAAACGGGTTGTTTTGTATATCCTCGATAAGACTCCATAATTCTTCGAATTCCTGTTCCAAACATTTCAATATAATGCAATCTAAAGAAGACGTTCCCAATAATTGGATTTCTTAAATTGGATATATTTCCATATAAATATTCTTCTTTTGTAATACCTTTTGGCAAGCCTCCTGATGATGATATCTCTATTCTGTCTGGATACATAGATACCCTGATATGAGAATTGATATCCCACGTCCTATGGACTAATGCATTCGCAACAGCTTCTCTGAATGCCTCCTCCGGAATCAGTTCCTTCTGCACACGGCTGATCCCTTCTATCTCTTCATATTGATAATATTTTTGGAACATGTCAACCACTTTATCATATTGTTCCAGAATCGAGCAGCCAGAAAATGTCTCTCTGTCTAAGATCACATTGATACTGTCACCGAATCTCGCACAGTCAATTCCATAGAAATGATTCTTATCCGCAAATAATGCTGCTGCATTATTCCACTTCCCTTCTTCAGTATAGAACCCAAAAGTCCTCAGAATATCCTCAGAGAGGCCTGAGATTCCAAGTGTTTCTTTCACCTTACTCTCAAAAAAATGGAAAGTAAGATCCTTAGTCGTATGATATTCTAATTGTTCATAATATATATTGCTGCCTTCTAGGGTCAGCCGCATAAGCTCCAACTGGTCTACAGCAATCGTCGCTGTATCACTTCTCCTATAAGCTTTCCCCTTATACAGGTAGGGCTTATATCGTCCCTCAAATACTTTCAGTGTAATAACGTTAGTTTTAGAATTTACAGAAAGTTCGAAATCTGGTTTCGGCGTAATACTGTCATTGATCTTATTTTCAATATCGAGACATGATTTTGCAGTATCAACAATACCACAAACCTCACCATTGTCTCTAATCCCAAATAGCACCTTCCCTGTACCAAAATTTGCAAACGCACTAACCGTCTTCAAAAATGAATTCGTAACTTGTTCTTTCCATTCTAAAGTTTTATTTTCTTTCACAGTGTATCACGTCCTTCGATTATTATATTAATCATATCACAGACGCGACGGTAATACAACGATTATGTTTTCGTTTGATTACCATCGCGAGATGAAGTGATTCCATTATCATTGATCCATGGCTTCATATTCTGCTTTACGATAATTATCTTTTCAAAAGAATCTGGAATTCGTATTAAAGGAGCTTATTCCTGGTCTATTTTAAATTTTTGTGATACATAACATATAAATAAATTTTACTATATGTATTTACCCCTTCTATAATCCCCGTATAATACTGAGATAATCTTGTCTCTGGTCCATCACTGCGTAAATGATAACCTTTTTCAAAGTCTCATCAATTTTATAAAAGGCGAGATCTTTTTTTAGAATCAGCACACGAAATCCCTGCCTTTTCAGAATGAGATTACTCGGAATCGATCCCAGATATGGATTATCTCCCAGGGCCAGAATGCTTTCCTCCAGCTCATCCAGTCGGACCAACGCTATATCCCTGCCAAAGTTCTCCGCGATATATAAAACAATTTGGCGGATCCCGGCATCCGCCGTGTCGGTACGAACCACCTGGTAAATCATGACCTTCCCTCCGCGAGAATCTCTCTCAGGTCATCAAATGTGTCCTTGATTGCTGCCACCCTGCCATCCCTGACGTCCTCCTCAGCCATCGCTAACGTTTCTAATAATGCCAGCCTTGCTTTCATGCTCTGATAGTTTTCATAGGAAAGAGAGACAGTATCTCCTCGACCGTTAACCGTGATGATCACAGCCTCCTTTCCTTCTCTGCATTGTTTTGATATTTCTTTATAGTGATTCCTCAGGTCAGCAGATGGCCTGATATCTTCCTTTAGCATCATGGATTTACTCACCTCCGTTATAACTTAATTATATCATCTTATGACTATACCCGCAATATTTTCAAATCCCCATTGACTTTATATTCCCAAAATGCTATATTCGACTAAGTTAAATGAAGAGGCCGATGAGAAAGAGTAGTAGCCCGGTGGAAAAGCCGATCAGAGAGCCGCAGATGGTGAGATTGCGGCAGGTGGGAGTCGGGTGAATGGACTTTTGAGGCACAGCGATTGAGTGACCGGTGATGGCCGGTAAACTGAGTGGCACCGCGGTAAATGAGGATTGTTTTATCGTCTCAGACTATATTTGTCTGGGACTTTTTTTATTTTATCTAAGGAGGAAATGTTATGAAAAAGAAAATATTAGCACTGATTCTCGCGGCAGTTTGCGCTATATCTTTAGGAGCCTGCGGTTCAAGCAAGAGCACAAGCTCTTCAGATGCTTCCACCGCTGCCGGCGGCGATACGATCACAGTCGGTATCTCTCAGTTCGCCCAGCATGGATCTCTTGATGATTGCCGGGAAGGTTTCGTAGACGGATTAAAGTCTGCCGGATATGTGGAAGGCAAGAATCTTAAGATTGACCTTCAAAATGCCAATGCCGATACCAGCACGGCAGCGACCATCGCTGACAACTTCGTGCAAAAAAAATATAACCTGATCTGCGCCATCGCAACTCCGGCCGCCATGTCCGCCTATAACTCTACAAAAACCGGCGATATCCCTGTGATCTACACCGCAGTTTCCGATCCAGTCGCAGCCGAGCTTGCCAAGGATGACGGAAGTTCCGTCGGCAATATCACAGGAACCTCCGATGCCCTTCCGGTTGAGGAGCAGCTGAAGATGATCCGTGCCTTCCTGCCAGATGCCAAGAAGATCGGTATCCTTCACACATCTTCGGAGACCAATTCAGATTCTACCATCGCTATCTATAAGAAACTGGCGCCGAAATATAACTTCGAGATCGTGGATTCCCCGATCAGCCAGCTCTCTGACGTACCTATGGCTGCCACAAACCTTGCTTCCAAGGTAGACTGCATCTCCAACCTGACCGATAACACCGTCGTACAAGCCCTCTCCGCAGAGCTTGATGCAGCCAACAAGGCAGGCATCCCGGTCTTCGGTTCCGAGATTGACCAGGTCAAGGCAGGATGCGTGGGTTGTGAAGGTCTTGACTATTATAAGCTCGGTCAGCAGACCGGCGCTATGGCAGCCAAGGTCTTAAAGGGCGAAGCGAAAGCTTCCGATCTCAAGTTTGAGACAATCACCGCTCCTAGCGTATTCATCAACACCGCTGTCGCTAAGAAGCTCAACATCACCGTACCGGACGAGTATTTAAACGACAGCTCCGCTCAGGTCTTTGACTCCATCTCAAAGTCCACACAGAAGTAATCCGACTCAGGTCACATTGAAAGGAGTATCACTTCATGGCACTAGTCATCAGCGTCTTAGAACAGGGCTTTATCTACACGATCATGGCCCTGGGCATATATATCACTTATAAGATTCTGGATTTTCCGGATCTGACTGTCGACGGCAGTTTCCCTATGGGAGCTGCCCTCGCGGCCATTCTGATCACAAAGGGAGCCCCGGCTATCCTTACCCTGCCCATCGCATTCCTCGCGGGAGGTATCGCAGGGCTAGCGACCGGTCTGATCCACGTAAAGTTACACGTCCGCGATCTGCTCTCAAGTATCATCGTCATGACAGCGCTCTATACGGTCAACCTTCGTATCATGGGCAAAGCCAATGTGCCGCTTTACAATGAATCTACAATCTTTGATAACGATCTGGTCAACGGCATCTTCGGGGGTAGTTTGGCTAATTATAAGACGACGCTGATTCTTTTGCTTATCGTTATCATCGTGAAGCTGCTCCTTGACTGGTACCTAAAGACCAAGAACGGATTTATCCTCCGTGCGGTCGGTTCTAATGATAAGCTGGTAACTTCACTTGGTATCGATAAAGGAAGAGTCAAGATCTGGGGACTGGTACTTGCCAACGGCCTGTGCACCCTCTCCGGGTGTCTCTACGCACAGGAACAGCGGTATGCAGACGTTTCTATGGGAACCGGAACCATGGTCATCGGCCTTGCCTCCGTTATCATCGGGACATCACTATTCCGCAAGGTCAATTTCGTCTCCGTCACCTCGTCCGTGGTCATCGGCTCCGTCATCTATAAGGCAGCCGTCGCCATCGCGGTACATTTCCTGCATAATGCGGATGATCTGAAGCTGATCACATCGGTCCTCTTCCTCATCATCCTCGTAATCTCCATGGATAAGAAGAGAAAGGTGGCGAGCGACGATGCTTGAATTACGACACATTGATAAAACTTATAATAAAGGTACCGTCAACGAGAGCGTTCTCTTTCAGGACTTTAACCTGTCTGTCGACGACGGTAGTTTTCTTTCTGTGGTCGGTTCCAACGGATCCGGCAAGACCAGCATGCTTAATATCATCTGCGGCTCCATCGACATCGACGGAGGACAGATCATCGTCGGAGGTAAGGACATCACTAAGGAGAAAGACTACATCCGCATGAAACACATCGGCAGAGTCTTTCAGAATCCTGCCTTCGGAACCTGTCCAGATATGACCATCATGGAAAACATGTCCATCGCGGATAATAAGGGCAAGCATTATAACCTGACCTTCGGGGCCAACCGGTCCAAGAGGAAGACATATCAGGAAATGCTCTCCCCCCTCGGGCTCGGCCTGGAAGATAAGATGGACGTGCCGGTGGGAAGCCTGTCCGGCGGGCAGCGACAGGTACTGGCACTACTGATGTCTACCATGACCCCCATCGACTTCCTGATCCTCGATGAACACACGGCAGCCCTGGACCCCAAGACAGCCGAGATCGTCATGCAGCTGACCGGACAGATCGTAAAGGAGAAGAAAATGACCACTATCATGGTCACCCACAATCTCCGTTACGCATTGGAATACGGAGACCGCCTCCTCATGATGCACGAGGGTCAGGCCATCTTAGACCGGGCTGGAGAAGAAAAAAAGCAGACCGACCTCAAGGAGCTCCTTGCCAAATTCGACGAGATCTCCATTGAGACCGGAAATGGGGTATAAAAATACCATTTTCCCAACTGACATTACTTTTACACTATCGCATATATTTTTAATATTTACTTAACAAACATATCGTTATATAATGTATTCGACGAAGGAGTCAGATTAACAAGATAATCTGACTCCTTTTTTTCTTCAAACACACAATAAGGGAAACTAGGCTGCCACATTTCAGGAAAGGTGATCCTATGTCAGATATAATTACACAAACCATCCCAAGGCAACCATTTTTTGTCATGGCTCTCGACCGCTACTATAAGATCGATTATCGAAAATACGGGATTTCTCATTTTTATCTCTATCGAACCAGCGAAAACTGCCCCAAGGAAAATATCCGCATTCTTCCGGACGGTACGGTTGGATTGCGTTTTAGTCTTAATGAGGACAACCCTAGTGTCATGGTGGGCGGAACCGTGGCGTCTCCGGATACCGTGTCCATAGATTACAGCAATATTTACTTCGGCGTTCGCTTTCTTCCTGGATTCTTCCCTCCGTTTTTGGATGCAGACCTGTATCGAGCGACTTTTTCGAACCAATTCTCTGCAGAAAACCTGATTGGAAACAGTGCCTTTGAGCAGATTGTATTTCCAAATCAGGAGATCACGCACTATTTCGATAAGAATCCCATGGTCAGCCTTCTGTACGCATGCAGCTGTTCTTTCTTAAGATACTATATGCCGGATTTCATCCGAAACGAGAACACTCACTCTAAACCGGCTTTGCTCGTTCAGTCTATTGATGAGATTAAGCGAAGGAGAGGTACTATCACCGTCAAGGAACTCTCAGAGCTTACCTTCTACTCATCAAGACATATCGGAAAAGTATTCTCTGAATACTTAGGGATCTCTCCAAAGCTTTTTGCCAAGATCGTACGCTTTCAAAACGTCCTCTCAGAATGTCTGATAAATCCTGAGCGGCCCCTCGTCGAGACTGCCAGCATACTAGGGTACACCGATCAGTCTCATATGACGAAAGATTTTCGTATGCTCGCCGGGACCACTCCTCGAAAATTTATCATCCAGACAAGGGGTATGGATTACTGGAAGAAAATCCGTTTTCTAGGAGTTAATGTTTCAAAGGTCTGATACTTAGTCGGCCGGAAGGGCTTAACATTTTTCACTTTAATACACCAGAGGGCGGAAAATAGAATTGCTCCCAGAAATACGATCAAGGTAAGCTTCAGCAATAATCCGTCTGATAAGAGAACGTAGAGTACATAGGCAAATCCAGCGACACTGGCTATCTGCGGAATATTTTTCAATATTGCCTTCCCGGAGGACTTCTCTGACTGATCATCCCTGCGCAACTTGAGAACCGCTACATTTACCATGATATAGACCACAAGATAAAATGCAAGCCCAATGTTCATCATGGTAGTGATATCCAGGAAAGGAGCAAGTATAATGATTCCTATCTGTACCGCAGATAGTAAAAACAGGGCGTTATAATTAGCCCCTTTCTTATTAAATTTTGCAAAAACGGCCGGAAGCATCCCGTCCTCTGCGGAACGGGCGATAATCCTCGGACAACTTGCCAGGGACGTGTTAGCTGTGCTGATCGCTGCGAAAATAGTAGCGATTCCCATCCAATAGTATCCAAAGGATCCGAATATCTTCTTTGCATAGGTAATATTCGGTGTCACGTCTTTTCCAAGAACATCCAGCGGAAGGTAATTCATTAACCCAATTGAAAGCATTCCATATACCAGAAGAAGCAGAGCAACTCCGATAAGAAGTGCCTGACGAATCTGCCTATGAGGGTCTTTCATGTCTTTTGCCAATGGAACGACCATATCTATTCCCAAGAAGATAAATGCCGAAAATCCGATGGATGTCATCATAGACTGGAATCCTCCGGAAGAGCTTTTACCGACGGCGACTGCCCCGGGTGCCAGTTTCAGACATCCCACCAGGGAAAGCGCAATCAATGTAAATAGCATAACGGCAAAAACAACGTCCTGCACTTTTGCAAACACGCTTGTCCCCATAAGATTGATGACGGTCAGCATGGCGACAAAGATACAGGATATGATAACGACAGATCCATGTGGAATAAATTGAGTCACTATAATCTGGCTACATAAAGAAATCTCCGCGACACTCAGAAATGCCGGCGACACAAAATACACGATGATCACCATGACAAGTGATAGAGCCGGTCCATATACAGAGCCTAAATATTCTGATATCAGACCGTTCGCTTCCGGCATACGATCATTAAGCTCGGAGAGCGAAAAACTAAGAATCAAGTAACATAATGCGACAGGTAACAGGGAAATCAGAAACCATTTCCCTCCCGCTGCGGTTCCCTGTCCCACAGATAAGAAACAATTACTGCCAATCACAAGACCGACACAGGCAGCGACTCCGGTAAACAATCCAATTTTCTTTTCCTTCATATATGGCACCTCCTATGTATGGAAAAAGGCAAGGAAATCTATCCCTAAGACTTCCTTGCCTTTTTCTTCTCGTATCAGATGTTCTACCTACACTTCAGACTGTTATAAAAAAGATCAACAGATCTGATCGGAATATCCAATACCTTTGCAATGTTGCATTTTGCCGCCATATAATACGGATCGTCTACCTTCATCTCATGAGTTCCTAATCCCAATTCGGAACGTTTCTCATTCATCACGAAGTAATCACTAAGATCCATGAAAGACACACCGAGTTTGTCAGCCACGTACTTTTTAGCATCATCGATGCGAAGCCTCTTCGCAAACTGCACTCGAAGCACGAGGTCACCGGCGGTCTTGATACCACCCATTCCGACGGAAGCGACGTAAGCCGCATCCAGTCCGATCGGGTCGCCGACGCCTACCTAGAGACCGTCGATCTTACAGATCTCGACAAGACATTTCGCCACTCTCGATACGGCATCTGCTCCCTGCTCTACCGACATCGGGATTCCGTTAACTCCCATACCGGCATTGGCATGTAGCGGAATCTGGGAAACCCTGGAGCATTCCTTAATCATCGTACATACCCGTCCCACATTCCATGGTGTCGTCCGAGACGTGTTCGTATTGACAACCGGCCCGAAGATATCCACTCCGGCTTCCTGACAGACCTCAACCTGCTGATGAGGAAACATTCCCGCCAGTCTCTTGCCGCCGTAATTGAGTCCGCAATGATTACCAAGCACGAATTCCGACGCCATACCCATTTCGATCGGCAGGTCAGGGAACTCTTTTTTAAGTCTCTCCGTCGCCTGCAGACCTGCCATGAAATCGGCATCTCCCGACGCAGCAGTCGTATCGAAATTCACGGCATCGATACCCATCTCATACATTCTCTTTGACGTCCGATAGATATCATTTGTACAATCTACCAGAGCCTTTTCCTGAGATTCCCTCGCCTCTTTCATCTTGCCTTGCGGCAGGAGATCATTCCAGTTAGGATACATGCCATCCGGCTGAGTATATAAACCTAAATTCGGCATAGATCCATATATAACTGGAAAGATAGTATTGTTCAATGCGTTTTTCACTTCTGTCGTTTCGCTGAGTTCCATTATATTTTTAATATTCTTATACGAATACTCCTGGCAACCCATATCGATGGAATCAAGGCCGATCACCTTCTCCGCAATCACCGCCTCGTCCGGCCTCGAAAAACTGGCTCCAACCATGCAACGGCACTTATCATCGCCAACATCGGTAGTCATCACAACTTCCTTGCCAGGTTCCACGCTGACAATGCGTTCCTTCGAGCAGAAGACATCCGTAATATGAGTAATATCATCTTCACTGAGTGCAGGAACCTTAGCTCTCTTAACGCCATCCTCTACACCCTTTCTAACTTCGTCGGCAACTTCATCCTTTGTCATCTCGATGATCGCACCGTCTCCATATCTGATACGATATTTTTCCATAGTAACTCACCTCCATCAGCATGCACGACGCATTTTAGAGAGTTCATTGGCTTTCTGAACAATCTCGTTCGCATCTTCCGTATAATAATCTGCACCGATTTTCTGTGCCCATCGTTCCGTAACAGGAGCACCTCCGACCATAACGACAAACTGGTCACGGATTCCTCTCTTTTTCAGTTCGGAGATGACATCTTCCTGAACTTTCATAGTTGTGGTGAGCAAAGAACTAAGAGCGATAAAATCCGCCCCCACTTCCACTGCCTTATCGACAATTTCTTCTGGAGGGACATCCCTTCCCATGTCATACACGTCAAAACCATTTGCCTTCAGGAGAGAACAGCAGATTCCCTTTCCAATATCGTGAACATCCCCAAGGACGGTCGCAAAGACAATCTTTGCCTTACCGGATGTATTTTCAGAATCTTCTTTTCCGGACAAAACCTCGTCCATCCGATTGGAGACACCCTGCATGATTTCCGCAGAGACCAAAAGTTCTGGGATAAAAATCTCACCACAGCTGAACATATCCCCCAGTTCATCCATTCCGGCACCATATCCTTTTGCAAGTAATGCGGGAAGATCCTCACCTTGTTCAATTGCTGCGCTCATTACTTCATTTGCCGAATCCTCATCCATATCTATCAAAGACTGTTTTGCCTTCGCACATAACTCTTCAAACGTCATCTTTCTTACCTCCTCCTAATATAAAAGTGTAGTGATTATACTCCCCAACAGCCAGCTGGGGGTATGGTCATCTTGTTGCTTAAGCTGTTAGAATGAAGTGGCATTGGTTTGGACGGACACCTCCTTGAACTTCGTGTTCG
>JAXJRI010000182.1:0-8667 GCA_036310685.1 Lachnospiraceae bacterium | reverse complement strand
CTATCGGATATCCACATCTCAATGTTAAGATCGGTGCCACTCACGCAGGAATCTCTGTCGGTGAGGATGGAGCCACCCACCAGTGTCTTGAGGATATCGCTCTGATGAGAACCATTCCTGGAATGACGGTTATCGTTCCAAGTGATGATGTAGAGGCTCGTGCTGCGGTGAAGGCAGCTTATGAGATGGATGGACCGGTCTACTTAAGATTTGCCCGTCTCGCATCTCCTGTATTCAACACCAACCCGGACTATAAGTTTGAGATCGGCAAGGCTACTGTTCTGAGAGAAGGAACAGATCTTAGCATCATCGCGACTGGTCTTGAGGTAGGATTCGCATTAGAGGCAGCTGAGAAACTTGCCGCAGATGGAGTGAACGCAGAGGTCATCAATGTAGCTACGATCAAACCTTTAGATGTAGATACCATCGTGGCTTCCGCAAAGAAGACTGGCAGGGTTGTGACCGTTGAGGAGCATAGTGTGATTGGAGGACTGGGAGGAGCAGTCGCTGAGGCACTTTCTGAGAATGCTCCTACACCAATGAAGCGCATCGGTGTTTATGACAGATTCGGTGAGTCTGGCCCGGCAGTAGATCTGCTCGCTAAATATGAGTTAGACGGACCTGGAATCTACAAACAGATTACAGAGTATCTCAAGTAGATAAGAATTTATGCAGATGCTGGCAGGGGGGTCTGTCGGCATCTGTTTTTATTGCCTAGCATGCAAGCTGAACTGCCAGTGGCAGTTCAGCTTGTTTGACCTTGTATTGAAAGGTATGCAGAAGTTCTTACAGTTTTTTTCAGATTTTCGTCATGTTTCAATCACAGATTGTTCACAGTTTCTGATTAATATAGTAAGCGTAAAGCAGATGTGTGAATGCATAACTTATTGCTTTTGAATTTTTCATACTTTTCTCTCAGCAAAAGGGACTGCCGGCGGCAGTCCCTTTTGTGTTAGTGTTCTTCTTCCAATGTCGAGCAAAAATATTTTTAATTTTTTGCTTGCAATTTTTAAGAAAAGATGGTAATATAGTTTCTCGTAAGCGGATATGGCGGAATTGGCAGACGCGCTAGATTCAGGTTCTAGTGAGCATTGCGCTCATGCAAGTTCAAGTCTTGTTATCCGCACGCAAAGAAGCCGGAGAACGATCCAAGCGACGTTCTCCGTTTTTTTATTGCCAAACATGCAAGTGAAGTGCCAGTTTCACTTCAGCTTGTTTAGCATACAAATGGACAGATGGTTACTGTGGGATGGATGAAAAGTCCAGCCCATTTATTATAGATCGGTATTGTCAAATAATGTAAGATGTGGTATATTGTGGTAGGCATGAATTGCCATATATTCCCATATATGTATTTATATGCAATATAAGAAAGGGGTGGTGCCATTGCACACAGTAATTGTGGGAGAACAGGGAGAGTATGGCAGGTGTCCAGCCAGGTTCCTAGAGGGAAGGCTTGATCCCGATCTCAATGATGACACAGTGACGGAGATCATGATGATTGGACGGGGAAGATATTTGTGGAGAAGGGTGCATTGACCCGGCAAGCATCAGTTTTAATGGTTTTGATAAGTCAGGAAGGAGATTATCATGAGTGATTCTTTAAGTATAATGAGTGGAAGGTCATTAAAGGATAATGCAGTGAGTGTTTACTACCGCGGTTACGCCAAATGTCTGCAGTTGAAACAGGATCTGAGAGATACATTGAAAAATGAGGACGGGATGGGCGTCGTTGAGGTTGTCCTTATCACCATCGTATTAATTAGCCTTGTTATCATCTTCCGAAAGAATATTCAGGAGATTGTAAGTAAGGCACTTGAAAGAGCGACAAAAGGTGCAGGCAGCATTGATACAGGGAAAGCCAAGTGATGAATGAGAAGAGGTCTGGTGAGGAGGGCTATATCACTCTCTTTCTCACTCTGATTTTTCTGATTTTCATGATGGCATCTTTTACGATTATTGAGATCGTTCACTCTTATGTTTCCTCCTCCATTGCGGAGGAGGAAGTTGTGGGGGCAGGAGAAGATATCCTGGCAGATTATGATAAAGTTCTCTTTGAACGATATCACCTCTATTTCTTAGATCCTCGTGAGAAGGATAAGATTGAGGAGGATGGTATGAAGTATCTTCATCAGAATCTGATAGACCGGGGCATTATCGCACAGCACTGTCAGAAACTTGTCGCCTATGAGAAAAAATATGCGACCGATGCAAATGGGATGTATCTTCGTGCCCAGATTCGAGAGTGGGAGAAATATCGCCTGATCGGACAGGCTATGGAGTCACTGAAGAATCTGGCATCCGTTATCGGCGAGAAGGGTGTTGTTCTAAATGATGCAGACCGGCAGATCGCAATTGCGGACAAGGCAGAAGAAGAAAGGAAAAGGAAGGAAGCTGAGAGGGAGAAACAGGAAAAACAGAAACAGGCTCAGCAGGCCGCAGAAGGAGCCCCAGCCAGCCCAAGTGAAGCTACAACGGAAGAGAAGAAGGATCCTAATGCGGTAGATACCAAGGAGAAGGCGGACTGGAAGGAGTTTTTAAAACAGTGTAAGAAGATTGCCAAGCTTGGTGTTCTTGTCTATGCGGTGGATGATATTTCCACTGTTTCTGCCAAAGAGATCAATATGAAGGGGCTTCCTTCGAGGGAGAAGGGGATCCCGAGGGGAAGTATGATTCTTGATAATAAATTAGTACCGTCTTCTCTGAAGGATGTCAGAAAAATCTTTGCTCCCAAGGATTCTGTCGTTCCAGCAGTTCAAAAGGTTGCATCGATGTCGATTGATGAGATGTATCTGGCAGCCTATATGAATGATAATTTTTCCAGCTATATCAATCCTATGCCGGAGACGGAACATCAGCTGGATTATGAGTTGGAATATCTCGCTGTCGGAAAGAAATCAGACGTCGATAATCTTAGAACTATGGCAGACCGAATATTGTTTATCAGATTTCTCGTGGATTTCGCTTATGCCTTTAGCAATCCAGAGCTTGAGGAGGAAGCGCTTGTTTTGGGGGAGGAACTGTCTCTGTTTTTAGGACTCCCTGCCTCAGGACCAATTGTCGCGAAGGTATTGATTGCGGCACTCAGTCTCACCGAAGCACTTCTTGATGTGCATCAGATCTTTCAGGGAGGCAAGGTTCCGGTGATTAAGGACCCATTGACCTGGACGACACATTTTTATTCATTTATTCCGCAGTTAGTTACCAAAGCTAAGGTGAAGAAAGGTAAGGTCAATGCAGGCTATAACGAATATCTGCAGCTGTTCCTTCTTATGGGCAAGGATAAGGTGCATCTTTATCGAATGATGGATATCATGCAGGTCAATGTCGCAGCGGAGGAAGAGGGATTCCGAATGAAGGACTGTGTCTTCCGCTTCCGATGGGAGGCAGATATCAAATGTGCCCATATCTATCAGCAGATTCCGATGGTTGGCGCTGACTTTGGGGATAGTTTTCATACAAAGGTTGCCCGATATAACAGTTATTAATAAAGTAATATGATCAATTCAGGAGGCAGAGCCAGGTGCTCTTTAAGAAAATAATATTAGGTCTCTCCAGGCACAGCGATTTTCAGTACGTTTTGAGAAAGAGAGCATCTGGTCCTGTCTCCTGAGCTTGTCCTGAGCATCAGGAGGTGTTGATGTGAGTAAGAAGGTGGAGGAAGCCTTTAAGAAGTGGTACAAGAGAGTAAGGTGCACTGGATCTGCCACGGTGGAAGCCTCTCTAGTCCTGCCACTGTTTCTGTTTGCAATCTGTACGTTTATGATGATTGCTCAGATGATTATGCTGGAGGCGAGTGTCACACATTCTGTTGATCAGACAGCTAGGGCAGTTGCGGCCAATAAAGCTGTCTCACAGATGTTCTTATCAGGAGGAGATGGAGAAAAAGCGTCCAAAGCGGGCAGTCTAAAGAAAGGGAGCCTCAGCCTTCCGGGAAGTGTCCGGGCGGATGTCTTATTCCATACTCTTTTTCAGAGCAAAGAGATTGCAAGGCAGTGCGTTGTCGGAGGAGAAAAGGCAATCCTTGTGACAGAAAGAGACACTTCTGATTCTGTAAAAATTACGGCTACTTATCTTGTTCGACCTCCCTTTCCAGGCTTTCGCTGGAACATATCAAAGAGGAAAGTCAGCCGGCAGAGGAGAATTTTCAGTGGGTATTCGGAGGAGGACGGTTCCTCAGACGATGAAGATGATTCGGAGGAGAAGGTCTATATGACACCGACAGGCAGTGTCTATCATACCGACCCAAACTGCAGAAGTATTACGATTCAGAAGAAATCTGCCGCAGATATTGCTGCGATCAAGCGCTCTCATCAATATCAACCCTGTAAGAAATGTATCAAAAAAGGCACCAGTTTGACCACGGTCTACATCAGCAGGGGAGGCAGTCATTATCATTCTAGTATGAATTGCAGTGCGTTTAAAAGAACCGTGATTCCTGTGAAAAAAAGTCAGGTGAAGGGAAAGAGACTATGCAAATATTGTGCAGGAAAAGCCAAGTAGAAACAGTGAGAAAAGACCTGGGAAAGCAGTATCGCCTTCTCAGGGATGAGAGGGGAATGATGACGGTGGAGGCCGCCCTTCTGTTTCCGATAATTGTCTTTGTGTTGGTGGCGATTATTGTGGCCATGTTCTTTCTGATAGATGTTGGCGTGGCAAAGAGTGAGACGATGCGGATTGCGGTAGAGGCTGCAGATTCCTGGAAGGAAGACGGAGATTGCCAGACTGGGAAGTATGAAGATGAACGACTGCGATATAAGATTGCGACTATCGTTCCCAAGTCTTCCGGTCATACTCTTTCTACTGCCAGGACTCGGCTAACCAAAAGAATCAAGCCGCGGCTTTTTATGGGAAGACTGGTCAGCAGTAAGGTGGTGCAAAAGGGAGACAGAATTGTCGTGACAGCGAAAATTGATATGCTTCCGCTGCCTGCCAGTGCCTTTCGATTATTTGGGGGACACGGTCTTGATGTGACAGCAACGTCCGAGGCACCTCTGGATTTAAGAACGGAGTATTTGAGAATTGCCTCATTGTTGAAACTAGAGAAGGAGCATTTGAGTGATTGATTATGTAGAAGGATTAAAAGTTTATAAGATCGAGGAGGAAGTCAGAGATGCCTATTTTCTCTCGACAGAATACTATGTGATAAGGAAGAATCAGATAGGAACTCTGATTCCAATGATTTTTCGAGAGGAGAATGGGACACGAAAGCTTCTTTACGATGTCACGGAGAATGTGACATTAGAAACATACGCTAAGAAGAAACTATCTGGGGACCAGATTAAGAAGTTTTTGGAGGACTTAGTCCGACTGATGGAGGATTTGGATCATTATATGTTAAAGATGAGCCATATTCCACTAAAGGAAGATGCAATTTATGTGGACCAGAATCAGAACTTTCATTGGCTTTATCTGTCATCGGAGATCGATGAATATGATGGCCGTCAGGAGCTTGAGAATCTGATATCCTGGATGCTTTCTCAGATGGACTATCAAGACAGGGAAGGGGTAGAGTTCCTGTACCAATTCTATTGGTGTATCCGCAATCAGAGCTTTACTAGGAAGATGGTAGAAGATTTTCTAGAAGGGAGATCCGAGAATCAGAATCCTGAAAAAGAGCAAGCCCTTGAGAGTGATTCCCAGATGGGCGCAGAAGAACAGAATTGGTCGCAAGAAATCAACTCCTTACCTTCGGAGGGAGATCAAGTTGGTCCTTATGAGAAGGAAGAATCGTACTATCAGGGAAATCAATCAGAGAGGAGTGAATGGCATAGCAGCGGAAATCCTTATGGGAGCAGTAGTCAATACGGAAGTGGAATCTCCTATGATAGGGCTTCCTATCATTATCATAATCAGTATGGGAGCCTGAACAGCCAGGATGATTACGATGAGGAAGACAGGAAGACGGAGGAAGTTCAGAAGAAGTGGGTCAAGCCGGTCCTGATTCTCCTGTCCGTTGCTGCCCTTGTTGATCTTGGGCTTTCTTTATATGTCTTCTATCTGGCTTATCGATATGGCTTTCCACCGTCCTGTATTAAATATCTGGCAGGATGCGGAGGGCTTCTGGTGGTACTCCTCATTATCATAATCAGAATCAAGATGGAATACCTGCCCTCAAAGCGAAAAAGAAAGCCCGCTCCGGAAAAGAATCCTTATCCGCAGGATCATTATCAGGAGAATTTTTACCCACAGCAGACCAATGCCTACCCTTCTGCTTCCTATTCAGCCAACGCTTACCCTGTAGAATCAGACCATTGGGAGGAGAATAAGACAGTCGTGCTGACAGAACAGAGGCAGGGCCCTCAGGCATGTCTGAAAGATTTGGAGAGTGGGAAGATTCATCTGATCCATAAAGTTCCATATTATATCGGAAGTTCTGAGGAGACAAACCAGTTAGTCTTAAAGGATGAGACCGTCAGTCGGGCCCATGCGGTCATTAATAAAGATGAGATTAATGGTGAATATCTGGTGGAGGACCTGCACTCGACTAACGGGACGGAAGTGGACCATGTCAGGGTAGCTAGTCAGGCAGTTTTGCTGAAGAATCAGTCGGAGATTACTTTTGCAAAGAGACAGTTTAAATTTCTCATCATCCAGTAAAGTGCAATGTAAAGTAGGCAATCCCTCTCAAATATGTTATTCTTACATGAGAATGATTTGAGGGGGTAATTATTATGTCCTATATGGCATTGTACCGTAAATGGCGTCCCCAGACTTTTGAGGAAGTAAAAGGCCAGGATGCGATTGTGCGGACACTGCGTAATCAGATATTATATAACCGAATCGGGCATGCTTATTTGTTCTGCGGTACCAGAGGTACTGGTAAGACATCGATTGCCAAGCTTTTTGCCAAGGCGGTCAATTGTGAGCATCCGGTCAATGGAAGCCCGTGTAATGAATGCGCCTCCTGTCGTGCCATTAATGAGCAGAATTCTCTGGATGTTCTGGAGATTGATGCAGCTTCGAATAACGGTGTAGATAATGTGAGAGATATTCGTGAGCAGGTGCAGTATTCACCAGTCAACGGAAGATATAAAGTTTTTATCATTGACGAGGTTCACATGCTTTCACCATCTGCCTTTAATGCATTGCTTAAGACACTGGAGGAGCCACCGTCTTATGTCATCTTTATCTTGGCAACGACAGAGAAGCATAAAGTACCAGTTACCATTCTTTCGCGATGCCAGAAGTATGATTTTAAGAGAATCTCAATCGATACGATTGCGGACCATTTAGCGGACCTCATGGGGAAAGAGCATGTTGAGGTCGAAGATAAGGCGCTCCGATACATTGCGAGGGCAGCGGACGGTTCTATGCGTGATGCTTTGAGTCTCTTAGATCAATGTATCTCTTTCTACCTGGGGCAGAAGCTTACTTATGAGAATGTTCTTGAGGTGCTGGGAACAGTGGATACAAGTGTGTTCAGCCAGCTGCTTAGAGGAACCTTGGAGCAGGATACCGGTAAGGTATTAAAGATTATTGACGATCTCATATTAGAGGGGCGGGAGCTTTCTCAGTTTTTATCAGATTATCTATGGTATCTCAGAAACCTTCTGATATTAAAGGATCAGGAGGGTGTCGAGGACAGCATGGACTTGTCCAGAGATACGATTGCCACTCTGAAAGAAGAGACCAAGATGGTGGAGACAGGAACTCTTCTCCGTCAGATCAGAATCCTGTCAGAACTTTCCAATGAGATTCGAAATGCCACGCAGAAGAGAGTGCTTTTGGAAGTCGGCTTTATCAAGTTATGCCGACCGGATATGGAAGTGGATAATCAGAGTCTGCTTGACCGTATTCGGGTTTTAGAGGATAAATTAAAAAAAGGAACGCTGGTTATTGGAAATCAGACCCCAGCAGGAGCAGGATCTGGTTTGCCAGCAGGTGCTGCAGTGAATACGTCCCAAGAGACAGACCAGAGTGTCAGTAAAGAATCCGCTCAGTCAGGCCGCCAGATTCTGGAGCAGAGGTTTACCACAGCCCAGATTGCGGACCTTGAGGAGATTGCCGGTCATTGGGATGAGGTGACGGCAGAGCTTGCAGAGAAGTCTCCTGCTGTCTACCGGGAGATGAGATTAGCGGGGTCTCCACGAATCGACAGGGATAATTCAATCCTGATTCTTCTTTTTCCATCAGGAACTCAGGGGGATATCGCTAAGAAGATCTGCAGCAGACCAGAGCCTTTGAGAGAACTGTCAGATATCGTTGCTCAGAAGACGGGAAAGCAGGTGACATTTGAGTGCCGTTCCATTACTGGATCCGCCGATGAGCATGATCCTATGGTTGCTCTCAAAGATATCGCACAGGAGAAGATTAATTTTCCAATTACGATGGAACCATAGTTGATTAGAGATAAGAGATTCCATAGCCTGTGCTGTGGAATTCTTTTTGCTCGCATGCAAGGAACTGCCGATGACAGTTTCAGCTTGTGGTATCTCATACACGTTTTTATAAGAAAGCGACGGAACATTCCGTAGTCATTTTTGACACCCACATCAAAGTATAATCTATGTAAAGTCTAAGCAAAGAATGTATTATCTGATGCGTTAGTGTAAAGAATTCATCAGTTGGGAAATAAAAAGAGAGAATCCTCTCGAATTAAGGTATAATAAGTTTCAACCAAAAAACCAGTACCTAGAAAGGATTCTCTCATGAACATTGTAACAT
>JAXJRI010000181.1:0-16666 GCA_036310685.1 Lachnospiraceae bacterium | reverse complement strand
CTCACATCCCCACTTGTAAGCAAGCTTACGTGGGATGATGAGTTTTGACACTGTAGTCACATATTGTAATACAGTATTAGATATGTTATAATGTGTCCGTCATAGATGCTATCGATGAATCTTGTTGTTTAGATATTAGATATTATGTGGAATTTTTGTCTATGACATCCAAAGAAGCGTGACAGAATCTCTGCTCTTGACAGGGGGCATGATTCTATCACGCTTCTTCTTAAATTAATATGCTAAGGATTTAATCTTAAAAATCTCTATCCAGATACTTGCTGTCTCGTCCTAGTTCCTCTAAGATTGCAGCTCTTCTGGTTCCAAGCAGGAGAGATTTACGGTACTGCTCGTATTTCTCGTTGCCATTCTGGGCAATAAAATGAGAAATCATAGGATCCAAAGTCAGCTCTGTCACAAATACGGTCATCTCCTGACCATCCTCGAAGGCATCCTCCATGAAGGTGAAAGCATAGTTGAGTGCCTGAACGCAAGTCTTGATCTTCTCTTCTCTCACTGCCACAAGTGCATCGAACTGATCCTTCACTGACAGGAAAGCCTCTTTCGGAGTCTGTGTGCTATCTGGAATCATATGCTTAATCTGCTCCAAGAAGGCATTCTGCAGATCCAGATCATTCTTACTGAGAAGACCAGATTTCTGCTCAGCAAGAGCCTGATCTTCTGCTTTCTCTAAAAGCTTCCGGTAACACTGATCTTCCTGTTCGTGTCCTCTCAGACTCTCCCGGTATTCTTTCAAGAAACTGTAGCACTGATGAACCAGATCATCCTGTGCTTTGGCATCACTGATCATAGTGTGAAGTCCGGAAACCAGAAGTTCCACGCAGGACAGACGCTCATCAAAGGAAGCACGGAAGAGCTTCTCATAGATTCCTGAAGATACTTTTCCTGAGAGAATGAGATTAATATCATAATTATCACGATACTTCTGATAGAGGTCATAATAAGTAGCGACATCTCTGGCAATCTCTTCGTGCTGGATAAACTGAGAGATCACATTCATATCGACTGGAATATCAAGGCTCTCATAGACTGTGATTAATTCGCTCAAATCCTCCCATCCTCTGGCTGTGATGAACTGCATACCATCTACATCATTGTCCATGCGATAGAAGTTCTGAGGACGAAGCTCTAAGTAGCTTAAGATAAATGGATGCAGGTGTTTTGCACGGGCATAGCCACGGAAGGCATCCAGATCTGGCTCTACATCGATTCTTCTTACTCGGTCTAAGGTAACAAAATCAAACTCTCTGGCACTTCGGTTATACTCTGTCGGGTTGCCTGCTGTGACAATAATCCATCCCTTCGGAACCGCCTGATTACCAAATGTCTTATACTGTAAGAACTGCAGCATCGTCGGAAGTAAGGTCTCAGAAACACAGTTAATCTCATCGATAAAAAGAATACCTTCTTTTCTTCCGCTTTCTTCCATGTACTGATAGATACTGTAGATAATCTCAGACATCGTGTACTCGGTGACCGAATAGGTCTTCTCTCCAAATGTCTTCTCACGAATCATCGGAAGTCCGACCGCACTCTGTCTGGTATGATGAGTGATGGTATAGGCAACTAGGCCAATCTGGCACTCCCTTGCAATCTGTTCCATAATTTGAGTTTTTCCGATTCCTGGAGGTCCCATCAGTAAGATTGGTCTCTGTCTCATGATTGGAATCTTATACTGGCCATAGTGGTCTTTTTCCAGATAAGCCCTCACTGTATGCTTGATATCTTCTTTTGCTCTCTTAATGTTCATATAAATCTTCTTCCTCCAGATGTATGCTCATCGCCCAGGCAGGTACCTTAAACTCATCTTCTGCTGACTCTTCCTGCTCTACTGCTTCTGACGGCTTATTCTTCTTATCATCAATAAAGACAAAGGCTGTCTTATATTCCGGAGCTCTTACCGGGTAGATTCCCTTACCATCCGTAAAATAGAGCACTCCCTTAAGCCTGTCTAGCGCTCCCTCCTCAATCATCTGATTGATGTAGCGAAAAGCAGGTCTGAAATCTGTGCTTCCTCCGCCAACCAGATCAAAGGCATTCATGGTCCGATCGATATCTTCCTCACTAGCCAGAACCTGATGATCCCTCACTTGGCTATCACACTGGATGAGATGAATCTGACATCGCCTGAAAAAGTAATCTCGCTGCTTTAGGATATCAAAGGTTCGCTGCAGAAACTTCCTAACAAGTTCTCCACTGGTAGAATAACTGGTATCGATGATGATGACAAACTGCTCAATCTTCTCTACTTCCCTAGTCTCTAAAGGCTCTATTAAAGGCATGTCTTTGTAAATCCTAAGTCCGTAGGAATAGTATCCCAGATCAAACTCGTCATCATTGACATGAAGTTCCTCTCGTAAGGAGGTGAACTTTCGAATAAAATCTGCGTAGGAACGACGATGTTTTCCTGCCTTCACCTGAACCTGCATCATCTTGGCCCCTTCGCCGTTCTCTTCGCCTGTAAGAGACATGTCCTGACTGGCACGTCTTCCGATATCCTCCCATTGCTTCCCTGCCTTGGCAGACTGGGGAGACTTCTTCGGATCATCTGGCCAATAGCGGTGATCATCCACAAAGAACTCAAAGGCTACCTGATAGAGCATCTCCTCTGTATAATCACCTAACATCAGATAGACATTGGCAGCGGTCACTGGAATCTTATATTTTTTAAATTTCTCATAGAAATCAACGCGCATTCCCGAAAGGATTCGGTTAACCGAAGGCTTACGAAGCTGATCGATCGTCCACTCTACCACTACATCACAGGCAATATTCCATCGTCTTGCATCTCTTCCGTTCCTCAGCCACAGGTGACGGTAGATACAGTGCAGAACACTGTGGAGATAGGCACGGTTTAAGAATAATGGATTTTTGGGATAAAGCCTTAATATCTGCTCCGGACTATAGCGAAGATAAATTCCGTCTGTCGCAAAAGTCCTGAGAGAATCTGACGGGGCAAAGGTAAGTGCCGACAAAGCAACGTCGAGATACCGAAAATCCATGTAGAGGGAATCCCGAAGAAGGAGCAGAATCTGCTCACACATCTCCTGCTCCCACTCCGTCTGTGTCCTAATATGTTTTTTTGCCATATCAATTTTTCCTTATATTAAAAATCCAGGTCAAAGTCGAAGGATTCTTCCTTGCTCGCTTTGCTCTTTACTTCCATAAAGAAAGAGGCACCTTCCGCCCATTCCTGTCCGATGGCTTGGTCCATAGCCTGATCTAAAAGCATCGTATCGATCTTAAAGGCCTCACACAGATACTGGAGAGTCTCAAGGTCTCGCTCCCTCACGCTAATCCTCAACGCGATCTTCATCCGCTTTTCCAGAGCTTTCCGGTATTGTTCCCGGTAGAAATCTTTAAGATGAACCGGCCAGCGCAGCCGGTTCTCTGCGATTCGACAGAGATTCTCGTCGCTCTCTTCTGCCATGGTTTTATCATAACACTTGTCATACTCTTCGTAATTTAACATGCCATCCCGGAAACAGTTTCTCATCCGATATCCTTCTCCCTCCACACTTCTACTGAAGATGTGGGCAGGCGCAATCTCATCAAGCATCTCATAATACTCTGGAAAATATATCGAGGAATCGATCACACTAGCTCCATCAGGAATGAACTGGACTGTGATGTCCTGCTTGTATCTTTCTAGCACAAGGGGCAGACCCGACTTGGTTCCGTCTTTGCAGCGGACAATCAGTCTCTTAAGCTTATCGTCGTTGGTAAAGACATCCCCACCGATACTCTTGATTTCTGTTCCGATACTCAGTTCTCTAAGAGACTCACAATTATAGAAAGCTGCATTATCAATGGTGTGAAGATGTTCTGGAAGCCGTACCCTCTCCACATAGTCACCGCAGACAGCGCTATATTCCTGCTCCTGATAGGAAGATCCATTCACGATCTGATCTCCTAGGCATGCGTCCCCTCGAAATCTTGGGGTCCGCTTGGCAAAGCAGTAGGAACCAAGTTCCGTGATATTAAGCCTTTCTACTCCCTGGGAGGTCTTCTGTTCAATCTTGTCCGGCAGTTCTACTTGTGAGGAATTCCCATACACTCGAAGGAGCCTAGCTCCATCTTTGACGGGCTGCCAAAGGAAGGTTAACTGTGTTTCTGTCATTCTTATATCCTTCCAGTTAATGATCAGTCTGCTGACTTTTTAAATTCGCCAGTCAGATCAAAGGCATGGTTCATAGGACCGCTGCCCTTTCCAAGATCAAGCATGGCGGCAAGGGCACCAGAGATATAATCTTTTGCTCTTTTTACAGAAGTGGTCAAATCAAAGCCTTTTGCTAAATTCGATGCGATAGCACTGGATAAGGTACATCCTGTTCCATGAGTATTCGGGTTGTTGATACGTTTTCCCTTAAACCAGGTTGCATCTCCCTTAGTAACCAGAAGATCATTGGCATCATTTAAGCTGTGGCCTCCCTTTAAGAGTACAGCACATCCAAACTGCTCCTCAATCTCTTTGGCTGCCTGCTCCATCTCTTCCACAGATGTAATCTTATGTCCACAGAGGACTTCTCCTTCTGGAATGTTCGGTGTGATTACTGTAGCAAGAGGAAGAAGCTCTGCCTTTAATGTCTCAATCGCGTCATCATTGATCAGTTTTGCCCCGCTGGTTGCAACCATAACCGGGTCAATAACAATGTTCTCTGCCTTGTACTCTTTTAATTTCTCTGCGATTACACGAATCAGATCAGAAGAGGATACCATACCTATTTTGACAGCATCTGGATAAATGTCTGTAAAAATCGCATCAATCTCCTGAGCCAAAAATTCTGGTGTGGCATCTAAGATTCCTGTCACGCCTGTCGTATTCTGAGCTGTCAGTGCAGTGATTGCACTCATCGCAAATACTCCATTCATTGTCATGGTCTTAAGGTCTGCCTGGATACCAGCGCCGCCGCTGCTATCACTTCCGGCAATTGTCAAAGCTGTATGCATGGTATTATGCCTCCTAAATTATCTATTAAATCATTATCTTGTCAATCTAACATATCCCTAGAGAACTCCGAAAGATTTCTCACATATTGTACCGCATTTTCTCTGATTTTGCTCTGGTCATCTGCACTGGCCGAATCATAAACTCCAACCACTGGAAATCCTGCTCTGTGTGCAGACTCCACTGCAGTAAGAACGTCCTCAAAAACAAGAACCTCTTCTGCCTTCATCCCAAGATATTCGGCACAAATCTGATAAATCCTAGATTCTCTCTTTGTAGTACCATAATCCTCACAAGCGAACATCTTCTCGAAATAGTCCCAGATACCAAGGCGAACCAGGGCTGCCTTCTCTAATTCGACATCCCCGACTGTGGCCAGTACCATCCGGATTCCCTTCTGTCTCAGGACATCCAGACATTCTCTGACACCGCTCTTGATCTCCACCTCGTACCGATAGAAGTCCTCGATGATCTTCATCATTCCTCTGCGAATCTCCTCTTCTGACTGAGTCAGCTGATAACGCTCCTTGCAGTAGCGCACTCCTTCCTCCACTGTCATAGGAAAGAGAATCTTTCCAAGGTTTTCTTCTCCTGTAATACCAAGTGTCTTAAGATATCGCAGGGCGCAGCTATCCCAGATTGACATAGAATCAATCATGGTACCATCAATGTCAAATATGGCTCCGCGAATCATAATACGGTCTTCTCAACTTGGGATTTTAAATCCTTGGTTGCTGCAGTAATGTCTGGTTTTGCAAAAATAGCAGAGATTACCGCCACTCCGACAATTCCAGTTCCCTTAAGCTCAACTACATTGTCTCTGGTAATTCCACCGATTGCAATTACTGGAATGTCCACTGCCTTACAGATATCAGCAAGTGTCTCATGGCTGACCTCACTGGCATCTGCTTTAGATCCTGTATGGAATACGGCTCCGACTCCCAGATAATCTGCTCCTGCTGCCTGAGCTGCTAAAGCCTGCTCTACTGTCTGCGCGGAAACTCCTAAAATCTTATCGGGACCAATCTTCTCTCTGACATTGCTCGCAGCCATATCTTTCTGTCCGACATGAACTCCGTCGGCATCCACTTCCACTGCAATATCCACGTCATCATCAATGACAAAGGGAACCTGATACTTCTTGCAGAGTTCCTTAATCTCTTTGGCCTCTTTTACAAAGGTCTCACGGTCGATTGGCTCATCATAATCTTTCTCACGGAGCTGAATAAAGGTAGCTCCACCCTTCAATGCTTCCTCTACTTGATCATAAAGTCTTCTTCCATGTAACCAGTGGCGGTCTGTCACTGCATACATAAAAAGTGACTCAGCTGTACAATTAACGGATCTCATAGTTTGCTCCTTTCATCAACGTCTCCCCATCCATGTTGTAAATCGCATCAATGATACGGTTACGATAGGTCACATTGCCATCTCCATCTTCCATTCTGGACCAACCAATCTCACCAGCAAGCCCCATCAGAATCACAGCAGCCGCTGCTGCCTCTAATTTATTGTCTTTATTTGCAGTAAGATAAGCCGCAAGAATTCCTGAAAGCTGACATCCAGTTCCTGTAATCTTGCCCATCTCTGGTCTTCCATTTCGAATGACATAACATTTCCTCTCATCACCTACCAGATCGATTGCTCCCGTGATGACAATGATAGATCCTGTTGCTTTCGAATATCTCTTAACAAATGCAACCATCTCATCAAGATTCTCCTCAGAAACCGCATCGGCTGCGTCAGCATCCACACCCTTAGTTGTTGTCGATCCCAGTGCAATTGCTTTAAGCTCTGATACATTTCCTTTAATCACGTCAAAATCAAGTGTATCAATCAGTTTTGCTGCCGTCTCTGTTCTCAGTCTGCTTGCACCTGCTCCGACAGGATCCAGCACAAGAATACGTCCTAATTCATTAGCTTTTTTGCCAGCCAGCATCATAGCCTCAATACTTCTCTTGCGAAGAGTTCCGATATTAATATTGAGTCCTCCGCAGATTGATGTGATATCTTCCACATCTGCAGGCTCATCCGACATTATCGGGCTTCCCCCACATGCCAAGATGACATTCGCAACATCATTCACCGTCACATAATTAGTAATATTATGAACCAGCGGTGTAGTCTCATGAACATTATTAAGACAATCCTTTAACATATGCCTAACCTCCTCTTAATTGGGGAGAAAGTACAAAAGACGGATTCCCCTGGAATCCGCCTGGTATTATCTTTACCTTATCTCCCTACGTTGGCATTATCCAAATCAGGTTCTGGGTCTGTGCCATCCGGCTCACTCTCAGCCTGCCTCTGCAGGCTCCCCACTAAGTTTCAGTTTACACTGTTTTCATTGGACTGTCAATTAAAGTGGTTTATGTATCAATTATTATTCATAAATGATGTTACTATTGATTGGCGCATTATATCTTTCGATACTTTATGTGTCTATTCGATAGCTGATTCCCATCTGAGCCGTATTGTGCTGTTGTTTCTTACCTTAAATTTTTACTAATAAGAAGCAAACAGTACAGTGGCGGAGCGTAGGCTCAGATGGGAACCAGTGAGAAATAGATAGAAACCGTTACATTGATATATTGCGTGAATTGTAACTAAATGATTATCTTCGTCCGTGTTCCCCTGGTCTTCTGATTCGGTAGATCGCATAAGCGACAAGCATGAGTGCAATCACAATCATCATCACTGCCAGGACACCTGGATAACCCTGTTTTTCGCTCTCCCCCTGCTCTTTCTCCTCTGCAGTCTCAGTCGTCTCTGCTTCTTTCGCTTCTGTTGTCTCTGCCTTTTTCGCCCCTGTCGTCTCTGCTTCTGCTGCAGTCTGAGTGGATTCTTCTTCTGCGCTCTCTGTCTCGGCGCCCTCTGCCATCGTATGATACTCAGGAATCGTAGGCTTCTTGTAGACGGTGTATTTTTCTGCAGGTGCTGCTGTGTCTGCCGCAGCCTCTTCCGTCTTCTCCTCGGCGCTATCTTCCTTATAAAACACCTTAGAGGTCTTCTTAATATGATCTTTGTCCTCATCCACCATCAGTAGAACATTCTCCTTCACATTAGAAAGAAGGACTGGCACATTGCCGGTAATCTTGTCCTTCTTCTGCAGATACCTGGCGATTCCCGTCGCATCTGCCTTAGCCAGTCCCTTCAATTTATCATCACTGCTCAGATACTGATCATAATCATCCTCATTATCTAAGAAAGCATGCTCGATGATAATTCCTGTCATCCCTTTTTCTGCAGACCCTTTGACAATCGCATAATAATCTGCCAGCTCTCCATTCGGGTATCTTGTATTGTCCTGGGAAGTTCTCGTCAAAATTCCCTGATCGGTAAGACCCAGAGAGGAAAGCTCACGCAGTATATTGACTGCAAGCTTCTGTCCCTGCTTAGCATACTTTGAATAATCGTTTCCAGTTCCTGCGATGACGGTGGATCCATTGCTGTAAGGAGCCTCTGACGGATCTGCGCTGGAATTATTATGAATACTGATGACATAATCCGCATCTTTGGAATCTGCATACAAGATTCTCTGACCCAGACTCATCGCCTGATCTCCCTCACGGGTAAGATGAACCGTAACCTTATCATATCCCTCCAAGTCTTTCTTTAAATATTTTGCAATCTTAAGATTAAGCTTCTTCTCCTTCACCTCTCCATCTTTGATTGAGGCTCCGGAATCTACGCCTCCGTGCCCTGGATCAATCACGATCGTAACAGGAGTCTCATTGACTGCTCTCACATTCTTAGGTATCAGCAGGGTGCCAAATGTCAGTCCCAAGGTCAGCGATAGAACTACCGCCATACTTCTCTTCCACAACTTCTCTAGTCTCATATCAATTCACTCCGTAAGATTTCCTTTAAGCAAAAATAGTCTGGACCAGGATCATATAACAGATGGTTCCTCCCGCCATGGATAGAAGCATCTGCCTCTTCCACAAATGAAGCCCTGCCGTCACAACAATCGCAATCATCTCTGGAATTCCATGACTTCCATGAAAAATACTGACTCCCTTGAGACAGTAGACGACAAGAAGTCCAAAAACCGCTGCCGGGAGAACCTTTCCTAAGTATTGGATAAATCCTGGTGTCTTCTTATTAGAAGGAAATGCAATAAAAGGCAGAAATCTTGTCGCCATCGTCGCAAGTGCTGCCATCGCAATAATAATAATCTTCTGTAATACTGTCATCCCTCTACTCCTCCATTGTCTTCTTCTGTCTCCGGTAAGTCAAGCTTTCCCCGGAAAATTGCCAGAACTGCTAAGATTCCAATCATGGCTGGGATGATAAACTTATCACTTCCGAATAATATCAGCATAATCAGTGTCATACCAATCCCCAGGATCGAGCTCACATGACGCTCCTCTTTCATCCAGTTATCTAAAAAGATGACAACAAACATAGCCGTCATAATAAAATCTAATCCCTTCGTGTCGAATGGGATAAAGGATCCGAGAATTCCTCCCAGTGCTGCTCCAGTCACCCAGTATATCTGATCTAAAAGGCTGACCCAGAAATAAAACCATCCGCGGTCGATTCCCCTTGCAAGACTAGTCGCTGCATTGACCGCAAAAGTCTCATCTGACATGGCAAAAATCAGATATGCCTTCTTCCTTCCGGTATCTCGAAATTTATCTAACATAGCAAGACCATAGAAGAGATGCCTTGCATTCACAATAAATGCCATCAAAAAAGTCTGCAGCGGGTGAAAGGATCCCAACAGCATATTGGCAACTAGGAATTCCACTGACCCACCATAGATGGTAAGTGCCATCCCCATAGGCCATAGGAAACTAAAACCCGAGACATTCATCAAAATACCATAGGACATTCCCAAAAACAGATAGCCAGCCATCACAGGAAGTGAAGCCGGAAATGCCACTTCAAGCGCAGGTATTACTTTCGCCTTCTTTTTCATCTGTGTTCCCCTCCAATATGTATATCCTATTAATTCTATCAGATAAATTTCTTAGACACAAGAAAAAACCCCGGGACTGTTGGACGATCCCGGGGTTTAAAACTGCTTATTCATTATCTATTTTCACATTTTATTATAAGGGAGGACTTATTGACTGCTGTTTCAATAAGTTGTAGGCTTTTCTATTGCTTACAATGTATTTATATCATGGAATTATTAGATTGTCAACAATTTATTTGAGATAAATTTATTTTTATTTGTTGGACAGTTCACAGATTCTTCACTCTTTTTACCCAATTTGGACACAGGTCCCAGGTATGATATGAATTGTAGCAAGAACAAGCAGTGCTACAAGCGAACAAAATTTTTTCATAACTTTTCTCTCAAAAAAACCCGCCTTCGCCCGGCGGGTTTTTCGTGTCTGTATTATCTTCTACTTCTTAAGCGGACATCCCTTACAGGTTCCGTCACAAATCTCACAGGACATTAACTGCGGGGACAGATGTTCAAAGGAATCATCGTAGTTTGAGAATGCTGTTCTTCCGATTGCCAGAAGGTTCTGATTTCCATCAATCAGCTTATAATTTACGGTTGTATCAAATTGCTCTTCCTCAATCTGGCCGACCCTGATTATGTATTGTCCCTCGCCTGTCTGGAATACAATCTGGCTCTCTGGGATAATCTCTCCACTCTTAAGTTCCCAGACAGACTCCTTCATTCCTGCTTTATCTAATACAGCACCAATCAGACGATCTATCTTAAGATTCGTACTCATCTGTATCGCCTCCCTAATGATAAATTATATATATATTATGATGTGGTTGTCAAAAGTGACTACGGATTGTTCCGTCGCTTTGAGAATTCCACAATCGGCTAAAAATAAGTGAAATGTAAATTCACACATTTCATTCGAAAAAACCGAATCTACTTGTCCACAAGTTATCCACAACCTATACTGGTTTTCCACAAGAAATTCACAAAAATCTACTTAATTCGATGAAAAATTTATTGCAAAAATATTGCTATTTTATGCAATATATCCCAAACTATCATTTTTATTTTTTTCACTTGTTCACCGTCCTGTGTACAGAGTGGATAGACGGTGGATAACTTGTTGACATTTTCTCCACTTACGAATGTTCCATCCCCACGATTCAAAAAAGGACCTTCCCACAATAAGAAGATCCTTTTCGTAATTCTAATATTCTACCAGGACATAAATCCAAGGCTTGCTGCCATGGATGTTACCCAGATTCCGATGATACCGATTGGACAGATCCAGCGGATTAAGAAGGAATAGAAGCCTTTGGCCTTAAATTCATTGCCTTCTTTTTCAACTTCTGCAATAATTGCCTTTGGCTTAAGGAAGAATCCTGCATACAGGGTAGTTCCAAATGCTAAGATTGGCATCATGAAACTGTTACTCACAAAATCGAAGAAATCCAGAAGATCCATACCTAATGGTGTGATATGGCTCCATACTCCAAATCCTAAGGAAGATGGAATTCCAAGGATAATAAAGTAGATCATGATGATAATCGTTGCTTTCTTTCTGCTCCAGTGTAACTTATCGATGGCAACTGATACGATTGCTTCCATCAGAGAGATAGAAGATGTCAGTGCTGCGAAGAATACCAGGAAGAAGAAGAGCATTCCAATAAAACGTCCTCCAGGGAACTGGAAGAATACCTTAGGCAGTGTGATAAACATCAGTCCTGCACCAGCACTCATGGCTGACTTATCTCCGTTGGAGAAAATATATACAGCAGGGACGATCATTAATCCAGCAAGGAAAGCGATTAAAGTATCGAAAAACTCAATCTGTCTTGCAGAAGATTCTAGGTTCTCATCACCCTTCATGTAGGATCCGTAGGTAATCATGATACCCATGGCAAGAGACATGGAGTAGAATAACTGTCCTAAAGCTGCCAGTACTGTCTTAATATTCAGCTGTGAGAAGTCTGGTCTGATATAATACAGGATACCTCCCATTGCTCCTGGTCTTGTGACTACATAAATTGAGATAATCACAGAAAGTGCAATCAGGATTGGCATCAGAATAGTACTTGCCTTCTCAATACCCTTCTGCACACCGATAATAACAACCACCGCTGTGAGGACAATAAAGATAGTCATCCAGATAAGTGGCTCTAAAGTCTGACCAACATAAGCTCCGAAGAAACCGTCCTTGGCTGCTGCCTTATCATCGCCCACTGCAAAGATTGTCATATACTTCATTACCCATCCACCGATTACACAGTAGTAAGGGGTGATGATCATCGGGATAATCAGTCCTAAGACTCCACACCAGGCGAATCTCTTATCAAGTTTTTGAAAAGCTCCCCAGGCACTCTGCTTGGTCATTCTTCCGATAGAAATCTCTGTGACCATCATTGCGAATCCAAAAGTTACTGCTAAAACTAAGTATACGAGAAGGAAGATTCCTCCACCATACTTAGCGGCCAGGTATGGAAATCGCCAAAGGTTTCCAAGGCCGACCGCGGACGATGCTGCTGCAAGAACGAATCCGATCTTACTAGAGAAGTTCGCCCTCTGATTACTTTTCTCCATAATGTACTACGACCTCCTAGTCTAATTTTGGGCTTTAAACCCTTTTAGTCCGTATAATGTAACATTCCAATTATATCATTAATATCGACAAATGTCTCTATAAAAAAACAAAAAATTCATTTTTTCTAGATATATTTTATTTGCTCAATATCACATGCTAAATATACTTAGAACTCATGATAAATACATCTATCTCCTAGATTGTCGTATTCGGATTCCTATACTGCCCGTGTCTTTTTGTCGATTTTCCATACTGGATGGCGAATTTAGGGCATCGATGAAGACAGCCCAGGCACATGATACACTGATCCTTAACCCATACTGGATGGCCATCTTCCATCTTAATCGCATGCGCTGGACATCTCTTCTCGCAGAGCCCGCATCCGATACACTGTCCCTCATCCACACTGAGATGAGATGTTTTCGCTGCAATCGGATACATACGATGGAAAAGTTTTGCAAAAGACTGAGGAACTTTGCGCTCTGTAAAATCTCCATGTTCTCTCTCATAGATACTCTGCGCAACATCTTCTAATTCAATCTGGGCATGGCGATTCTTTCTTGCCACCTTTTTCGGATTGGACAGATTGAATACCGGCGTCCAGGTGTCTGGCATTCTGATAGTATAATAGGCATCAATATCAAGCCATGGCCACTTCACTTCATCAATCATGGCTTTCAGACTTCCAGAGAAAAATCCGTAAGTGACTGCAAAGAAGAAATGTCCATAATTTTCAACCTGAACTTTTCTCAAGAACTTCTTCACTATCTTTGGAAGTCCCTGAAAATAGATTGGACAGACAATTCCGACTGTCTCCCCATCCGCATCAAAACTATAATCATGATTCTCTATACACTTCACAATGTCAACCACGTCGACACCAATCTCTTTTGCGATATATTCTGCTGCGTACTTGCTATTGCCCGTCGCTGAAAAATAAAATATCATCTCTATTATCCTTTCTTACTCAATTAGTAGGATAATGATAGCACAGAACAATAAGAAAATGTATCCTTTGATTGACATTTTCTGTTAATGCATCTACCATATACAATTATCAGGAGGTAGCTATGATTTTTCAAAGTATTAATGAGAATGATGGATGGATTCATCTAGAATATACGACAACCTGGACTTACAGTTATGACATCATATTAGATTTTCTGCAGGTCCTTATTGATATGGATTTTAAGGCTGACGTACAGCGAATTGCTTCTGCTAAGGAGAAGGGTGCTCCTTTTACAGAATGTCTTGAGGAGGTTAAGTCCAAGGACTTTGACGTGAGACGGTCTGATGAGATCAGTAAGACTGCCGGCGTTGTTGCAATCGCCGGATATAGCAATATCATGAATTGTCCTTTCCAAATCGTCTTCTATAATAATACCAACAAGGTCCGCATTCTCTGTCCAGAGAAAGATTTCTTTACAGAGCACGGCGACCACGCACTCGATAACCACTTAAATGGTATTGAAATCCAGGCATACAGTAAGAATGCTGTCGGAAGAGCTATGAGCCAGGGACAATTTAAGACAAAGTAATTAATAAAGTATACGGTATCATAAATTATTAAGAGGAAGGGAATCTAAGCTTTGATTTCTCTTCCTCCTATTTATACAAATTAATGATGTGAGTGCCAAAAATGACTACGGAATGTTCCGTCGCTTTGCGACTTTGTAGGTCCTACCCTCCATTAATATTCTAAAGTATCCGCAACTTCTTCTAACAGCTTGATAATCGGAAGATGCTGTGGACATTCATTCTCGCACTGTCCACACTTGATACACTCAGCAGCTGATCAAGCATCTCTGGGGTATCATGGAAAGGTTAATTCGATATCAATCGTCTCATCCTCTCTTCTCGGAAGACGCATCATACCAAATCCCAGCTTGATCCCATCCTTAATTAATTGGCTCATATATTTCCTCCCGTATTCT
This sequence comes from Lachnospiraceae bacterium, assembly GCA_036310685.1. Taxonomy (GTDB): domain Bacteria; phylum Bacillota; class Clostridia; order Lachnospirales; family Lachnospiraceae; genus Anaerobutyricum. Next base: position 2,267 of record JAXJRI010000181.1, on the reverse strand, counting down.
TGTCTGTATTATTAATAAGTATATGCTAATCTTCTTAGATTCGCAATCGGCTGTTAGATACTATGTCTTACATTGTCTACTCTGCTAATGGTATAGTTGTGTATATCATTTTCATTGAATAGTATTCTGCTCTGTAATATTATAAAAATATCGGGGGAATCATAAGAACATCAAACAATACAGACAATACTAACTATAAATCAGGAGGATAATGCATTTATATGAATATAGCAAATGATCTACAGATCAAATATGACCACCTGAGAGGCTATCTCTCTTCTCTGGACGGTCTTGCAGTTGCTTTCTCTGGCGGTGTGGATTCCACATTTCTTCTGAAAGTGGCTCATGACGTTCTTGGAGACCGCTGCATCGCCGTGACGGGAAGATCGGCTTCTTTCCCAGAAAGGGAACTGCAGTCTTCTAAAGACTTTTGTCAGAAAGAAGGGATTCGTCAGCTAATCTTTGATTCCAATGAGATGGACCTTGAAGATTATGTAAGGAATCCTAAGAATCGCTGTTATTACTGTAAACATACCTTATTCACACAGATTTTAACTATTGCAAAGGAGAAAGGGATCTCACAGGCAGCTGAAGGGTCAAATATGGATGATCTGGGAGATTATCGACCAGGACTTCAGGCAGTTGCCGAGCTTGGTGTTTTAAGCCCTCTGAGAAATGCAAAACTTTATAAACAGGAGATTCGAGATCTCTCTCATGAACTTGGACTTCCTACCTGGAATAAGCAGGCATTCGCCTGTCTGTCCAGCCGCTTTGTCTACGGAGAACGTATCACTCCAGAAAGACTTCGTATGGTAGAACAGAGTGAATATCTTCTCTCAGATCTTGGAATCTCTCAGTACCGCGTAAGAATTCATGAAGACCTTGCACGCATCGAGATTAGTCCAAAGGACTTCCCTATTTTAATGAAAGATGAGAACCGAACTTGGATTGTAACCGAGATGAAAAAGATTGGTTTTCAGTACATCACTCTCGACCTTCAGGGCTACCGTATGGGAAGCATGAATGAGACTCTGAATTCTTCTGAGAAGGAGACTGCCTATGGAAAGTGAGAAGGATTTAAGGAAACTGCTGACATCCGTAAAAGATGGAAGGATTTCTGTTGAGGAGGCTGTTCTTTCTCTCAAGGAGAAGCCCTTTGTTGATCTTGGTTTTGCCAAAATTGATATACACCGTCAGATCCGACAGGGAGCCGGAGAAGTAATCTATGGTGCTGGGAAAACTTCAGAACAGATTATTCAGATTGCCGACAGCATGCAGAAAAACGGACAGAAGCATATTCTAATCACCCGCTTATCGGAGGAATCTGCCCACATTGTCTCTGCTTCCATCTCTATGGATTATCATAAAGATGCAAAAATAGGTATCATCGGCGGACTTCCAGAAAAGAGGACGCAGGGGCACATTGTAGTCGCAACCGGAGGAACCAGTGATATTCCTGTCTCAGAGGAAGCAGCTCTCACTGCAGAGTTTTTAGGCAATCAGGTTGACCGCCTCTATGATGTTGGAGTAGCAGGACTGCACCGTCTTCTCAACAATTTGGATACTTTAATGAGCGCCAGAGTTATCATCGCTATCGCTGGAATGGAGGGAGCGCTTGCCAGCGTGATTGGCGGTTTGGTTGACGCCCCAGTCATCGCCGTCCCAACCTCTGTCGGTTACGGAGCTTCTTTCCATGGAATTTCTGCACTTTTGTCCATGCTGAATTCCTGCGCAAGTGGAGTCAGTGTCGTTAATATCGATAACGGATTCGGAGCAGGATTTTTGGCAAGCAGAATTAATCACATCGGAGAAAACATATAATAAATCATCACATAACTCACATCCCCACTTGTAAGCAAGTTTACGTGGGATGATGAGTTTTGACACCGTAGTTATAACATTCAATATATTGAATATATAAAAGGAGTAGTTATGAAAACTTTATATTTTGATCTTGGAATGGGCGCCGCCGGCGATATGCTGACAGCTGCCCTCCTTGAGCTCTTTCCAAAAGAAGAACAGAATCAGATTGTTGATGAGATCAATCATATCGGTCTTGATGACGTATCTGTGACGGCAGAGTCCACAAGCAGATGTGGAATCTATGGAACCCAAATGCATGTCAAAATCAATGGAGTGGAGGAGGGAGCGGAAGCTCTTGCCCGTCATAGTCATGAAGACCACCACCATGATCATGACCACCATCATCATTCAAAAACAGATCATACTCATGAACATGACCACAGCCATCACCACCATGCCAGTCT
>JAXJRI010000180.1:0-3001 GCA_036310685.1 Lachnospiraceae bacterium | reverse complement strand
TTATACGGTGTCCGGCTGTCTGGTCCACAACTGCGGTTACGGCGGCTCAACAGGAGCCCTGAAAGCCATGGGAGCGTTGGAGGCGGGGATGACCGAAGAGGAGCTGAAACCACTGGTCGATCTCTGGCGGGAAGCCAATCCCCATATCGTCCGCTTCTGGTGGCGGGTCGATAAAACAGCGAAGAAGGTGATTCAGGAGAAGACGACGGTTCGGATGAAGAATCTGATCTTTTCTTATCAGTCGGGCTTTCTCTTTATCACTCTTCCTTCGGGAAGAAGGTTAGCTTATGCCAGACCCAGGATCGGAGAGAATAAGTTTGGCGGCGAGAGTATCACCTACGAAGCAGTGAGCGGCGGCAAGTGGACCAGATTAGAGACCTATGGAGCCACGCTCACAGAGAACATTGTCCAGGGAGTTGCCAGGGATATCCTCTGCAACGCCCTGAAGAATCTTCGGGATAAGAGGATCTGCATGCATGTCCACGATGAGCTGATCATCGAAGGGAAGGAAGACCTGCAGGAGATCTGTGACAAGATGGCCCTCCTGCCCGAATGGGGTCAGGGCCTGATTTTAAAGGCCGATGGCTACGTGACACCATTCTATAAGAAAGACTAAGAAAGGGAAGATCTGTTCAGAGAAAGAGGAGGGAGACTTCCTCTTTTTTCTGTACCTAACAATGGAGGAATCAGATTATGAGAGTGAAAGTGAACGCGGAAGGATACCGGGATCCGACATATTTTTCAGCGATAGAGAACATAGAACGGGAGAGACGCAGAAAGATGAGGAGAGATCGAAAGAAGAAGAGAAAAGGTGTCGATCATGAGAGAGTATAACATTGCTTACGGCAGCCATGTCTCAACTAGGCACTGGCTGAATCAGAAGATCACCTGGGAAGGACTCAGAGAGAAACTCAGGAACACTCTTCGGACTTCGGAGACGGTAGAGGAGTATCAGAGGATGAAAGGCAGGGAGAAAGACCAAGCTAAAGATCATGGCGGCTTTGTTGCAGGGTATCTCCGGGACAGTTTAAGAAAAAAGGAAAATATCGCCTCAAGGTCCATGCTGACGATGGATGCGGATCACTTAAAGCCAGGTTTCCTGGATTCCTATGAGATGCTGACCGAATACCGGACTTTTGTATACACCACCCATGGCCATACTCCAAAGGCTCCCAGAGCCAGGCTGATCATCCCATTTTCCCGGGATGTGACAGCAGATGAGTATGAGGCCATTGCCCGTTACTTTGCAGCGGACTGGGGGATCGACCAGTTTGATGAATGCTCCTATAAGATCAATCAGCTCATGTTCTGGCCAACAACCCCTTCCGATGGAGAATACATTTTCCGGGAGATTGAGGGAGAAGAACTGGATCCAGACCGGTTTCTATCCGCTCATCCGAGTTGGAGAGACTGCAGTCTGCTTCCTATCAGCAGCCGGGAGAGCTCAGTAACGAAGACCGAGATACAGAAGCAGGCAGATCCCTTAGGGAAACGCGGTATCGTAGGAGCCTTCTGTCGGATCTACCCGGTCTCAGGGGCGATCAGAAAATATTTGTCTGATGTCTATGAGCCCTCAACCATAGAGGGACGGTATCAGTATATCCCGGCAGATTCCATTGCGGGAGTTCAGGTCTATGAGGATAAGTTCGCCTATTCCCACCATGCTTCGGATCCAGCCTGTGGTCATCTTTATAATGCATTTGATCTGGTCAGGGTTCACCGATTTGGGGATTTGGAGGAGAAGGAAAGCTTCGCTGCCATGGCAGAGCTGGCTGCGGAAGATGAGAAGGTGAAGGCACTTCTGGTCGAGGAAAAGGTAAAGGAAGCCAAGGATGATTTTGAGCAGATCGAAACGGAAGAAAAGGTGGAAGATGACAGCGATGACTGGCATGCCAAGTTGGATATCGCTCCAAAATCTGGGAAGATCCGGAATAGTACCTGGAATGAGATGCTGATCTTAAAGAATGATCCGGACTTTCAGAACTTTGCTTACAACCGGTTTGCAGGGAGAGTTCAGGTGACCGGCCCGCTGCCCTGGGAGAGACCCACGGACAATCCCTTCTGGAGAGATGTGGATACCGCCCACTTGCTCCTGATCCTGGACCGAAGATACACTCCCTTCTCCCGACAGAATCATGAGATGGTCTTTGCCAATGTGGCAGATGACCGGGCTTTCCACCCGATCTGCGATTATCTCGATTCCCTCCCGCCCTGGGATGGAGTGAAACGGGTGGAGCGGATCCTGATCGATGGACTGGATGCGGAAGATACTGAGTATGTAAGAGCCGTGACCAGAAAGACCTTTACGGCGGCGGTCGCCCGGGTCTATCAGCCGGGGATCAAGTTTGACTCTGTCCTGGTCCTGGACGGCGAGCAGGGAATTGGGAAATCTACTCTTTATCGCGAGTTAGTAGGGGACGAATACTTTTCGGATACATTACAGCTTACCGACATGCAGGATAAATCCGGGGCAGAGAAACTGCAGGGATGCTGGCTGGTGGAGATCGCAGAACTTGCGGGAATGAAAAAAGCGGACATCGAGAAGGTGAAGGCATTTTTATCGACATCCGATGACAAGTATCGCCCATCTTACGGGCGGACGGTGGAATCTCATAAGAGGCAGTGTGTGATCGTGGCCTCGGTCAACGGAGAGCGGGGTTATCTGAGAGATATCACCGGCAACCGAAGGTTCTGGGTGGTCAAGCTCCGCCAGACGGAACAGAGAAAGAGATATACTATCACCGATGATTTCCGTGATAAGTTCTGGGCGGAGTGCAAGTACTACTACGAACACGGAGAGAAGCTGTATCTGGAAGGCAGCCTGATCAGGGAAGCAGAGAAAGTACAGCATTCTGCCATGGAACTTGATGAGAGACGAGGTTCGGTGGAAGAGTATCTGAACATGCTGCTCCCGGATTCCTGGGCCAAGATGATACCTATACCAGAAGGCAGTATTTTGCCTGCAAGGACGATCCAACCAGCCCCAGAGGAACTCACAGGA
>JAXJRI010000179.1:0-2177 GCA_036310685.1 Lachnospiraceae bacterium | reverse complement strand
CTCCATTACGGTCATTGCGGTATCCGCCTCGGTTATCTCCATTACGGTCGGTGCGATTTCCACCGCGATTGTCTCCATTACGGTCATTGCGGTATCCACCGCGGTTATCTCCGTTACGATTATCTCTTCTGTCACCGCCACGGTTGTCCCCATTACGGTCATTATGATATCCGCTACGGTTATTACGTCCCTCACCATTACGATTATTGCGGTATCCGCCACGGTTATTATCGCGGCCTTCTCCGCTGCGTCCGTTACGGTTATCCCCATTACGGTTATCTCTTCTGTCGCCGCCACGGTTGTCCCTGCGCTGATCATTATTTCTTTCAGAGCGGTTTCCACGCCTCTCACCAGAACGATCCTGTCGTCCCTCGTTATTTTTGCGGCCGTTATTTTTCATATCTCTCTCTGCTTGCTCTCTTCTATTATGGTTATCCTTAGAAGTTCTGCTTGCATCATTGGATTCATTCATACTTTGGTCTTTTTTCATATCCTTTTTCGAATTCTCTTTCTTCACAGCAGTTTTCGGCGCGTTATCATTCTTCTGTGCTTTTCCCTGAAGATATGGTTTTAATTTCTCCACACTCTCTGTTGTGATGGTACTCATATGACTCTGTACATCTATGCCATGCTGCCTTAAGATGGCTAACACTTCTTTACTTGTCTTATTAAACTCTTTCGCTATCTCATGTACTCTCTTTTTTGGCATCCGCCCACCTCCATATCTAGACTAACTTTTTTGATATTGACTTCGCAAAACCTTCATCTAATATACAGATGGAAGCCCTGTACGTTTTCCCGATCCAGTGGCCAAGTTCTTCTTTCGTTCCACAAATGACAAAAGGGACTCCATAGAAAGCACACGAATCCTCCAGCGATTTCCTCGAATTATCGGAGGCATCTTCTGCACAGATCAGTAATTTTGCTTTTCCCTTCTTGATAGCCTGGTCGCAGGCAAAACCTCCGCTCGCTACCTTTCCGGCCTTAGCAGCCATACTGATCATGGAGAATGCTCTATCTTCCTTGGTCAATCTCTCGCATCTCCTCTTCCAGCTTATCATAAATCTCTTCTGGGATATTACCCTTTAAGGAACGCTCCAGACCGCGATTCTTTCTCGCTTTCTTAAGACACTCCACGGATCGGCAGACATAGGCCCCTCGACCGTTCATCTTGCCTGTAACATCCAGGGCAATCTCTCCCTCTTTTGATTTAATGACGCGAATCAATTCTTTCTTTTCTTTCATCTGTCGACAGCCAACACACTGCCGCATTGGTATCTTCTTACCCATATAATCTCCAAAGATTACTCTTCTTCAGGCTCAGCAGCCTCGTCTGCTTCTTCTTCCTGGAAGTCCTCACTGCTGGCAGTCTCATCATACTGGTCTGCCTGCTCTTCCATATCGGAACCGAGTGAAGTCTCAGTCTCCTCTACTGGCAGATCATCAAATTCATCGTCAATATCTCCGAAATCAAGCTCTTCCTCAAGTTCTTTTGCCTGACTTTCAGAACGGATATCAATCTTATACTGCGTTAATTTGGCAGCAAGGCGGGCGTTCTGTCCCTCCTTACCGATAGCCAGAGATAACTGATAATCTGGTACGACAACACGAGCGCTCTTCTCTTCCTCATTAACCTCAACGCTGGTAACCTTGGATGGGCTTAATGCATGCTCAATCAGTACCGCAGGATCATCACTCCACTCGATGATATCAATCTTCTCACCAAAGAGGTCATTGACTACCGCATTGACACGGGATCCATTCACTCCGACACAAGCGCCGACTGGATCAACGTTAGCATCGTTAGAGTAGACGGCCATCTTAGTTCTGGAACCTGCCTCACGGGCAATGGCACGAATCTCAACAGTGCCGTCGAATACCTCAGCAACTTCCTTCTCAAATAATCTCTTGACGAGTTCTGGATGAGTACGGGATACCAGGATCTTAGGTCCCTTATTGGTATGTTTTACTTCAAGGATGAACAGTTTGATACGGTCCATCGGCTTGTAGACCTCACCTTTCACCTGCTCTCTCTCAGTTAAGACAGCGTCTGTCTTATCATCAAGGCTGACAGAAATGTTGTGTCCGTTATATCTCTGAACAACACCTGTCACGATATCTCTCTCTTTATGCTGGAAATGCTCATAGATGACATTTCTTTCTGCTTCTTTAATCTT
>JAXJRI010000178.1:0-10668 GCA_036310685.1 Lachnospiraceae bacterium | reverse complement strand
TTGCTCACAGACAAAAAAGTAGAAAAGTAACGCGCATGCGTTCAAAAAAAGAAAGTGCCTTAGAACCGCTTAAATAGTGGTTCCAAGACACTTTTTGCTCTCCAAAACTGTCAAAGACCGGATTATACCACAAATTTACCTGGTATGAATCAAAACTTTTACATTTCGATAGTAATCTTGCCTTCTAGGTCCACATTTACTAAGGCTCTTGAAAACGCCTCCGTCAGTGGCATCCTTCCCTGCTGTTAACCAGACGGCATCACCCTGAGCGTCTCTGCCGACAAATACTGCCATATGAGGGGTGTTGCCCTCCAGAGTAAATCCGCAGACATCTCCTGAACTGAGATTGCAAGAAGAGACCGGTTTATTCGGGTAAGAGATCTCTATATTTGGGTTATTGTATAAACTTCCCGTATCTCCCTGCAAACCTCCCTCATAATAGATCATCGCGCCAGAACCTAAATAACCAGCTTTCTGCATAGCCCAGCTGACTGCCGCCGCACAGTTTGTTATCTTATTAGAAGAAAGTGCGCTCTCATAAGTAGACTTCACACCAGAATTACCATAATGGAAATGATGACTGGTCACACCCGACATCAACTGGCTCATAGCATCCACCATGATACTTCCGTCTATGTTGACACTGCATTCCAGGTTCTGACCCTTATCGGTCACACCGATCTTGCTGCTGCCGTTTCCAACAGCACGGAAAGTCCATATGGTATTCCCATCCTGCCCCTTCTGAGTATCCGCTAAAGTAAGCATGGACTGATCATAAGCAATCTGAGGCTCCTCACTGTCCTGCATTGTTAATGCCAGCTCCTGTCCACGCTTGCCCTGCCACTCGGTGACATTCAGTTTCTTCTCACGGACAAGGATATTCTTCTTTAAGGTGTACTTACCTTCTCCCGTATCAACAATCGCTTTCACCTCATGCCTTCCACGGTCTTGAGCCTGGAATATCGCAGTCCCATCTCCAGAATCTTTCGCTCCAACCCAGCTAATCTTATAAGTCTTAAGCAGATGATCTACCTTTAACAATGCTTTCTGGCCTACATAGGTGTCACTTCCCTCTAGTTTCAAATGTGGATCTCCCTTTATCTTAATCTTTTTGGTAAAGGTTTGTTTCCCAACTTTAACTGTGATATCAGTCGCTCCGACATTGTTTCCAGTCAGTTTGACTTTATCAAGACTTGTGGCATTGATTTCAGAAGGCTCTGTGGTGGAATTTGTCTTATTCTTTTCAGAAGCAGCTTGTGTCGTGGCACTTGTCTTGTCAGGTATCAGAACCAGATCAGCAATCTCTGGCTGGCTGGACTTCCATTCAACCTTGGCATCTTTCGGGGCATATTTTAAGGACAAGACTTCATCTTTGCCTTTTTCGATATTTGGCTGGCCGGCAATCTCTACATCACGAACTTTTACATGACAGGTATAGGTCTTTCCTCCAATGATAGCATGGATATACCCGTCACCACTCTGTTTTGCTGTGATTTTCCCATCGTGAAAGCTAATCACTTGAGAAGAGGTCTCCTTGCCATTCTTGCCAAGACTATTCACCTTCCACTGGACCTTTCTCTTGGTCTTGATGGCTAGTTTTTCACTTTCTCCAATCGGAAGGGTAATCTCTGTTTTGCTGAGTCTCGGCGTTTCCACCGTCACCCTGCACTTCATGGTCTTATGAAGATACCGGACTATGATGAGTGCCTCTCCCTCTTTGCCTGCGACAACCTTACCGTCGCTCACTCTGACAACCTTAGGATTTGAAGTTGAGTAGACAGGGCCAAGAGATCCTGAAGGATAAAGTGCTCTGTATTTAGGGCTTGTAACTGTCAATTGCCTAGAAGCGCCCGGGTCCATAACCAGCCTCTCTGGCTTCAGCTTCGTTCCCTGATAGATCAAGAGGATGTATCCCAGGTAGACGGCCGCCAGGACGAGAACTCCTAGAATCATCTTCAATCCAGTCTTTGTATCCATTGTTTTCAGTCTCATAATCTATTCCTTCTCTCTTTTTGGATGGTGTGCGCATCTCTCAAGGCTTCTAGCCTCCATCAGATCACGGGAAGCATTATAGAAGTTAGGGAATCGCTCATGGAGATATTCGATATTGCCAATCCAGTTCAGGAGAAGCAGTCTGAGGACCTTGCAGAAGTCATCATTAAAATGCTCGATATCATCTGAAGAAAGATTCTCATAATCTCCTCTCAGACGGAATTCATCAATCAGATGGAATATGCCGTAGAGCAGGTAAGTAAAATCCTCCTGATCAAGCAGAAGAGGATTGGAGGAGATGACAAGAAGCTCTGTCTCATAAGCTCGAACCATAGATCGGATCTTGCAGTAATCTTCCTGCCCGATATCAATCGTTATCTTATCGACCCTCAGCTTTCTCATGGCTTCCTCAGGGTCCATCTTCTCTTTCATAAGGACGATATCAAGTACTTCCTCATCAACCTCAGAAGCCTCAAAAAGAGCTCCCATCAACTGTACTCCTAATCCAGTGAAGAAAGAACTCTTAAGCATCCTGGTTTTCATACGGCTGTCCTTCTTCTCCTGAGCATCCAGAATCTGTCCCACTACAACAGTAGTGATCGCAATACTGATTGGGATAAATGCCATATCTTGGAAGATGTAGAAAGCGGTTGTCTCTGGGTCGTGGAATATCAAAATCTGAAATCCATACACGACGATTGCGGCAACCACCAGGATAAGAATCGTTCTCTGCGTTTTTCTTCTTTTTTCCTCCCGCCTTTTTTCCATACCTTTACTCCTAATTGATTTTTATCTATATATCGTATCATGCACATACAAAAGAGCTTCCTCTCGGAAACTCTTTTGTGAAAATATCTTATACTAATATGTTTATTCCACTGTAACACTCTTAGCAAGATTTCTAGGCTTATCGACATCAAGTCCTCTTGTGACAGATGAATAATATCCCAGAAGCTGAAGTGGAATCACAGCTAAACTTCCTGCAAAATGTTTATCTACTTTCGGGACATAAACGGTAAAGTCACAGGTATCTTCCGTCTCATAGTGTCCATAAGTGGTAAGTCCCATAAGATAAGCTCCTCTAGACTTCACCTCAACCATGTTGGAGATGGTCTTCTCATAGAGATCTGGCTGTGTCAGAACACCGATAACTAAAGTGCCATCCTCAATCAGAGAAATCGTACCATGTTTCAACTCACCAGCTGCATACGCCTCTGAATGGACATAACTGATCTCCTTCATCTTAAGAGATCCCTCTAAACCGATGGCGTAATCAATGCCACGGCCGATAAAGAAGACATCATGTGCGTTCTGGAACTTAGCAGCAAACCACTGCATACGCTCCTTATCTTCTAAGATTTTAGCCATCTTATCTGGGAGAGTTAAGAGCTCATTAATATAATACTCATACTTCTCCTGATCCATCTGTCCTCTAACATATCCGAACTCTATGCCAAGCAGGTATGCTGTGATCAGCTGTGTAGAATATGCCTTTGTCGTCGCAACAGAAATCTCAGGACCTGCTAAGGTGTAGAATACATGGTCTGCTTCACGGGCAATGGAAGATCCCACAACATTGACGATTCCTAAGGTCTTAATTCCACGGTCCTTAGCCTCTCTTAAGGCGGCAAGACTGTCTGCAGTCTCACCAGACTGAGAGATAACAATTACTAACTCATTCGGATCTAAGATCGGATTACGATATCTAAACTCAGATGCCAGCTCAACACGGACAGGAATTCTTGCAAGATCCTCAATGACATACTGCGCTGCCATACCTACATGCCATGCAGAACCGCAGGCTACAAAACAGATAGAACTAACATTAGAAATTATCTCATCGGTAATCTCTGCTTTAGAGAGATCGATACGCTTATGCTGCTCGCCTGTCTCCTCATCGGTATAGCTTACAATAGCAGAATTCAGAGTATCTTTCACAACCTGTGGCTGCTCGTGAATCTCCTTTAACATAAAATGCTCATATCCACCTTTTTCTGCAGCCTCTGCGGAGAACTGAATCTCAACAGGCTCCTTATCTACAACATCTCCATCTAAGTTGAAAAAGGTAACTTTTCCAGCCTCTAAGCATGCCATCTCAAGATTATCAATATAATATACAGATCTAGTGTACTTGAGGATTGCCGGAACATCGCTGGCAAGATAGCTCTCTCCGTCTTTGGTACCGATAATCATTGGACAATCTTTTCTGGCCGCCCAGATCTTATCTGGATAATCACGGAACATGATAGCAAGTGCATAAGAACCACGAACACGTACCATCGTCTTAGCAATCGCATCGATCGGTCCAATCTGATACTTCTTATAATAATAATCTACCATCTTGATCACGACCTCAGTGTCGGTATCACTGTAGAATTTATATCCATGTCTTAATAATTTATCCTTTAACTCTTTATAATTCTCAATAATTCCATTGTGAACTCCAATGACATCAGAATTCTCGGAATTGGTACCTGAGAAATGTGGATGAGCATTATTCTCGCTTGGCTCACCGTGAGTTGCCCATCTGGTATGGCCTACGCCACAGCATCCGAAAAGAGCATTGCCTCCGTCTACCTTATCGGAAAGTTTAGAAAGACGGCCTTTTGCCTTGACTACTTGAACTTCTCCGTCACCATTACGAACCGCAAGCCCTGCAGAATCATAACCACGATACTCAAGTTTGGAAAGTCCATATAAGAGAATCGGTGCTGCCTGCTGATCACCCACAAAACCTACAATACCACACATAAATATTACTCCTTCTATTATTAATCTAGTCATGATTGATACTCTAAAAAGTCAGTCAAGCGACTTAAGACTCCAATCTCAGTCATGAACTGCTGAACACAATCATTATAAACAAAACAGATGATTGTATTATACACAAGTGCTATCAGAATAGCAAATGTCAATTCGAAATGTAATAGGATTGAACGTAGAACCTATCCCAAACTTTACATTTCTAAGTAAATCTCCCGCTTATTATATCATCAGCCCCTGATAAGGAACTTTCGGTAATTTCTCAAAATCATAAACCGCAAGCTGATTGACTCCAGAGAGATTCGCCTGACTTCCCTCATGGACCATCAGATTAGATTTATCCCCCAGCTGAACAACGACAACAGGCTTTCCCACGCCATAGGCATAACCACACTCCCACGCGGTTCCCGAATCGCTGTAAGCGCCCCAATAAAGCATAACCATACAGTCACACCAATCAATCGCTTCTTTATCTTTCTGGAAGGTCTTAAAACTCCACTCGGGGCTTCCTTCCTGCTCTTCTGTCACCTCATGTTGTCTTGGTGAATACACCTCAAATCCACGAGACTGCAGCAGAAACTCTGCATTCGTCACAGCCTCACTCTCATCATGATCAAAAAATGGGGATGCTAAATATATCTTCATCTATCAATGCCTGGCGAATCTAAAAAGCTCGCCTCTCCTTTCTATCTTCTAAGGGGAGATTATACCACATCTGATTCTTTCTCTACTATCTGTTATTTAACTTTTGACACTTACATCATATGGCATAAATTTATTAACTAAATTATTTTAAATAATCTTATCATTTTTTCTTAATCTTTATAAACATTATGAATCTTATTTACACATAAAATTCTTTATAATCAAAAGAAAATGGTATGTTATCATTACAATAAGTATTACTTATTATATAATAAGTGGCCTAAATTGCTATTATTTTGAATTGTATTGAACCAAAACCTCACAATTCTGAACAAGAGTGTTTTTCTATTTATGAATGGTTTCTCAAGTTTATCTTTCATTTTATTAGTAAATTTATTTAATTTATACTTTTTTTCATTCAATTGTTGTGATATACTCAAGTAAGCGTTGAAGAAAAGAGGTAAGACCAATGAGCACAACAAAGATCATGGAAATGTGTAAAGCCGCTGGAAACACTGAGCGTATGAACATCCTTGTCCTCTTAAAGAATGACAAGATGAATGTGACGTCTATCTTAAAGCATGTCAGTATCAAGCAGTCCACACTATCTCACCATCTGACAATTCTTTTCGAATCCGGACTTTTAAACAAAGAGGAGAAAGGTCGAGAGATTTTTTATAGTATGAATAAAGAAGCGGTAAAGGCTCTCGGTAACAGTTTAATCGAATTTGCAGAGAACTAATACCCGTTTCACTTGTTTCCAATAGAATTCAAACGGATCCTTATTTTTATATCTAAAAAAGGAGAAAGGTGCGCCTGCTAGCTCACTTTTCTCCTTTTTCTTTATGCTTTCTTACATCTCATTTCGATAGGTCAGGTATTTCTTATCAATCATACTGATAATTTTCATTCCAATCAATGAGATCAGACACAGTACCAGGATTGCAGCAAAAACTGCCGGTCCATCCATCTTAGTCACCATCCTCTTACTAAAGTATCCCAGTCCTGTGGTTCCACCAAGCCACTCAGCAACCGCTGCATCAATGACTGCCCAGGGAAATGTCATCTTCAGACTGGTCACAAACATCGGAAGTGCTGACGGCAGCTTGAGTGAAGTAAAAATCTGAAACCATCCAGCCCCATATGTCTTCAACAGCTCTTCTTTCTCACGGTCAATATTGTGAAGACCATCGTAGGTATTCAAGGTGATGGCAAAGAAGGTCGACAGAACAACCGCAAGAAGTCTGGCTCCCAGTGTATAACCGAACCAGAGAACAAACAGAGGAGAGATACACATGACTGGAATCGTCTGAGTGACAATCAGTGCCCCATGCAGCATCGCTTCCACTTTAGGACTCAGATCCATCAGGATGGCCAATGCCACCCCGATGATAATCGCCAGTCCCCATCCAGTAACAATGGAAAGCATGGTGGTCGGAAGCTGATAAGTGATCAGGGTCACGCAAAGTTCCCATGTTCTCTTTAAGATTGCTGTCGGGCTGGGGAATATATGTGGGATATTCACAGCTGCTGCCGCCGCCTGCCATAGAACAAGCAGACAGAATGTCAGTATTACTGCCGGCAGATATCGATTCTTATTCATCTTGTCTTCCGCTTCCTTTCTTTCTCTCCTCTATCGTCTTAGTTATTATTTCTGTGCTGGAGCAGTCATGATATCAGATGTCTTGACCGTCTTCTTAATCTGTCCTGTTGCCTTCATCCAGTCGATGGTACTCTGCCACATCTTATCTGTCATAGAAAGGAATGGTGCATCCTTAGTCTCCATCTTTGGAATCAGAGTCTCATAGCTCTGTCTCTGCTGCTTCTCATCCAGTGGATTATCCTCAGAATTCATCTTATTCATGATGATCTCAAGAGAAGCATCCTCATCTCCCTTCATATCCTTAAAGCCTTTCTGGCAGGCACGTAAGAATCCATCATAGAGCTTCTTATTCTTCTGATAGTCCTTATCATTGGCTACCATGACAATGTCATACATCTCTGGAATATCATAATTGCTGTAATTAAAGGTCTTAACCTTATAACCCTCATTACGCATGGTGATAATCTCATCATTTAACATCATACCAGCTGTCATATCTACACTTTTTGTAGTGAGGGCTGTGGTAAGATCAAAACCTACATTGACCATCTCATAATCATCATCAGAAAGTCCTGCACTCTTAGCTACGGTACGGATCATAGCTTCAGAAGAAGCGGTTCCATCGTAACCAATCTTTTTGCCCTTCATTGTTTTCATATCATCTGTGATTCCGCTGCCCTCTAAAGTAGCAAGACAAGTAAGATTGTACTGTGTGACGGCACCGATAGCACGTACTGGCATGTTGTCTTTCACCTTAGATTTGATAATCTCAATCGGATATGTCAGTCCAATCTGTGCCTTACCAGCAGAAACAAATGTCAGTGCATCAACACTCTCTGCAGGTGGGATTAATTTAACTTTGATTCCCTCTTCTTTGAAATATCCCTTCTCCACTGCATCATAAAGAAATGTATGAATTGCATTAGGATACCAGTCTAAAACCACATCCATCTCTGTCAGTCCATCAGAGGTCTTCTTCTTGCCTCCATTACCGCAGCCTGCCAGACCTAACGCCATGACACCAGCAAGCAGGAAGCATACTGTCTTTTTCCACCAATTCTTTTTCATCGCTTTCCTCCCGATTCATCATTTGTTGATTCATGCCTACTTAATAGACATGAACAGTTACCATTACTATCTATGATCGTGACTACTGCCACGTTATCACCTTTTTCTCCACAAACTTAAGGAGTGCATTTAATATCAGAGCGACCACGGTAAGTACAATTAGCGGCGCAAGCAGGCCAGCCGCATCTAAATTCATCATACAGTATCGACTGTAAGTACCCAGCCCCTTGGGAGCTCCCAGCCATTCCGAGATGGCTGCCGCTACAACAGACCAGGGAAGGGCTACTCTCAGTGAAGAGAAGAAATAAGGAAGTGCCGTCGGCATCCGAAGCATAATAAATTTCTGCCACTTACTGGCACCGTAAGTTTCTAATAATTCTGTCCTGTCCTCTCTGGTAGACTTAAGACCGTCAAAAAGGTTAACCGTCACTGGAAAGAAGTTAGTCAGGATAACAACTAAAACTCTCATCTTGACCGAATAACCGAGCCAGAGGACGAATACTGGAGCTACACACATCACAGGAACTGTCTGTGTGACGGTCAAAATCGGATAAACTGCCCTCTCAATAGATTTATGTGCGTCCATCAATATCGCAAAGAGCATTCCAAATAAGATAGAGAGGACTCCTCCTAGCAAGACTACCTCCATAGTTGCCGGGAAATGTTCGGTAAAAATCTCCAGCCTGTTCTCAATCAGGCTATGAATCACAGCCTGAGGACTCGGCATGATAAAAGCATCATCAATGATAAGGGATAAGACTTCCCAAAGCACCAGAAGAAAGATACCGAAGCCTACACTGTAGATCTTCTTCCGGTTCATACCATCGCCTCCCTGCGAAGCTGTTCAATCAGAGTATTCTTCAGTTTTAAGATCTCTGGCTGAAGCAGCATATCTCGGTTCCTCTCTCTTGGAAGAGGCACCTCAATGCTCTTAGCCTCCGTAACTGGACGTCCTGTCAATACCAAAATCCTCTGTGACAGAAAGATTGCCTCCTCCACATCATGAGTGACAAAGAGAATCGTCTTATCTAATTTCAGCCACTGGTCACGCAGCCATTCCTGAAGTGAAATTCTAGTGATGGAATCCAAAGCGCTGAAAGGCTCATCTAAGAGAAGAAGATCTGATCCAGTAGAGAGCGTTCTTGCAAAAGCAACTCTCTGTCTCATACCTCCCGATAATTCCCTTGGGAACCTTCTTCCTGTCCCCTCTAAGCCAACACGGGTCAGCAGCTTTTCGGCCAACTTATGACGCTCTGTCTTCGGTTTCCCCGCAACTTTCATAGGAAGAGTGACATTGTCCTCCACTCGAAGCCAAGGAAAAAGCAGATCATGCTGAGGCATATAACCTAGCTCCGCCCTCTCCTTCTCAATATCCTTCCCATCAACGATAATCTGCCCTTTCTCAGGTATGAGGAAATGATTGATCAATCGAAATACGGTACTCTTTCCAGAACCGCTCGCACCGATAATCGACACAAACTCTCTGTCTCCCACCTCGAAGGATAGATCTTTCATCAGAGGAGCAGGATCTGTGTCATATTGAAATGTAATATCTCGAAATGCCAGCATTTACTTCCTCATCTCCCATCCCATGTCCCAGAAACCTTTCTCATAGCGGGAGCATGTCACAAAGATATTCTCAAGATTCCTTATCTGCTCCTCAGAATAATCCTTGGTCAGACGATTGATCAGATCAACGAGGTCTTCTGTCTCTTTGCGATACTGATCACTGATATATCCCGCTACCCACTCTCCGTAGAACGGATGCTTATCTGCTTCTGGATTGCGCTCCATCATCTGTCTGGCAATATATTCGTAGCTGACCGCGCAGGACAGGATGGAGGCAGTCACCTCAGCTGGTCCTCCCTCGTAAGCTACTCGAAGCATATAGGAGGTGTAAGAAATGTTATCAAGAGCAGAAGGAGTGTTCATGATCTCCTCCTCTGAGATACCCAGGCGCTTCATATAGGCACGGTGAATATCCATCTCTCCATTCAAAGTACCGTAAACGCTACTTGAAAAGTTCCTTAAGCTTTCAAGATCCTGTGCCTTGGCTACTCCCAGAGCAAAAACCTTGGCGTAATCTAACAGATACCGGTAATCCTGAATCATATAGTACTGAAATTTCTCTTTGGGAAGACTTCCATCCATAATTCCAGTCACAAATGGATGTTGGTAGAATTCTTCAAACAAATCTTTCGCGGATGCGATCAGTCGATCACTTACGGTCATAATACTTTCCTCCTACATTAGAAAAAACAAGGCCAAACTTCCACCTGCAAAAGTCTAGTCTTGTCCCAAAAGATACAATATTCCTATCATATTCGCAGGCGCCTTCACTGGATTACAGTGATATTAGAACAGAAGGTGGTGCCCCCAATCTGTTCTGAGTTTTCACTCAATTTCAACAATAGTCTAGAAAACAAGCTAAAGTGCTACTAGCACTTCACTTGCACGCTTGGCAACAAAATGAACAGCCAATGATGATTCATTTTGCATGCTAAAACAAAAAATAGCAGGCCAAACGACCTGCTTGCTTACTTAGTACCTCCCTACGTTGGCATGTCGTGACTCCTGACCTGATTTGGATAATGCCA
>JAXJRI010000177.1:0-22836 GCA_036310685.1 Lachnospiraceae bacterium | reverse complement strand
GCAGGACAATACGGCTCAGGTGGAAGGTCAGCTATCAAAATAGCTTATTTAGCACTGAGAGATATCATGCATGAACTGTGACCTCTAAAAACACGCGAAAAACACTTCCTCTTCTTTTTCTTTACTTTAGAAGGGAAGTAGGATATAATAAACATGTTTTGCTTAAAGACAATCAACAGTGAAAGAATTGCGGGCTTCATTGCAGCAGTTTTTGAAAACAGGGAGGAATAAATTCATGGTTAAAGCAATCGTTGGTGCAAACTGGGGAGACGAAGGCAAGGGTAAGATTACTGATATGCTTGCTCAGGATGCCGACATTATTGTTCGTTTTCAGGGTGGCGCGAATGCTGGCCACACGATTAAGAATAATTACGGTAAGTTTGCATTACATACCTTACCATCCGGAGTATTCTACAATCATACCACAAGTGTAATTGGTAATGGTGTAGCGCTGAATATTCCTGTCTTCTTTAAAGAGTTAAACGAGGTGGTATCCCGCGGTGTTCCAATGCCAAAGATTAAGATTTCTGACAGAGCACAGATGGTTATGCCATATCATGTTTTATTTGATCAGTATGAGGAGGAGAGATTAGGGGGACATTCCTTCGGATCTACTAAGTCTGGTATCGCTCCTTTCTACTCTGATAAATATGCAAAGATTGGTTTTCAGGTAAGTGAGCTCTTTATGGATGAGAAAGAGCTGAAGGAGAAGATTGAGCAGGCTATCTCACAGAAGAATGTGCTGCTTGAGCATCTTTACCACAAACCAACTCTTACTGTAGATGAAGTTTATAATACATTAATGGAATATAAGAAGATGGTTGAGCCTTACGTTTGTAACGTATCTCTCTTCCTTGATGAGGCATTAAAGGCTGGCAAGACCGTTCTCTTAGAGGGACAGCTTGGAACTATGAAGGATCCAGATCATGGTATCTATCCTATGGTTACATCTTCTTCCACTTTAGCTGCATACGGTGCAATCGGTGCTGGTATCCCACCATATGAGATCAAGCAGATTGTCGCAGTGACAAAGGCATACTCCAGTGCTGTTGGAGCCGGTGCTTTCGTCAGCGAGATCTTCGGTGATGAGGCAGATGAGCTGAGAAGACGCGGTGGAGATGGCGGTGAGTACGGAGCTACTACTGGAAGACCAAGACGTGTCGGCTGGTATGACTGTGTTGCTTCTAAGTATGGCTTAAGACTTCAGGGTGCTACCGATGTTGCATTTACTGTTGTCGATGTTCTTGGATATCTGGATGAGATTCCAGTATGTGTAGGATATGAGGTTGACGGAGAGGTTACAACAGAGTTTCCACTTCCATATCAGCTTGAGAAAGCAAAACCAGTTTATAAGACACTTCCAGGTTGGAAATGTGATATCCGCGGAATTAAGAAGTATGAAGATCTTCCGGAGAATTGCCGTAAGTACATTGAGTTTATTGAGGAGCAGCTTGGCTATCCAATCACTTTAGTTTCTAACGGTCCAGGAAGAGACGATATCATCGATCGTGGATTTAAGAACAGATAATAATTAGATAATACAAAAGAGGGGCCCAACATTTGTGTGAAAGGCCCCTCACATATTCTTTGAGGTTTTTTATATATGAAGATTTTATCAATTGCGATTCCAAGTTATAATTCACAGGAATACATGAGACACAGTATTGAGAGCCTTCTTCCTGGCGGGGATGATGTTGAGATCCTTGTGATTGATGATGGCTCTAAGGACGATACTTTAAAGATTGCTCAGGAGTATGAGAGAAGGTATCCGGGGATTGTTCGTGCAATCCATCAGGAGAATAAAGGTCATGGTGGAGCGGTCAATACAGGAATTGAGAATGCATCTGGTGAGTATTTTAAGGTGGTCGATAGTGATGACTGGGTAGATGAGGAAGCTTATGGACAGATTTTATCTTTCTTAAAAAAGAGCATTGCTGATGGGGAAGGTTTAGACATGCTGCTTTCTAATTATGTCTACGAGAAACAGGGAGCTCTTCACAAAAAGGTGATCAGTTACAACTCTGTTCTTCCGGAGAATCAGTATTTTGGCTGGGAGGATATCGGAAAGTTTAAGGTAAGCCAGAACATTCTTATGCATTCTGTCATTTACCGTACTCAGCTCTTAAAGGACTGTGGATTCAAACTTCCAGAGCATACATTCTATGTGGATAATCTTTTTGTCTATTATCCACTTCCATATGTCAAGAAAATGTACTACTTATCTGTTGATTTCTACCGTTATTTTATCGGAAGAGATGATCAGTCGGTTAACGAGAAGGTTATGATTTCAAGGATTGACCAGCAGATTCGTGTCACTAAGCTGATGATTGATACCTATGCTGAGCATGAGGATCATTTCTCCTGTAAGAATTTGAAGAATTATATGCTTCATTATCTTAAGACAATCATGATGGTAACTTCTGTTCTCCTGGTGCGTAAGGCTAGTGCTGAGAAGTCCGATGAAGCTACTCAGATGAGAAATGATGTCTGGGGTTATCTCAAAAAGACGACACCGGAGGGTTATAAGAGCATTAAGAAGACGGCGATGGGACATCTTTCAGATCCATCCGGAAAACTCAGAGCAAAGATTACCGTAGGAGGATATAAGATTGCGCAGAAGTGGTTCGGATTTAACTAAAGAGGATTCTTTAGCTAGGGATGGAAACAGGACACGCAATGATATGATTCTGATTCTTGTCATTGCCGTCATTGCTCTTGGCCTGCTTTTTGCAAGAAAAGCGACCATGCACAAGGGTGATCAGCTCATAGTCACTGTAGATCAGGAGACTTATGGCACTTACCCTTTAAATAAGAACAAGAAGATTGTGATCACTCAGGGAGATATGAAAAATATACTCATTATCAAGGGCGGCAAGGCCGAGATGGTGGAAGCTAATTGTCCTGATAAAATCTGTGTCCATCATAAAGCAATCAGCCAGGATGGAGAGACCATCGTCTGCCTTCCACATAAAGTGGTTGCCAGGGTCAAGACAGGTCAAGATGGACAGTCATCTACAGAAAGAAAAATCGATAGCATATCTCGATGAAAAAAGATTAGTTAATGAAAAGGAACAATATTCTGACGGAAGTTCGTCAGAATATTGTTTCTTTTTAAGTACATTAAAATAAATGTGCAATTTATGTAATAAATATGGTATAATACGGTCGGAATTGTGAAAGATTTATCATCTTGGATATAATTTATCCAGAAAATGAAAGGAAAGAGGGTAGAAAGATGGGACTACTAACATTTAAAGGTGGCCTTCACCCATACGATGGTAAAGAATTAAGTAAAGATAAGCCTATTAAGGAATATCTTCCACAGGGTGAGCTGGTATATCCTTTAAGCCAGCATATCGGTGCGCCGGCAGTTGCCTGCGTAAAAAAAGGCGACCATGTCCTCGTCGGACAGAAGATTGCAGAGGCCGGTGGTTTCGTTTCTGCAAATATTCACAGCTCTGTATCAGGTACAGTCAAGAAGATTGAGCCTAGAATGACAGTAGCGGGCAACAAGGTTATGTCTATTGTTGTCGAGAATGATGGTCAGTACGAGACAGTCGATTTCGCTCCAGTTAAGGAGATGACCAAGGATAATATCATTGCAGCAATCAAAGAGGCAGGTGTTATTGGACTGGGTGGAGCCGGTTTCCCGACTCATGTCAAACTTGCTCCAAAGGAGCCTGACAAGATTGATCACATCATTATCAATGCCGCAGAGTGTGAGCCTTATATCACAGCTGACTACCGCTGCATGATGGAGATTCCAGAGCAGCTTATCAGTGGATTAAAGATCATCTTATCTATGTTTCCGAATGCTAAGGGAGTTATCGGTATTGAGGATAATAAGCCTGATGCAATCAAGAAGCTTCAGGGGATGGTAAAGGATGAAGAGAGAATCGAGGTTGCTCCACTGAAGACTAAGTACCCACAGGGTGCTGAGCGTTCCTTAATCTATGCAGTCACAGGAAGGTCAATTAATTCTTCTATGCTCCCTGCAGATGCAGGTTGCATCGTAGATAACGTTGCAACAGCAATTGCTATCCATGAGGCAGTTACCTTAGGCAAGCCTCTTTATGAGAGAGTTGTCACTGTAACAGGAGATGCAATCGCAGAGCCACAGAATTTTAAGGTTAAGAGTGGTACTAATATTGCAGAGCTTGCTGAGGCAGCAGGTGGATTTAAGAAACAGCCTAAGAAGGTGATTTCCGGTGGTCCTATGATGGGTATGGCACTTTCTAAGTTAGACATCCCATGTGGAAAGTCATTCTCATCCTTACTCTGCTTCGTTGATGACCCAGCGGATGTTGAACCAAGCGCATGTATCCATTGTGGTAGATGTGTGGACGTCTGTCCGGCACATCTGATGCCAACAAAGCTTTCTCAGATTGCAGATCATGGAGATTATGAGCTCTTTGATCAGTTGGACGGATGTGAGTGTGTTGAGTGTGGATGCTGCTCATACATTTGCCCAGCTAAGAGAAGACTGACACAGTCCATGAAGACTGGACGTCGTATGGCTCTTGCTGCCAGAAGAGCGAAAAAGGCCAAGTAAGAACATAAGGAGAGGTGAAAGATAATGAACGAAGAATTTTATAACGTATCAGCCAATCCTCATGTAAGGGATAAGGCAACGACACACAGTATCATGCTTGACGTGATTATTGCACTTCTTCCAGCTACTGTCTTTGGATGGTGGAACTTTGGAGTGAAGGCAATCATTAATACTATTATCTGTGTTGTGACATGTGTCTGCGCAGAGTATTTATGGGAACACTTCATGCATAAGAAGATTACAATCAATGATTGTTCTGCTGCATTAACAGGACTTCTGCTTGCGATGAACCTTCCACCAGAAGTTCCATTCTGGATTCCGATTATTGGCGGTGCATTCGCAATTATCGTAGTTAAGCAGTTATTTGGCGGACTTGGTCAGAACTTCATGAACCCAGCACTGGGTGCAAGATGTTTCCTCCTGATCTCCTTCGCAGGAATCATGACAAACTTCTCTGTTAAGGGATGGGGAACAACATTTGATTCCACAACTTCTGCAACACCGCTTGCAGCTGTAAAACTTGGAGAGCAGGCACCAGCACTTGCTAAGATGTTCATCGGAACAACAGCAGGTACTATCGGTGAGACAAGTGCTCTGCTTCTTATCTTAGGTGGAGTTTACCTGATTGCTAAGAAGATTATCAGCTGGAGAATTCCAGTAATTTATATTGCAACTCTTGGTATCTTTGTTCTCCTCTTTGGCGGACATGGTTTTGATCTGACTTATCTTGGACAGGAGATCTTCGGTGGCGGATTAATGCTCGGTGCATTCTTCATGGCAACTGATTATGTTACATCTCCAATTACTCATAAGGGTCAGGTTGTATTTGCAATCCTGTTAGGTTGCCTTACTGGTATATTCCGTCTCTTCGGTGGATCCGCAGAGGGTGTCAGCTATGCCATCATCTTCTGTAACTTACTTGTGCCGCTGATTGAGAGATATACCACTCCGAAAGCATTTGGCAAAGGAGGTAAGAAATAATGAATGAAGTAGTGAAAGATTGTATAAAGCTGATTGTCATTACTGTAATCGCAGGTCTCGTTCTTGGATTTATCTATGAGGTAACGAAGGGACCTATCGCAGCACAGGAAGAGAAGACACAGCAGGAAGCTTACCTTACAGTATTCCCAGAAGCCAAAGACTTCCAGGAAGTAAAGGGATTCTCTGCAGCTAAGGCATCCAAGGTGATTGCTCAGTATGCAAAGAAGAATCCGATTGAGGATCATGCAGGTGATCAGATTACAGCAGCTGTACAGGCTATGGATGCTTCTGGTCAGCCTTTAGGTTATATTTTCAATGTCACAACCTCTAAGGGTTATGGCGGAGATATCGAGCTAACTGTTGGTATCAAAGCAGATGGAACAATGACAGGTTATTCTGTTCTTTCTATCAATGAGACAGCAGGTCTTGGTATGAATGCAAAGGATAATCCAAAATGGGCAGCACAGTTTAGTAATGCGAAAGTCAGCGCTGATGATGGATTTACAGTTGTAAAAGATGGTACAGGTCGTCTCAACAAGGGTGATCAGGGAGCTAACAAGATCGATGCGATCTCTGGTGCTACTATCACATCTAAAGCTGTCTCAGGTGCTATGAACAGCTGTCTTGCTTATTTCCAGACATTAGAAGGAGGTAACTAAGATGAAAGAAAATAGCCCTTCCGAGAGACTGATTAATGGTCTCTTTAAAGAGAATCCTACGCTGGTACTGATCTTAGGTATGTGTCCTACACTGGCTACCACAACAAGTGGAATCAATGGCCTTGGTATGGGACTTTCCACAACTGCAGTTTTAGCGCTTTCAAACTTAATTATTTCTCTGCTCCGTAATTTCATTCCGGACAGAGTTCGTATCCCTGGCTACATCGTAGTCATTGCATCGCTGGTAACTGTAGTACAGTTCTTAATTCAGGGTTATGCACCAGCTCTTAATGATGCCCTTGGTGTTTACATTCCTCTGATCGTAGTTAACTGTATCATCCTTGGTCGTGCAGAGGCTTATGCCAGCAAGAATGGCCCAGTATCTTCCTTCTTTGATGGACTTGGTATGGGCCTTGGTTTCACAATGTCACTGACAATCCTTGGATCTGTTCGTGAGATTCTTGGATCTGGAAAGATTTTCGGACATGTGATTCTTTCTACAAGCTGGTATACTCCAATCACCATCTTCATTCTTGCACCTGGAGCTTTCCTTGTACTTTGCTGCCTGGTTGCTGTTCGTAACAAGATCGGTATTAACATGGCTAAGAAGCAGGGAACTACATATGTTTATTCTGGATGTGGAGACTGCTCTACATGTGACAACGAGGTTTGTGGAAGCAGAAGCTTCTTTGATATGCATGTTGAGGAGAAACAGGCTGCTAAGG
This sequence comes from Lachnospiraceae bacterium, assembly GCA_036310685.1. GTDB lineage: Bacteria > Bacillota > Clostridia > Lachnospirales > Lachnospiraceae > Anaerobutyricum. Next base: position 15,919 of record JAXJRI010000177.1, on the reverse strand, counting down.
CTATGGTAGAGAAAGCAGAGGCTGAGGTTGCTGCCAAGGCTGATGACAAAAAGGACGAGAAGTAGGGGGTAGAAGAATATGAAAGGTTTAATCTTATTAGTTATTGGTTCTGCCATCGTAAATAACGTCGTTTTAAGCCAGTTCCTTGGTCTTTGTCCATTCCTTGGTGTATCTAAGAGAACAGAGACTGCAGGTGGTATGGGAGCAGCCGTTATCTTCGTTATCACGATTGCAGCATTTATTACATCATGTATTTATAAATTTCTGTTACTGCCACTTGATTTATCTTACCTGCAGACAATCGTCTTTATCTTAGTCATCGCTGGACTGGTTCAGTTCGTAGAGATGTTTATGAAGAAATCTATGCCTGCACTGTATGAATCACTTGGTGTATATCTTCCACTGATCACAACAAACTGTGCTGTACTGGGTGTTGCTTTAAATGCTGTACAGTATAAGTACAATATCCTGTGGTCTACAGTTTACGGATTCGGTATCGCATTAGGATTTACAATCTCTATTGTTATTCTTTCTGGTATCCGTGAGAACATGGTTTACAATGATATTCCAGAATCATGGGATGGTATGCCAATTGTTATGGTAACTGCTGGACTTATGTCCATCGCATTTATGGGATTTTCAGGTGTCATCTAAATTTAGGAGGTTTCGAAGATGAATATGATGGGAATTATCCTTGCGACTGTTATGGTCGGAGGAACCGGCGCTGTAGTTGCTATTCTCCTTGGTGTAGCCTCCGAGAAATTTAAAGTACCGGTTGATGAAAAAGAGATCGCAGTAAGAGAGTGCCTTCCAGGCAACAACTGTGGTGGTTGTGGATTTGCAGGTTGTGATGCTTTAGCGAAAGCTATCGCAGCAGGCGAGGCTCCAGTAGGACAATGTCCAGTCGGAGGAAAGCCAGTCGCAGATAAGATCGCTGCTATCATGGGTGTCGAGGCAGGAGAGAGTGAGCGTAAAGTCGCTTTCGTTAAATGCTCTGGAGACTGTGAGAAAGCGAAAGATAAGAACAAATATCAGGGTATTCAGGACTGTGTTGCAGCAGCTAGTGTACCTGGTGGCGGACCAAAGGCCTGCGGTTTCGGCTGTACTGGATTTGGCAGTTGTACAAAGGTTTGTGAGTTTGACGCTATCCATGTAGTGAATGGTGTAGCTCAGGTTGAAGAGGATAACTGTGTAGCATGTGGTAAGTGCGTAGCTACATGTCCTAAGCACTTAATCGAACTCATTCCTTACGGAAGAAAGTATAGAGTAACATGTAACTCTAATGAGTTTGGTAAAGATGTCAAATTAGTTTGTGGTGCTGGTTGTATCGGATGTAAGCTCTGTGAGAAGCAGTGCAAGTTCGACGCTATCCATGTTGAGAACAACATCGCACACATTGATTACGATAAATGTACTCAGTGCGGCGCATGTGCAGCAAAGTGCCCAGTAAAGGTTATTCACTAATATTTGTAATTTAATCTTTGTAATTTTCGGGAGATATGTCTGAGACATATCTCCCTTTTTTGCTTTGGGTATTCATCTATGCTTCCTCAGGGACCGAAAAAATGTTGAAATCAGATAAAGTTTTTGTAAAAGAATATACATGAAAAATACACATTCTAGACGTATAATAGGCCGAATCATGTGATAAGGAATATGATATAGAGGTGAGAAGATGGCTTACACAACATTTCATGGAAGATTTCATTGTTCTGACCATCATAATAGAATACAGTATTACGTTTATGAGCCAGAGGATGAGGTTAGTGCAGTTGTTCAGGTGATTCATGGATTGTGGGAATCTATGGTTGAATTTGAGGAGATGGTGGAATATCTGACTGACCGGGGAATTGCGGTCTGTGGATGTGATCAGTTGGGACATGGAGCAAGTCTTAACGATGATCTTTATGGATATTTTGGGGAAAAGAATGGCTGGATGATTCTTGTGAAGGATCAAGTGCGATTCTCCAAATATGTGAGGAAAATATACCCAGAGACTCCGCTCTATCTGTATGGCAGTGGATTTGGAGCTTCTATCGCGCGAATCACGGTAAGGAACCTGCCATATTGTGATGGTATGATTCTAGAAGGATGTCCAGGAAAAATCAGGGGAACCAGACGGATGATACTTATCTCTTCCATCTTGAAGAGGATTCAAGGTTCCGAACACCCATTTATTACTTTTGAGAAGCTAAGTCAGTATGTGATGAATGGTAGAAAAGGTACTTTAAAAGTCAATTCTAAAAGATACCCAGTTAGTTCCTGGGAAGATATCTTTATCCTTTCCGCTGTCTCTAACAGGAAGACGGACAAGATAAAGGGACATGTCGGCAGAGTTCTGCTTCTCTATGGAGAAGAAGATCCGCTTTACAAGATGGGAACTGGCATGGGTGGAATCTTACATCAGTTTAATAAAGGGGGATCTCATATCCAAAGCTACTGTTATCAGAGCATGGCACATCTTCTACATAAGGGCGAAGGAAGCCAGAGGGTATTCTCTGATATTGCTACATGGATTCTTGCTTAGTTACAATTCACGCAATATATCAATGTAGCGGTTCCTGGGAAAGAGCGATCGAATAGATACATAAAGTGTCGAAAGATATAATGCATGAATAGTAACCTTGCTTAAAAATTATGACAATGATTGTTAAAATTAAAGAGATTTGTTATAATTATTTAGCATCGAGATATTTATGACAAGGATAGAGAGTAGAGGAATATAAGATGAAGTGTCCGTTTTGTGGGTATGAAAATACAAGAGTAATAGATTCTAGACCAGTAGATGATAATTCTTCCATACGAAGAAGAAGACGTTGCGATCAGTGTGGCAAGCGCTTCACAACCTATGAGAAGATCGAGATTATTCCACTGACGGTCATTAAAAAGGATAGAACAAGAGAACCTTATGATAAGAGCAAGATAATGGGAGGCGTATTAAGAGCCTGTCATAAGCGTCCGATTCCGGTGGAAAAGATTGAGCAGACAGTGAATGATATCGAGAATGAGATTTTCAATCTTGAACAGCAGGAAGTAGAGAGCAAGCAGATCGGTGAGATTGTTATGAAACATCTAAAAGATCTTGAGGAAGTCGCTTATGTTCGATTTGCTTCTGTTTACCGTGAGTTTAAAGATGTAAATTCTTTCATGCAGGAACTTAAGAAGATGCTGGCTAGCGATAAAAAGAAAGCAGAAGAGAGCGAAAATAATAAAGAAGAATAATCTTCAAAGAGGAATGTTGAAGTGGACCGGTTTCTGAGGGAATCGGTCTGTTTTTTGTCTAGCATGCAAAATGAACCGCCAGTGGCAGGACATTTACTATCTGAAGTTGTTAAAATATGGTAAATATGCTATATTTAAACATACATAGTATATTGGAGGTGATATTATCGTTGCAAAAATAATAAGTGGTATGACTTCTGGAATCCGTGGAGAGTTAATTACAGTACAGGCAGATATCAGTCCAGGTCTTCCTGTCTTTTACATGATTGGATATCTGGCAGGAGAAGTGAGAGAAGCCAAGGAGAGAGTGAGAACTGCTCTCAAGAATTCAGGATTTTATCTGCCAGCGAAGCGGATCTCTGTAAATCTGGCACCGGCAGATGTGAGAAAATACGGAACATTTTTTGATCTTCCGATTGCGGTGGCACTCCTCTTAGCTCTAGAAAAGATTCCACCGTCTTATGCTCAAGATACTCTGATATTAGGAGAATTGGCGCTAGATGGATCCCTGCATTCGGTTTCAGGGGTTCTTCCTGTAGTGAAGGAAGCCTGTGAGCAGGGAATCACCAGATGTATTGTCCCTAGGAAGAATGTGGCAGAGGCAGCACTAATTCAGGACATGGAGGTGTATGGATTTGATCATCTTCTTCAAGTGATTGATTACCTGATTAAAGGCTACAGTGATCAGATCGATACCTCGGAAGGAGGGAATCTCATGCCCAGGGAGGTCTCTTATCCTGATTTTCGAACAGTTAAGGGGCAGAAGATGGCCAGGAGAGCGATTGAGATTGCTGCAGCAGGATATCATAATCTCATGATGGAGGGCCCTCCTGGAATTGGCAAGACCATGTTAGCTTCCTGCGTTCCAGGCATCATGCCTGAGCTAGCTGTGGAGGAGCAGATAGAAGTTTCGATGATATACAGCGTGCGTGGTTTGCTGAAAGAAGATTTTAAGCTGATGGAGAATAGACCCTTTCGGGCACCGTCTCACACAATCACGCAAGCTGGTTTCTATGGAGGAGGTAAGTTCCCAAAGCCTGGGGAGATCTCTTTGGCTCACAAGGGTGTTCTGTTCTTGGATGAACTGCCAGAATATCATCGTGAGATGATTGACATGCTTCGAGTACCATTGGAGAGCCATAAGATCGCCATCATGAGAAATCAAGAAAATGTAGAATTTCCAGCAGATTTCCTCTTGATTGCTGCAGCCAATCCCTGTCCCTGCGGATATTACCCAGACAGAAATCTCTGCCATTGCTCTGGTCACCAGATAAAGCGCTATCGGGAGAAGATTTCGGGTCCGATCCTAGACCGCATTGATCTCTTTACATCCTGCGAGAATCTCCCTTTTGAGACGATTATCAGTGAGGAGGAGTCAGAGCCATCATCCGCAATCTTAAGGAGAGTGTCGGATGCCTGGCAGAGGCAGAGAGAGAGGTTTCAGGGCAGAGGATATCTATATAACGGAAGAATGTCAGATCAGGATACTGCTGCCTTCCTGACATTGGATGGACAGAGAATGGATATGATGCAGGCTGCCTACAAAAGTTTTCACATGTCACCGAGGAGTTATTTTCGAGTGTTAAAAACGGCTCGTACTATTGCAGACTTAGAAGGTTCGAGCGAGATCGGAATCAACCACCTAGAAGAAGCACTTCTCTATCGAAGAGTGCCGGGTAGCAGTCCGGGTCAGAAAAGTAGGTTCTAAATAATAAGGAGGTTAGATTTGAAAGAAGACATGTACTGGTATTGGCTGGTGAATCTAGGAAAAGGAATTGGACCGATGACTCAGAAGAGGATGCTGGATTATTTTGATGGTGATATCGAGAAATTATATTATTCGAACGCATATGTCATGCGAGGGATACTGAAGGAAGCCCAGCAGCGGACTGTGGAGTACTCACACAATGAGGAATATCTTAAGAACAGCTATCAGAAGCTGCTACAGTCGGGAACACGATTTATCAGCTGGGACTCTCCAGAATATCCGGATCAGCTTCGCGAAATTTCCAGTCATCCCTTTGGCTTTTATCTGCGTGGTTCCATGCCAGATCCCGATTATCCTATTCTTGCTATTGTCGGGTCCAGAACCTGCACTCAGTACGGTTGGGACATTGCAGAGCGGTTTAGCAGGGAGATGGCAAAGTGTCATATCTCAGTGATTGGAGGACTTGCGGCAGGAATCGATACCGCAGGTCACACAGGAGCTCTCCGGGAGGGAGGATACAGCCTGGGAATTCTGGGAGGAGGCATTGATACAGTCTATCCTCAGGAGAATTTTAATCTCTATCTTAAAATGTATGAGGAGGGTGGAGTGATGAGTGAGTACAATATTGGCACCAAGGCCTCCGCACAGCGGTTCCCTCAGCGAAACCGATTGATCAGCGGCATCTCCGACGGAGTATTGATTGTGGAGGCAAGAAAAAAGAGCGGTTCCTTAATCACAGCAGACCTGGCACTCTCCCAAGATAGACCGGTGATGGCTGTTCCTGGAAGAATCACAGATTCTCTATCCACCGGGACACTGGACCTCATCTATGATGGAGCTAGTATGGTAAGAAATGTTCAGGATGTCTTAGATCTCCTGCTGGATCGGTATTATGTCAGAACTGGGAACATGGGCAATCTTGGACAAGTGGAGAGTCAAGATAGAATGAATACAGTCCCTGTGATGGAAGAGGATGAGAGGATCATTTACGAGCTGTTAGATTATGTCAAGCCGCTCTCCTTTGATCAGATTGAAAAAGAATGCAGGTTAAGAGGGATCGATATCAGGAGCCTTCCACATAATCTTTTTTCCTTGGAATTAAAGGGAATCATAGGTCAGCAGAGACAGAATATGTATGTAAAAGTACTGTAAATTGTAGAAATTAATACCCCCCACTAGCCGATTAGGGGGGAGAATGGCACTTGCTAAAATTCGGAAAATAGTGTATAGTCTGTAATTGTTTTAACGATTACTAAAAATTGCACATGATTTTAATAATATATTTAGGAGTGTTTATTCAATATGACAAAAAAATTGGTGATCGTGGAGTCTCCAGCGAAAGCGAAGACGATACAGAAGTTTCTTGGCAAGACGTATAAGGTAGTCGCGTCAAATGGACATGTCAGAGATCTGCCAAAGAGCACCTTAGGAATTGACGTTGATCACGATTACGAGCCAAAATATATCACAATACGAGGAAAAGGAGAATTGCTTGCATCTCTCAGAAAAGAGGTTAAGAAAGCAGATAAGATATATCTGGCAACTGACCCCGACCGTGAGGGAGAAGCCATCTCCTGGCATCTATACCATGCCTTAAAGCTTCAGGATAAAGACTGCAGCAGAGTGACCTTCAATGAGATTACAAAGGATGCAGTCAAGGCTTCCATCAAGCATCCGAGAGAGATTGATATGAATCTGGTGGATGCACAGCAGGCTAGAAGAATTCTTGACCGAATCGTTGGTTACAAGATGAGTCCTGTTCTCTGGGCAAAGATTAAGAGAGGGCTCTCTGCAGGACGTGTGCAGTCGGTTGCATTGAGAATCATCGCTGATCGAGAGAAAGAGATTAATGATTTCATTCCGACGGAGTACTGGACATTAGATGCCGACTTAAAGGTCGATGGAGTGAAAAAACCACTCCCAGCTCATTTTGCAGGTACCAAAGACGGAAAGATGGAATTGTCATCAAGGGATGAGGTGGAGAAGCTCAAGGAAGAGCTTTCTAAGCTACCTTACCAGGTGCTGACAGTAAAGCATGGCTCCCGCACAAAGAAGCCTCCGCTGCCATTTACAACCTCTACCATGCAGCAGGAAGCTTCCAAGAAGCTGAATATGGCCACCAGAAAGACCATGAGAGTTGCTCAGGAATTATATGAGGGAGTGACAATCAAGAAGAGAGGAACCGTCGGTCTGATTACTTATCTGCGAACTGATTCGACAAGAATTGCGGAATCTGCAGACGCTGCCTGCCGTTCCTTAATTTCAGAGAAGTACGGAGCGCAGTTCGTGGGAACAGCTTCTGCCACTCAAAAGAAGGCAGGTAAGATTCAGGATGCCCATGAGGCGATACGTCCGACGGACGTTACCCTCACACCGGATCAGGTGAAGGATCAGCTTCCAAGAGATCTTTTTAGACTCTATCAGCTGATTTGGAATCGATTTGTAGCCAGCCGAATGTCAGAGGCTGTCTATGCTACCGTTTCTGCAAAGATCGGAGCGGGCGATTATCGGTTCAATGTCAGTGGTTCCAGACTTGATTTTGATGGATTTATGACGGTCTATCATTATGACACAGAGAAGTCCACAATCAGTGCTGCCATCAATAAATTGAACAAGGATTCCACTCTGGAGTTAGAGGAGCTTAGAGGAGAGCAGCATTTCACACAGCCACCGGCTCACTTTACGGAAGCCTCCCTGGTAAAAACTTTGGAGGATCAGGGGATTGGACGTCCTAGTACTTATGCTCCAACCATCTCTACTCTGCTTGCAAGAAGATATATTACCAAGGAGAAGAAGAATCTTTACATGACAGAGCTTGGAGAGGCAGTCAACAGTATGATCGTCAAGGGATTCCCGAGTATAGTCAATGTAAACTTTACAGCCAATATGGAGTCTCTGCTCGATGGAGTGGAAGAAGGTAAGGTGAAGTGGAAGACTATTATCCGAAATTTCTACCCAGATATGATCTCTGCAGTCCAGCATGCTGATGAGACTTTAGCCCAGGTTAAGATTGAAGATGAAGTCACTGATGAGATCTGTGAACTCTGTGGACGACATATGGTTATCAAGTATGGACCACATGGTAAGTTCCTCGGATGCCCTGGATTCCCAGAATGCAGAAATACCAAGCCATACTATGAGAAGATCGGAGTGGCATGTCCGAAGTGTGGTAAAGATATTGTCTTAAAGAAGACCAAGAAGGGCAGAAAGTATTACGGATGTATCGGTTATCCAGAATGTGACTTTATGAGCTGGCAGAAACCTTCACCAAAACGATGTCCAAAATGTGGCGGATATATGATAGAGAAAGGCAAAAAGTTAGTCTGTGCCGATATCGAGTGTGGATATGTAGAAAAGCTCGAGGACAGGGAAGAAGACTAAGACAGACATAGATAAACTAATACAGGCAGGAGAAATCATAGAGGTGATTTCTCCTGTTTTTTATCAAGCATGCAAGTGAAGTGCCAGTGGCAATTAAGCTTGTAAATCGCATGAAATAGTTACAAAAATATATACTTTTGAAATAATAATTAGCAATTGTAGATAAATTGTTGTGAAAAGAATATGCTTGTGCTAAAATTACTAAAAAGTAAATATGAAAAATATATAACAAGAGAAAAGTGGAGGCATTCATGAGTGTACAGCTATTAGATAAGACCCGAAGAATTAATAAGTTACTGCATAATACCAATTCCCATAAAGTAGTATTCAATGATATCTGTCAGGTCTTATCTGAGATATTAGATTCTAACTCCCTCGTCATCTCTAAGAAGGGCAAGGTTTTAGGAATTAAAAATTTATCTGACATTGACGAGATCACAGAGCTAATCACCAATAAAGTCGGAACATACATAGATCCAATGCTGAATGAGCGTATTCTAGGAATTCTCTCAACCAAAGAGAATGTTAACCTTGAGACGCTTGGTTTCGAGGAGACAGAGACATTAAAGTATCAGGCCATTGTCACACCAATTGACATTGCGGGAGAGAGATTGGGAACAGTCTTTATGTACCGTATGAGTCAGCCATATGATATTGATGATATTATCTTAGTTGAGTATGGTACCACAGTGGTTGGACTTGAGATGATGAGATCTGTCAATGAGGAGAATGCCGAAGAGAGCCGAAAGAAGGCTATCGTGAAGTCCGCAATCTCAACCCTGTCTTTCTCAGAGTTAGAGGCGATTCAGCATATCTTTGATGAGCTTAATGGAACAGAAGGGATTCTTGTTGCAAGTAAGATTGCAGACAGAGTTGGTATCACCCGCTCTGTTATTGTCAATGCACTGAGAAAGTTTGAGAGTGCGGGTGTTATTGAATCCCGTTCCTCTGGAATGAAGGGGACTTATATCAAAGTGCTCAACGATGTCGTATTTGACGAACTCGAGAAGATGCGTCAGCAGTAAGGAACCGTGTATGGAGGAGGAATTATGAGACAGGATAATTATAAGATCACCCAATATACGATCAACGATATCTTGAATTACGTTGAGAATTCACAGATTGCTATCCCTGAGATTCAGAGACCTTTCGTCTGGAAGGGGAAAGAAGTAAGAGATCTGATTGATTCCCTCTATGAAGGTTATCCGATTGGATATCTTATCGTCTGGCAGAATTCCAAAGTTAGACTTAAGGGGTTTGGAAAGGGAGGAACTAAGAAGATCCTGATTGACGGGCAGCAGCGTGTGACTGCGTTGATGGCGGCTATCTTAGGTAAGCCAGTTCTGAACGCACAGTATCAGTCTGAGAGGATTCGGATTGGATTTAATCCTTATGCTAAAGAAGAGGAAGACTCCTTTGCTGTGATGGACGAGAAATTAGAGGAGGATCCTCTCTGGATTCCAGATATTTCAGTTCTATACCGCCGAGGCTTCTCCTTCCGACAGTTTGAGAGAGAATATAAAGAGAAGAATCCGGGGGTAGATACTTCCATTCTTGAGAAGAAGCTTGACCGCTTAAGAGATATCATCAAGTATCAGGTTGGAATTATAGAACTGTCTTTCCTCTTAGATATCGATGTGGTATCTGAGATCTTTATTCGTATCAACATGCAGGGTCGTCCTCTGAACCAGGAAGACTTTGTCATGAGTAAGATTGCAGTCAATGAACAGTATCACGGAGATCAGATTCGTAATGCGATTGATTATTTCTGTCATCTACTAAGAGAACCTTCTTTCTGCGACACTCTGCTGCAGAATGAGCCAGACTTTATGGCTTCCGAATATGGAAAAACACTGACCTGGACCAAAGACGGTGTGGAAGACCTTTACGTGCCTACATATACAGATATTTTGAAAGTTGTCATGATTGCTTCTTTTGGAAGGAGTAAGGTGGGAGAATTAGTTCAGCTTTTATCTGGAAGAGAGAAAGGTAGTATTGCGGTTTCTGAAAAATTATCCAGACAGGCATTTGAAAAGTTAGGACAAGGCGTTCTTGCCTTTATCCAGAAAGAACATTTCCTTGGATTCGTTAAGGCAGTTAAGAAAGCTGGTTTTACAGATTCCCGACTGATTTATTCACATTCCCTGCTTAATTACTCCTATGCAGTCTATCTGATTATGGCCAAAGAGGGGATCGGTGAGGGAGAACGTGCACAGCTGATTGCTCGCTTTTTGTATATGGCTCTGCTCACGGGACATTATTTACGTGGAGTCGACAGTACCATAGCACGCGATTGCCAGGGTATGAGCCAGATGGGAGTCAGAGGATATCTGGAGTCTCTTGAGAGAGAGAACATGGGAGAAGGATTCTTTGCTAAGGAACTTCCAGAGAAGTTTAGAACTACTACCGTGAGGACGGCACCATTTTTAGCCTTCCTTGCGATGCTCCAGGCAAAAGATGCTCCATCCTTATATGACAGGACTCAGAAGACAGGTGATCTTTATGCTAACCGTGCCGAGTCTTATCCGATTCTTGCCAAAAGCTACTTAACTAAACTTGGAAGCAAGGAGCGAGAGGTGAATAGTCAGGTGGCTAATATTCTGTACCTGTCTAAAGTCAGCCGCAGTATCGTCGGAAGAAAAGCACCGAAAGATTATGAGGCAGCTCTTTGTGATAAAGTAAGTCAGGAGGACATTACTGAGACTATGAAAGCCAATGCTGTTCCGGAAGACCTCTTCTTAGTGGACAGCAAGGACAGTGCTTTAGAATTCTTAGAGAAGAGAAGAATGTCCATGGCCAAACAGCTTAGGGAGTTTTACCTGGGTCTATAATTGCTCTTGCAATTCATCGCAATCTATGATATATTTTTAAAGTTCGTAGTAATCACGCTGTCGGATTCTGTCGACCATGTGCCAATATTGGTGGCTGAGGAAAGAGAAGGCAGCGGTAGCAAAACAAAAAGGAGAAATAACATGAGTGTACTTTCAATGAAACAGTTACTCGAGGCAGGTGTTCATTTCGGACATCAGACAAGAAGATGGAACCCTAAGATGGCTCCATACATTTACACAGAGCGTAATGGTATCTACATTATCGACCTTCAGAAGACAGTAGGAATGGTTGACGATGCTTACAACGCAATCAGAGACTGTGTTGCCGATGGTGGAAAGATCCTCTTCGTAGGAACTAAAAAACAGGCTCAGGATTCTATTGCTAACGAGGCTGAGAGATGTGGTATGTACTATGTTAACCAGAGATGGTTAGGTGGTATGCTTACAAACTTCAAGACTATCGAGAGTCGTCTTGAGCGCTTAAAGAAGATTGAGACTATGGCTGAGGATGGAACTTTTGATGTTCTTCCTAAGAAAGAGGTTATCGGACTTAAGAAAGAGCAGGAGAAGCTTCAGAAGAACCTTGGTGGTATCAAAGATATGGAAGCAATTCCAGATATGATCTTTGTTGTAGATCCTAGAAAAGAGAGAATCTGCATCCAGGAGGCTCATATTCTTGGTATTCCGTTAGTTGGTATCTGTGATACAAACTGCGATCCAGAAGAGCTTGATTATGTTATCCCTGGTAACGATGATGCTATCCGTGCAGTTAAGCTTCTTGTTTCCAAGATGGCAGACGCTGTTATCGAGGGCAATCAGGGACGTGACGCTGAGGTTGCTGAGGCTGAGGCTGAGGCTGAGGACGAGGCAGACGCTGAGTAATCAGAGGTCCTTTTTTAGAGATTCTGTAAGGATATATAATAACCCTTGCCTGCATAGTGCGGGCGAGGGAACTTCTGTGTAAAGACCACATTTATTTACGTTTACACGTTTGACAATGGAGGATATGAGATGGCAATTACAGCTAAGGATGTAAAGAAGTTACGTGAGATGACGGGTGCTGGAATGATGGCTTGTAAGAAAGCTCTTTCCGCTACAGATGGAGATTTTGATAAGGCAATCGAGTTCTTAAGAGAGAAAGGTCTTGCAACTGCTGAGAAGAAAGCAAGCCGTGTTGCTGCTGAGGGTCTTGTAAAGGTTCTCGTTACAGATGATGAGAAGAAGGCTGTTGCAGTAGAGGTTAACGCTGAGACTGATTTCGTTGCTAAGAATGAGAAGTTCCAGAACTATGTTGCACAGGTTGCAGAGCAGGCCCTTGATACAAAGGCTGCTGATATCGATGCATTCCTCGCAGAGCCATGGAAGTTTGATACATCCATGACAGTTAAGGAAGCTCTTGCTGGACAGATTTCTGTTATCGGTGAGAACATGAACATCAGAAGATTCACTCAGGTTGAGGAGGCTAACGGATTCGTTGCTTCTTACACACATATGGGTGGAAAGATCGGCGTATTAATTGACGTTGAGACAGATGTTGTTAATGATGCAGTTAAAGAGATGGCTAAGAACGTAGCTATGCAGGTTGCAGCTATGAGACCTAAGTATACAAACCGTTCTGAGGTTGATCAGGATTACCTTAAGAAAGAGGAGGAGATCCTCAAAGCAGCTGCTCTTAACGAGAAGCCAGATGCTAACGAGAAGATCATCAATGGTATGGTTAAGGGTCGTCTTAATAAAGAGCTCAAAGAGGTTTGCCTCTTAGATCAGGTTTATGTTAAGGCTGAGGATGGAAAACAGTCCGTTGGTAAGTATGTAGCACAGGTTGCTAAAGAGAACGGTGCTAACATCACTGTTAAGGGATTCGTTCGTATGGAGACAGGCGAGGGAATCGAGAAGAAAGAGGAGAACTTCGCAGAGGAAGTTGCTGCTCAGATGGCTGGTAAATAATCAGACATTAGCATAATAGAGAGAAAAGTTATATATCATAATGAAGAGGAATGTCAGTATTGGCGTTCCTCTTTTTCGTTGCCTTAGCATGCAAGTGAACTGCCAGTGGCAGTTCAGCTTGTTTACAAAGTGCACACAAGAGTTCCGAAAATTTGTTCTATTTTTCTATTGACAGACGAAACCTTGTTCGATATAATACAGGCAGAAAATATGTTCAGAATAAATGTTCGAGATACAAGGAGGTTTCATATGTCTGTAAAGAATAGAAAGATGCTCGTTTCAATGTTAATCGGTTTGGTAACTATATTCCTTATTCTTATCTTAGTAACTGTGTGGAAGGCTAATGTTGCCGCAGATGAGAATCTGTCAGAGATCCAGTATAAGGTGATCAAGATAGAGGAAGGGGATACCATGTGGGAGATTGCCAAGGAGAACATGAATCCTGGCTTCCACAGTGAGCGAGAGTATATCGGTGAGGTTCTCCGCTGCAATTCTATGGATACTACAGATATTACAAGTGGTCATTATCTGATGATTCCATACTATACTTACCAGAAGTAGGAAGATCACGTAGGAAGGTTACTGCTCATGCATTATGTCTCTCAGTGTTAGATAAGCTATTTTGATAGATGATCTTGGAAGATCATCCAAAAGTATACTATGGCAAGATGTCCATCTCCGTGGTATAATTTCTATGTATATTTACGAATGATAGAGATTTGGAGGAAGAGATGTTAGCGACAGTTGTACTGGTGGCAATCGAGTTAATCGTATTGGTAGTAGGTCTTTGGTTTATCGTCCAGAGTATTGAGGGAAAGAACTGGAAGAAAGCGATTGGCGTAATCGTTCTTCTATTAGCAATCATGACCGTATTTTATCTTGGATTGACACATTTGCCATTGTAAAGTTATTCTCGTTGAATTAGGGAAGAAAGTGATGCTGCTTTCTTCCCTTCGGACTTTTCACAGAGATTGAGTATAGTAGAAAGAGAGAAGTATATGTTTAAAAACAGAGACTGGATGAATAAAGGATGGGGACCCTATACAGTGGCTGCCTGTGCGGCAGTACTGCTGTTTATGGTACTTTCCCATCTTTCTTTTTTTATTTCTGTAATCGGAGCATTCTGCAAATTTGTGAAACCAGTATTTTTCGGGGTGGTTATCGCCTATGTTTTAAATCCGTTGGTTGTTATCTTTCAGAAGAAAGTGTTTAAAAATATAAAGTCAGAGAGAGTGTCCCATCTTATCTCTGCAGTTGTGGTATTAGTTTTGGTGATTCTATTCATTGTAGTATTAATGATTGCCCTGGTTCCACAGATTATCAGCAGTGTTATGACCTTAATTAAGAATATTGGTCTTTACAGCAGTACAATCAATAAGTATTTTTCACACTTGAACCAATATGCTGGTAGCAAGAACATGAATATTTCTAGCATGACTGGGCGAGCCAATGAGGTGATCAATGCGATTCTTGATAAGCTGCCAACTAATGGAACAAGTATTGTCAATACTTCTTATCATATCGGACAGGGACTTTTCGACTGGATTGTCGGTTTTATCTTAGCGATTTATTTTCTTATGGATTCGAAAAGGAACGTCAAGGGAGTCCAGAATTTTGTGCATCTGATTACAGGAGAGAAGAATTACGGTCCTGTTGCAGCATTTGTTGCTAGATGTCATCACATCTTGATACGGTTTGTGGCATGTGAGTTGATCGATGCTTTGATAATTGGATTTGCGAATTTTATTTTTATGAAGGCTTCAGGGATGCCTTATGAGGTCTTGATATCTACAATTGTTGGGGTGACAAATCTGGCTCCTACTTTTGGTCCGATTGTAGGAGGAGTGATCGGAGCCTTTATCTTAGTACTGATCAAACCTTGGTGGGCGTTAGCTTTTATCATCTTTACCTTGTGTCTTCAGACTATGGATGGCTATGTTATTAAGCCGAAGCTTTTTGGTAATACCTTAGGGGTGCCTGGAGTTTGGATTTTGATCTTCATCATTGTTGGGGGAAGAATGTTCGGAGTTTGGGGAATCCTTTTTGCAATTCCTGTCGCTGCGATTATCAGCTTCATCTATCATGATATTGTATCCGTTCGAGTGACACAGTTTAGGGAGAACAAGAAGGAGAAGAATGAACAGTAATATCCTTAAAATCATCGGTATTTTTACCATGACGGTCGATCATATCGGTTTTATCCTATTTCCGAAAATCATTCTTCTACGAGTGATTGGGCGTCTGGCTTTTCCGGTCTTCGCTTACATGATTGCGGAAGGATGCCATTACACACATGATCGGAAGAAGTACTTGAGGAATATATTCCTTCTGGCTCTTCTCTGTCAGGTAGCATATACTGTTTTTTCAGGGCGATGGTACTTCAATGTCCTGATGACATTTACTTTGTCAATCCTTTTGATCGATGCTTATGATTACATGAGAAGTCAGATCGGACCATCTAGGGTGCGGGGAACTTATTTCTTTGCACTTTCTCTGGTTGGAGTCTATGCTTTTACGGAGATCTTGCCAACATTTCTTAAGGCTTATGAGTTTGATGTGGATTATGGATTTTTCGGAGTCTTGCTACCGCTTTTGATTTATCTAGGAAGAGATAAGCGGGAGAAACTGCTCGTAGCAGCATTGGGGCTCGCACTTTTGGCACTTTCCATCAGAGGAGTTCAGTGGTGGTCTCTGTCAGCGCTCCTCATTTTTGCACTCTATAATGGCAGGAGAGGAAGGATTCCGATGAAGTACTTCTTTTACCTATATTATCCAGCCCATCTGTTGGTGATAGAAGGAATCAAGATGTATTTATCCTGAATTTATTCTG
>JAXJRI010000176.1:0-1868 GCA_036310685.1 Lachnospiraceae bacterium | reverse complement strand
GGCCAGGGCAGATGAAGTCGAGTATTCGGACCCTTATCTGCTGATCGAGCGGGAGTTGGAAACACTCGTCCGTGAAGAGACCGGCGAAGGCGACTATCTGGGGTACTGCCATCTCTACTGGAGCGTCAAGAAGAAAGTGCTGAAGGAGAAATTCGGCATAGACTGGCGCAGCCCTTCGGAACGTTATCCCGGAATCATTTTCGACTGAATTCAAGCCATGGAAAGCAATAAGTCCTGCCCAAAATGCAAAGGTCTTTCTTAACAAAAATGGAATGGTATGGTAAAATTTTACTAAGAATGGTAACAGGTCCCGTGCCTTTGGGGAGGCCCGGACCATACGAGGAACCCGGCCGTCCGGTCTAAGTAACAGCATTTCCGTTCGGTATTATTTGATCTTTTTATGGGAGAACAGCTTATGGATGCAAATAAGGAAAAGAAACTGGGGTACGAATATGAAGAAGGCGCCAGGTATGTGGCCTATGTATCTTCATATACCAAATCAAGAGAGCACAAATACGGCATCAGGATCTACGATGTTGATATGGAGAATGGCTATCTGAAAGAGAAGAAGCAGGTGGAAATCACCAACTCTTCCTATGTTTCCATTTCCCATAACCGTAAATACCTGTATTCCATTACAGATGAAGGCGTAGAGTCCTACAAGATCCTCAAGGGCGGCGATCTTGAGAAGCTGAACCGCGCTTCCATCAACGGCATGAGGGGTTCGCACCTGTCTTCTGATTATGATGACAAGTTCCTCTTTGTCAGCGGCTACCATGACGGCAAGATCACGGTCCTGCGCCTGAATGAGGACGGCTCCATCGGCGAGATTTGCGACGAGCTGTTTCTGAAAGGTCTCGGTTCCATCGCGGAACGCAACTTCCGCCCGCATGTCCAGTGCGTCAAGATGACCAGGGACAACAAGTATCTCTGCGCCGCTGACCTCGGTATGGATCATGTCAATGTTTACCGCCTGAACCATAAGACCGGCAAGATCAAGCAGTGCGCGATCCTGCATTCCGAACTGGAATCTGCGCCCAGACATATGAAATTCTCCAAGGACGGTCATTATCTCTATGTAGTCCATGAGCTGAAGAATATCATCGATGTCTATTTCTATTATGAAGTGGACGGCAACCCGGATTTCGAGAAGATCCAGACCATCTCCACCCTGAATGATTATCATTCCAAAGGCTCCGCGGCGTCGGCCCTGAACTTCTCCTCCGACCATAAATATCTGGTCAGCTCCAACGCGGGTGATAACTCCGTTGTTGTATACGGCATCGATCCCGACAATGGCTATCTGAACAAGATCTTCTGCCTGCCGATCAGCGGTGAATATCCCAAGGACGCGGCCCTCTTCCCTGATAACAGACATCTGGTCTCCCTCAACCACGAGTCGGATACCATGACTTTCTTTACCGTGGATCTGGAGAAGGGCCTGATGATCATGCACGGTCAGGAGATCAAAATCCAGAAGCCCAACTGCATCATCTTCCACAAGCTTTCCGATGACCAGCTTTGATGGATACGGATGATCAGAATCTGAATACACAAACGGAAGATGCGGACAGCCATTGTCCGCATCTTTTTATAGCCATTATTTTGAAACCTTTTTTGAAATCACCTTCAGAAACCGGGATGGAATACAATCTCCGGTTTCTTTTTGTTTTTCTTGTGGTATACTGGAAAACAGATTTTTACGGCCCGGCGCCGGGAAAGACGAGGTAAGGCGATGGCAGGCTCTACAATCGGCAGGATACTGCAGCTGACTACATGGGGAGAATCCCACGGTCCCGCTCTGGGGGCGGTCCTGGACGGTTTTCCGGCAGGCATGGAGATCAGCGAGGAGATGATCCAGGTATATC
>JAXJRI010000175.1:0-4406 GCA_036310685.1 Lachnospiraceae bacterium | reverse complement strand
CCTCCTACCTTATATCTGTCTTCATAGGTTGCAATCAGCGGATCCATCTCCTGGTCGTCGGTGACACCAATCTCCCAAACAGGGATTCTCAGGGAGATATCCTCATAACCTATGTTAATCAGAACTGCAATACTCTCGTCATTGGTAAATCTTCCATAAGCGAGGGTCTTGTAGCCGCCTCTTAAATACTTGAGAGAACCGTATTTTAATGCCGGATGCTCTTTATGAATCTTGATAATATCCTTATGGTAAGCAATCAGATTCTTATCTTCATGTCCCCAAGGATAGGTTCTTCGATTATCCGGGTCGGTCCATCCTGTCAAACCAGCCTCATCTCCATAGTAGATTGTTGGAGCTCCCGGCCAGGTCATCTGCATGAGGACTGCCTCTCTCATGATACTCATCTTGACATTCTTATCCGCTGCCAAAGGTCCAGCCGTCTGAGTTCTTCCTACCGTCATATTCGTTCTGGTTAAGAATCTGGAATGATCATGGTTGGACAGCTCATTCATGGATACCATCAGGGACGGATACTGAAAACGTGACATATGATAAATCATAGCATCATTAAATGCCTGGGTATTGCCCAGCAGGTCACTTCGTTTCTCATCACTGTGCTTCTCCATACCAGTTAAGAACCAGGTGACAGGCTCCATAAAGGCGCTGTAGTTCATAATGGTATCCCACTGGTCACCCTCTAACCAATCGCCGGGATCTCCATAATGCTCTGCAAGAATAATCGCATTCGGATTGGCTTCTTTGACATTTTTTCGGAAATCTCTCCAGAACTTGTGGTTGAACTCACTGCTCTGTCCCAGATCCGCTGCCACATCAAGACGCCATCCATCCGCATTGTACGGCGCAGAAACCCATTTCCTGCCGATGTGCATGATGTAGTCGTATAAAGTGTCGGACTCCTCGTAATTGAGCTTAGGAAGGGTCTTGTGGCCCCACCAGCCGTCATACTCTTCATTATATGGCCATGCTTCCTCATTGTAGAACTTAAAGAAATGTCGATATGGGCTGTTGCCATTAATATAAGCACCCTTCTCATAGCCATACTGATTCTCATAAATTCTCTCGGCATCCATCCACTTATTGAAAGATCCACAATGGTTGAAGACACCATCTAAGACAACCTTCATGCCTTTCTTATGAACTTCCTCCACAAAATGAATGAAGAACTGGTTGCTAGCCTCTAAGTTTCTCTTGTCCGTCACACGGGAAATGTACTTGGTCGCATTAACATTTTCTCGTACCCAGTCTGGAAGAGGCTCGCCCTCATCCACGACAATCTTTCCGAAATGCGGATCGACGTAATCGTAGTCCTGGATATCGTACTTGTGACTGGACGGGGAGACGAAGATTGGATTTAAGTATATGACATCCACACCCAAATCTTTGAGGTAGTCTAAGTGGTCGAGCACGCCCTGCAGGTCTCCTCCGTAGAAGTTCTGCACGTCCATACTCTCCGGATACTGATTCCAGTCCTGAACCTTGTGGGAGTAGCGGCCGATATAGATATACTCTCGGTCCACCACATCGTTAGTTGGATCGCCATTGGCGAATCGATCGACAAAGATCTGGTAGAAGATAGCTCCCTTGGCCCAGTCTGGTGTGGAAAAGTCCGGTGTCACCTTGTAATTGAAGAAACGGTCCATGTCTTTGGCTGGTCCCTTCTTGTTAAAGTAGCAGTGGGAAGCCCCTGAACTGATCTCAAAATAGTAATCCAGAACCTCTTCTGGCATGATGATGGAAGCCTCATAGTAGTCAAAAAGGCTGTCCTGACGTGCCACTTCCATCTCAATCTTAGTATCCTGGTCCGAACCAAGACAAAGAATGACATGCTCTGCATTTTCTTTAGCGGTGCGGAAGCGAATCGTAACCTTCTCTCCTGCCTTCGGTTCCATAGGATCCAGATATCTTGGACTTCCATCCGTGAACATCGCCTGAAAATTCAGAATGGGCTTTGTATGAAATATATGAATAATTCTTTTTTCGGTTTTCGTTAAGCCTGTAAGATTCACCGTATCTTATCCTCTCTACTTTGCTACATGTATTCTTATGTCTGTCTCGTCTTTGTTATCGTTACTCAGGCAAAAATGTCGGCCTGTCTTGCTTTCTATTTCTGGTTAGCCGGCTCGACATTAATGGTCTTACCTTTAATCTTTACGTGGTTAGTCATAGCGGCTAATACGTCGCTAGCTACCTCGCGCGGTACCTCAACAAATGTATATTTGTCATACATATCGATGGCGCCGACTAATCTTCCAGAGATTCCGCTCTCACCGGCGATAGCTCCTAAGATATCTCCCGGACGAACGCCCTGTTTCTTTCCAATATTGATGAAGAGTCTGACCATACCTGCCTCTGCTCCGGTATCTCCGAATTCATCCACTGGACGGTTATCCTGTCCCTTGCCCTCACTGGCTCCGATGGCTTCTGCTAAGAAAGCCGCTGCCAGATCCATAGCGGTATAATCTTTCTCGTTGAGGTATTCCTCAATCATGTCGATATAGCGGTCTAAATCCTGATCCTCGATATAGGAGTCTAAGCGCTCCAAGATCTTTTTAGTACGAGTCTCTCTGACGTCATTGATGGATGGAATTGGCTGTGCCTTAATCTTTGCTTTACAGTAGCGGCGGATATCTTTTAATTTATAAACCTCGCGGCCTACCACAAAGCTGAATGCCATACCTTCTCTTCCAGCACGTCCGGTACGTCCAATTCGATGGACATAATACTCATCGTCCTGTGGAAGGTCATAGTTGAATACCGCATCGACATCGTCGACATCGATACCTCTGGCTGCTACGTCTGTGGCAACTAAGATATCGGTATTTCCACTACGGAAACTCTTCATGACACGGTCACGCATGGTCTGCTTCATATCTCCATGAAGACCCTCTGCGAAGTATCCACGGCCCTTGAGCTCCTCGACTAATTCATCGACACCCTTCTTCGTATTACAGAATACTACAGAAAGCTTTGGATTGTAAATATCTAATAGTCTTGAAAGTACCTCTGCTTTGTTCTTTGGACGTACTTCATAGTAATACTGAGTAATATTCGGCACGGTAAGCTCTTTTCTTACCACACGGATGGTCTCAGGATTCTTCTGGAAGTCCCTTGCAAGCTCCATGATCGGCTTTGGCATGGTTGCGGAGAAGAGCATCGTCTGTCGGTCTTCTGGGACGCCCTGTAAGATGGTCTCGATATCCTCACGGAATCCCATATCCAGCATCTCATCAGCCTCGTCTAAGACTACGGTGTGGATGTGGTCAAACTTGACTGTCTTTCTTCTCATGTGGTCCATGACACGTCCTGGCGTTCCGATGATTACCTGCACACCCTTCTTTAAGGAACGGATCTGCTTACTGATCTCCTGCCCTCCATAGATTGGAAGAACCTTGATCTGGTGCATGAACTTAGTTAACTTTCTTGTCTCATCTGCCACCTGGATAGCAAGCTCTCTGGTTGGACAGATGATGATGGCCTGCGGTTTCTTGAGCTTAGGATCCACTTTATCTAAGATCGGAATAGCAAATGCTGCGGTCTTTCCGGTTCCGGTCTGTGCCTGCCCAATCAGGTCTCTTCCAGAAAGTGCCTCTGGGATTGCCCTGGCCTGAATCGGAGTCATCTCCTCAAATCCCATGTCAGCGATCGCCTTTAAAATCTTTGGATTGACATCCAAGTCGGTAAACTGAGTTGACTGCTGTGTCTGTGTTGTATTAGCCATATGTTAGTATTATCCTCATTCTTTCTTACGGTCGATATCCGGCTGACTAGTCCTGGATATCTTGATATATCCATGATGAGCGACACTCTGTCGAACTATTTGGACAAAATAATACAGCACTATCTCAAAGCAATAGTGCTGCCAGATAAATATTCTATATACAGAATTATCGCTAAGCTAAGATACCATCATTGCACTAAAAAGTCAACACACACGGATGCGTTTCGAATCAGAGAGAGCTTCTCCTGTCTTGATAATCGCTTAATCTTAGCCTCCCTGCTCATAGCCTCATGCCTAGTCTCAAAAGCCTCATAGTACACCAGCCTGACTGGTCTCCTGCCCTTAGTGTACTTAGCCCCTTTCCCCTCATTGTGCCGCTTCACCCGCTGCCTAAGGTCGTTCGTCCAGCCAGTGTAGAGAGTATGATCCGCACACTCTAGGATATAGGTATAATTCTGATTGCTTATCGTCTTGTCCTGCATATGTTTATCCTCTTAACAATATCAATCTCTTTTACAATTATAACAGTCGAGCCTGTTCTCAGCAACTACTGTCATTTCAGCATTTCTTCACATTTCTTCGTTTGTCACAGTTCATGCATGATATTAATACAGGTAGTTCAAACTATTTTTCACTGACTTCCATCTGAGCCTACGCTCCGCCCTGT
>JAXJRI010000174.1:0-9161 GCA_036310685.1 Lachnospiraceae bacterium | reverse complement strand
CGACTTGACAGCTTTTTCCACAGTTGAGTTGTGCACCATCTTTTGTGGATAAAGTGGATAACTTTGCGATTTTCTCTAATTATCCCTATCAATGCAGGGGATAAGGCGGTGGATAACTCACTTAACTTATCCACAGGTAACTGTCAACTACAGTGCCTTCTTTCTGCGATTTAAGAAAAATTTGTGCAAATCGCGAAATCTTCTTTCCAGATGGGTGCCTTATGACAGTGTCTATTATCTGAAAAATCTATCTGCCTTGCAGACAGTTCTTATGATTGGAGACACAAGTCTGTCTCGTAGACAGTTCTTATGATGAGAGACACTAGTCTGCCTTGCAGACAGTCCCGTCCGGTTTGAATTTCACAAGGTCTCCCTCGTTAATATCTCGCTCATAGGTCAGGGCATCGCTCATTCGGACCTTTCTTGGGAGGGCAGCGCCTTCTGGATCTTCTAAGACAAGATCTACCTGTGCCTCCATACCGTCTGGTCTTCCCTCACATCCAAAATCAGCTTCGTATATGTGAATTACTTTCCATTGATGATTCATCTTTAGACTCCCTTCTCTTTCCATCCTTATTCCTTTTTGCAAACTAGAGCAGTTCGCCGCTATCGTTCCATAGTACATCCCTAAACAATACGTTTCTAAACAATACGTTCTTACTATAGCACATTATCAACTGCCGCTCCATGCGGTGCCTGACTCTTATGGATGTCCTATGGACGTGGTAGGCTTGCGCTAGTGGTGCTCTATGCCAGTGGTGCTCTGCGCTAATGGATAGACCACAGGAGAAAAGATAGCACGAGATAGGCACGAAAAAGAGCTATCCGATGAATCTTACAATCCTATCAGATAGCTCGCCTAATGAATAATCTGAAGCTTCACTATATAACCTCCTTATATGAAATTGTTACTTGCGAACTTTGCAATCTCTGGATGTTATTACTCATAACCGGTATTCTTAAAAAGATGTCCATATGTTATATTCTTCATTTACATCCGTTCGCTTTCTTCTTATCTTTTATCTAATTTATACATCATTTTATGCTTAATGTCAATAGTTTTTTGAAAATAATTTTTAAAATTATATTATTAACAGACAATTAAGATATTTATCAGAAGTTTAAAAATTTGAATCTGTACCCATCTATATAAATTTAACAAAACATTTCTTCGGTTTGTTATGCTTTTTCCACCTGGAGAAAGTGGACAGAAAATGTGGATAAAGTGGATAACTTTGTGCATAGCTCGATTTTAAAGCATTTTTTAATGGTGGTTATGTGGATAACTCATGGAAGTTATCCACAATCACCTTGAAGTATCCACCGAAATTTGATTCAAAAAGTGACATTTTAAGTGATTTTACATAAATCTCACAGAAATGTCTCAATAAGCTTGCATTTTTTATTATCTGACATCTCTAGCTCACAGTCAGCCAATTGACCTCATTAGAGAATATTTACGAATGCAAATGTTGCGGCAGGTTCTGATCTGGCAGCTTGCTGTGCTCTGTCTGATAGATCCGGTCTGCATACTCTCTAAGCTTGTTGATAATCCACATCTGTGCGGTGTGGCCCTCACGGTAGTCTGCCTCCGCGAACATGTCAATTCTTCCATCCTCACGCATCTGCTCTACCTGAGAGAAGGCTTCCATGTCTCCAGGCGGATAGACAGCGAAGGTGGAACCTCCGTTTCGATGGGTGAGAGAAAATGCTGGGATGTCGGAAGGGCCGTCGGCAATGTAGATCATGTTCTCGAACTGGACGCGTCTTAACTCATGGGGAACCGAGGCATTGACATCAATCCCGCTGCCCTTGTTGATCTCGAAGAGGGCACGGGTCTTGGAAGTGTTGTCGATGGTGTAGCCCAGCTCGCTCAATATCTTCTGATCCGGATGCCTAGGGTCCTCGTCCTCGATGAGCTCACAGCCCCAGACGTCCTTGACATACTTCATAACCTCAGAGCCCAAGATGATCTGCTTCATGCCGGTACTCACGATATAGTGCTCGACCTTGATGTCATATTTCTGATAGAGAGGGTTGTTGGCGATAAAATCTACGGTCTCTTGGAAGATCTCAGGAATCCCAGGGTAGAACTTCAATTTCGATCCCAACTCAAAAAGCTTCTCATTATTAAGCCCCTCAAACCGTCCCTGATGAATGCAGTGGATGAAGTGATTGAGATAGATCGTATCCTTATTAACCTGGACCCCCTGCTTGGCATAGAAGGCAGGGAGAGCATTTACTTCGTCCCAGAACTTCTGCGGGTCCTCGCCATATTCTTCAAAGATAGGGTCCTGCATATACCCATCGACCAGAGTCTTATCAAAATCCCAGATTACTGCCAGTATATTAGCCATAGCTCCTCCTTCCATATACATGAGCATAGATTACGGATGACTTGGATAGGTTGAAAATATCCAATGTCAATAACACACAAACCCACTTGTAAGCAAGCTTACGTGGGGTGATGTGTTTTGACACTTAAGTTACCAAAAGATTACCGTTTCAAGGTGAATATTCTTGAGTTAAGAGGACAAGCAATGCTATTGTTCCTCCTGATAATGTATCTTATAATATAAATGTATGTAATAGTTCTTTACCATGCGCTTTTCACGGGTCTCTCACCAGGTCTATCCTGCCCGTGCGGCACCGTCGGTAGGGGACTTTTTTTTGCCTTAGCATGCAAAAAGAACCGCCAGTGGCTGTTCATGTTGTTGCCGAGTATGCAAGTGAAGTGCCGGTGGCACTTCAGCTTGTTCGTCCTTCGTACTTCTTATAGTATACGATATCAGACACGTCCGCAAGCGCTCTTCGTGCGATTCCTCCCATTAGCAGTTCACTAGTTGCAGTTCATGCATGATATCTCACAGCGAAAAATAGTACGAACTACCTGTATTAATATCATGCATGAACTGTAACGTTCACTTGCGTGTTAGGCAATAAAAGAATAGCCAGAGGTTGAAGATGGGATTCAATCTCTGGCTATTCGTGTGTTGGGGGTAAGTAATTTAAAGGAGTGCCATCAGGTTACATACCAGGAGGCAGCTTCCTGCGGATAAACCGATCAGTGTCAGGCTGCTCTTCTTCTTTCCGAAGAGAAGGTAGAGGTTGCTGACGAAGAGGATGGCAATCATTGTTACGGTGATCGGTGTTGCGATTCCGACGCTCTTAGCGGATGCAAGGCTCTGTGTGAAGAGTGAGAGCATAACATTTAAGAGCAGTCCGGATACGATCGGGCGGATCCAGTAGCTAATCTGCTGGAATACACAGACGTTCTCGAAGTTTGTGTAGATGTAGTAGATCACGCAGAAGAGGAATCCTGTGGATGCGATGGCGATTGCGAAGCCTGAGAGTGCGACGCCGACTCCCATGATTGTGCTGTGGCTGATGTTGTATCCAAGGTAATATCCGATTCCGGAAAGTGTCTTTGCCAGGATGGAACCTGGAAGAACATTGACGATCGGCACTAAGTGGCTGTAGAACTCAGTGTTTGAGATCATACCACCTCCGACAAACATACCGTCTGCCACGGACAGATAAGAATCTCCGCCTCCGAAAGACATTAGGGTGGATAAGAATCCTTTCAGAAGATAAGGGAGGGTAGTTCTTGTGATCATGAATGCTGGGATGGATGCCAGACATACCATCAGGAACCAGGCTGCTGCTTCTCCTGCCAGATGTGCTGGGGAGATGCCGTGTGCATCTTTATTCTTTTTAAGCTCAGATACAGGAGTCTGTGTCATGCTGAGGTAGAGACCGCGGATGGCAAGTATTACCATCAGAGATAAGACTCCGGTTTTTACAAATGTGTTGGCAATGATGTGTGCCTTGCCTGCACATAAGATGTAGATGAGAACACAGGCAGCGGATACGGCTGCGTTAACCTTTGTTAATCTTTCATGTGTGTAGAAGATGACAAAGAATGCGATCCCTAATACCTGTACGGTAGAAAGTCCGAAGATTGGAGAAGCTTTGATTCCCAAGAGCTTATGGATATTTCCTCCGCAGGTAAGGAGAAAAACTCCTAACATTACCAGCCAGGACTTTGCCAGATGTGAGCCGCCTGCTTTAGCAGAAGTTTGCATCGTCTTGACTGCGTAGGATGTGAGCATGCAGCTGATGAAAGCGCAAAGCCCGATGGACAGATACTGAATCTGTGACAGAAAGGCTGGACTGGCAAGGGACAGGGACGATAAGATGATTACCGTAAGCAGTGCTCCTGGAAAAGCCATAGCCAGAGCGGAAAGGATCATACCTTTCAATCCGTAAGCTGTCTTTCCAAGTCCTGCGCTGACAGAGATTGGAACCGCACCTGGTGTCAGGTTGGCAATGACAACGGTCTTATTGAAATCGTTCTCACTCACGGCCTTCTGATCTGTGACAACCTCTCGCTCGATGACGGGAATCAGGGCATTGCCGCCTCCGAATCCGATACATCCGATTTTTATGAGAGATGCTGCTAATTTGAAGAGACGATGTCTCTTAGCAGAATACATGACCTGATCACTCGCCTCGCGATAAGGTGTGAGAATTTCACTGTGAGATTGTATAATTTCTGCATCAATCATAAGTAGTATCTCCTTTTTATTGCATTTCCTACATTTCCTACTTGATTTATATGAATAATTTATTTATTATTAGGATAAACTATTTGGACCAATCTGTATAGACGATATCAAAAAGATTCTTATCACCGTGAAAACGTTTTCTGATAGGTTTGAATCAAAGCATAAGAATATGATTATCATTACGAAAATGCGAATCAAGGGCAGGAATGTGGAAGGTCGCAAAGCAAGGGAACAATCCGTAGTCACTTTTGACATCCATAATATGATGCCCATTACGGAAATAAGATGAGCTTATGAAGACGAGGAAGTGGATCTATGACACCGAAGGGATTATTAATATTTGTGACAGTATATCGAGAGGAGAACTACACAGCGGCAGCGAAAAGGCTGGGAATCTCTCAGCCGGCTGTGAGCTCCAGTATCCGGGAACTTGAGAAGGAGTATCATGTGCAGCTCTTCCGTAAGGAGGGCCGAGGCATTAAGAGAACAAGGCATGCGGACAAGCTATACGGTTATGCCTCTCACATTACTTCTTTATATGAAGAGATGGACCAGGCTTTTCTGGGCGGGGATGATAAGATTCCTCTTCGAATCGGCTCCAGCATCAGCATCGGCTCCTGCCTGCTTCCGGGATGTATCCAGGAATATCGGAAGGCATACCAGGTCCCGATGCCTTATATTCAGGTTGATTCTTCTGACAGGATCGAGCAGCAGGTCCTGGACAATCGGCTGGATTTTGCCGTGATTGAGGGACTGGTTCATTCCGATCAGCTTCTTTGCGAACCAGTCATCAAGGATCGTCTGGTCCTGGTATGCGGAAAGGACCATCCGCTGGCCAAGAAGAAAGTCGTCTCAGTCAATGACATCCGGGACGAGTATTTCCTTATGAGGGAGAAGAATAGCGGCACCAGGGAGGCGGCGGAGTCCGCCATCATCATGCAGAACTTCTCCATGAAGGTTGCTATGGAGTCGACTTCCACCACAGCCATCATCAATTCGGTCATCTGTAACCTGGGTCTCACCATCCTTCCAGAACGAATCCTGCAGCCATATCTTGCGGATGGAAGGATTGTGGAGCTCTATCTTAATGATGCCCGCTTTACCAGGGAGAACTATCTGATCTACCACCAGAATAAGTACCTAAACCCTGAAATCCTGCAGGCCATGAACTTCATCAAGGAGTACATCATGAAGCATGAGTGGATGCCGGCCTTGTAGTATGAGTGGATGCCGGCCTTGTAGCATGAGTGGATGCCATCCTTATAGGGACCACAATATATAGTGTTGTACAAATGTCACAGTACCCATAATGTAGTTATGGGCTTTGAGAGAGTCGGAATTGTACAGAATGAACAGTTTCGATTGTCAATATAGATATTCTTCACAAAATCGAGAAACAAAGAGGGGAGATTTTTTCATAAATCTCCTCTTTTCACTT
Organism: Lachnospiraceae bacterium; assembly: GCA_036310685.1. Classification (GTDB taxonomy): domain Bacteria; phylum Bacillota; class Clostridia; order Lachnospirales; family Lachnospiraceae; genus Anaerobutyricum. The sequence continues at coordinate 3,155 of JAXJRI010000174.1, read as the reverse complement.
TCTGTAAAATGTAGTATCATAGTGATACAAGATGTGGTAGGGCAGAAGAAGATAGCAATCTATATATAGATGTCATCTTCCTATGCAACCATAAGATATTGTTAGACAGCCAGAATAAGGCTTATAGAGGAAATGTGTGATAAGATGATGGTCACACATTTTCTGTGGTATAGACCGAAAAAAGCATGGAAGATTACGAATGGGGAAGAGTGAAGGAGTACAAGATATGGATGTTCAGGTAAAGACAAATGTAATCAAGAGAAGCGGCGAGGAGGTTTCTTTTGATATTGGTAAGATTATTAATGCCATCTCAAAGGCTAATAAAGAAGTAGATCCTATCTATCAGCTGAATGAGTATCAGATTAATGCCATCGCTGAGACGATTGCTAAGAAGGTGGCTGGTTTTACACACGCAGCCAACGTGGAAGATATTCAGGATATGGTAGAGACCGGCATCATGGAGATGCGTGGCTATGAGGTTGCACAGAAATATGTGCGCTACCGTTATAAGAGAGAGCTTGCAAGAAAGTCCAACACGACAGATGATGGTATCTTAGCTCTGATTGAGCAGAACAACGAGGAAGTCAAGCAGGAGAATTCCAACAAGAATCCTGTCATCAATTCTACACAGAGAGACTACATGGCTGGTGAGGTCAGCAAGGATCTGACAAGACGTATCCTTCTTCCGGAAGACATTATCCGTGCCCATGAAGAAGGTATCATTCATTTCCACGACATGGACTATTTCGCTCAGAAGGAGCATAACTGTGACCTGATCAACTTAGAGGATATGCTTCAGAATGGCACCGTCATCAGCGAGACCATGATTGAGAAGCCACACAGCTTCTTCACTGCATGTAATGTCACCACACAGATCGTCGCTCAGGTTGCCAGCAACCAGTACGGCGGACAGTCATTCACCCTGGCGCATCTGGCACCGTTCGTTGATGTCAGCCGTAAGAAGATCCGCGGCAAGGTTATGGAAGAGCGTATGGCCTGCGGTGAGCCTATGGATGAGGAGATCATCAATAAGCTGACAGAAAGCCGCTTAAAAGATGAGATTAAGAGTGGTATTCAGACTATCCAGTATCAGCTCATCACACTGATGACCTGTAATGGACAGGCACCATTCGTTACGATGTTCATGTATCTGGATGAGGTTCCGGAAGGACAGACCAGAGAGGACCTTGCAGCTATCATCAAGGAAGTTCTGGTGCAGCGTATGCAGGGTGTTAAGAATGAGCAGGGCATATGGATTACCCCAGCCTTCCCTAAGCTTATCTATGTTCTCGACGAGGATAACATCACAGAGGATTCCAAGTACTGGTATCTGACAGAGCTTGCAGCTAAATGTACTGCAAAGCGTATGGTTCCAGATTATATCTCTGCAAAGATTATGAAAGAGTTAAAGCAGGGCAATGTATACACTTGTATGGGATGCCGTTCCTTCCTTACGGTGGAGGATTCCCAGCGCAACCCAGACGGAAGCCACAAGTTCTATGGCCGTTTCAACCAGGGTGTTGTCACCATCAACCTTGTTGATGTCGCTTGTTCTTCCGAGGGAGATATGGACAAGTTCTGGGAGATTTTAGATGAGCGTCTGGAGTTATGTCACAGAGCACTTCGCTGCCGTCATGAGAGATTAAGAGGAACCGTTTCCGATGTTGCACCAATCCTCTGGCAGAACGGAGCTCTGGCAAGACTGAAGAAGGGCGAGACCATCGATAAACTTCTCTATGACGGATATTCTACCCTTTCCCTGGGCTATGCAGGACTTTATGAGATGTGCGTCCGCATGCTTGGAAAGTCACATACAGACCCTGAGGCTAAGCCATTCGCACTCAAGGTTATGCAGAGGTTAAACGATAAGTGTGCTGAGTGGAAGGCAGCGGAGAACATCAGCTATTCCGTTTATGGAACTCCACTGGAGTCCACCACATATAAGTTCGCAAAATGCCTGCAGAAGCGTTTTGGAAAGATCCCTGGCGTCACAGACAAGAACTACATTACGAACAGCTATCATGTCCATGTTTCGGAGAAGATTGATGCTTTCCATAAGCTCAAATTTGAGGCTGACTTCCAGAAGCTGTCTCCAGGCGGAGCCATCTCTTATGTAGAGGTTCCAAACATGCAGAACAATCTCCCGGCGGTTCTTACTGTCATGAAGTATATCTACAACAACATCATGTATGCAGAGCTCAACACCAAGAGCGATTACTGTGGTATCTGCGGATACGACGGAGAGATTCAGATTGTAGAAGATGACCACGGCAAACTGGTTTGGGAGTGCCCTAACTGCGGAAACCGTGACCAGCACCGTATGTCCGTAGCGAGAAGAACTTGCGGATACATCGGAACACAGTTCTGGAATCAGGGAAGAACCCAGGAGATCAAGGACAGAGTATTACATCTGTAATCTTCTAGCGATTATACATTTTCAACAAAGCAGAGTTCACATTTTTGTGAGCTCTGCTTTGCTGTCATATGATAAAAATGTATTAGAAGAGACTATTGTAAGTTAGGGGGATATTTATGTTTACATTACATGAGAAGGATAAAGAATTCCGACACAAGGACCACGGGCCGAAATATCTGGAGGAAGGTCCAAGAATGAAGTTCGGTATCGTCCAGATTCTTCCGCACAGCGAGGTTTCTCCTCATGTGCACAAGCAGATGCAGGAGGGATTCTATATCTTAGAAGGCTGCCCGACCTTTCATGTGGGGGATCAGAACTATACGGCTGTCAAAGGGGATTACGTCCATATTGAGTCGGGCGAAGGTCATAAGATTAGCAACGACGGAGATGTCAAGGTTCGGATGATCGTCACAGCGGCACCATACGTTAAGGATGATAAAGAGCCCATTGATATGTGATGGCTTAAGGGCAGGAATGTGGAAGTCGCAAAGCGACGGAACAATCCGTAGTCACTTTTGACACCCACATCATAGCGTGAATGAGACTCGAGGGTTCTGTTTTTCGAAAGCAGAACCCTCGGGTCTTTTTGCATTCCCTAGGGTAAAAGGATGTTCGCCGTTAGTGTAAAGAATTCATCAGTTGGGAAATAAAAAGAGAGAATCCTCTCGAATTAAGGTATAATAAGTTTCAACCAAAAAACCAGTACCTAGAAAGGATTCTCTCATGAACATTGTAACAT
>JAXJRI010000173.1:0-2221 GCA_036310685.1 Lachnospiraceae bacterium | reverse complement strand
TAGCAATGCTTATCTAAGAACTCCACTGACTTCTTCAGTACTTTCTCTGTGAATGGGTTCTCGACATCTCGGTCGAAGTCGTGCTCCTCTGTCGCTGCGATGAAGCGGTCCGGGTTGTAAAGATTGCAGAGAGCAGTGAACTCTGTGTATGGGACATCGTTGTCGTTAACACTGTGAGTGCAGAAAAGTGGTGGAAGGGAAGTGCATGCTCTTAAGGAGTAGTAGAGATAGAAATATTTATCTCTTCCATCGTAGATCAGGTCTTTCCACTTTCCAGTCTGGCGGGCGTATACATAGACACTGTAGTGTGTCTCTAAGTCACCCTCGGCATGTGGCTCCTGAGGGATATTGTCAAGACAAGTCTCTGGAACGGCTGGGAGAGTCTGATAATACTTGCTTGGATAATTGTACCAGTTGTCTCCTAAGAAACCATAACCGTAGTAGGAGAGGATGCCAACTGGTGCTTCCTTGATCTTTCCACTGGCAGCAGCGATCAGGCAGAGATAAGCTCCGGCAGAACGTCCCCAGAGGAAATATGGAAGGTCAGCGAATTTTGCAAGCTCCAGACGCTCTTTATAGCTATTAATTGATGTCAGAACATCATCAAGAATCTCCTCCAGCTTGGAAGCTGGTGCTAATGGATAATCAAAGGAAAGAATGACATATCCTGCTCCTGTCATGGTAGTAAGGTGAAGTTCTGGCAGATCGTCTCTTGATCCGTAAAGTAAGCCGCCTCCGTGGAAATATAAGATACATGCCTTTGCAGTGACATCAGGATCCTGATAGACGGTCATCTCTTTCTCATATGGCTGGGAACGCAGCACGATAGTTTCAGACTGATACATATGAATTACTCCTTTATAAATAATAGAAAATGCTTTTAATATTAATCCTATTCTATGCTTACTTGAAATAATATGCAACTCTTTAATGAAAATCGGTTGAACTTCAGTCGCTTTTATTCAATATGGTACAAAAATAATTCTAAAATTGGTCAAAATTAATGCTTGAAAAATACGTGAATTAGTGGCATTATAAGAAATGTAAAAACTGGTTGACCACTAGCGATTGAACAAAGATAGAATTACGAAAACTATCGTTGAGTTTTTTATAGTCCTGTGTCACTTAGTAAGGGTTTGACACAGAGTGAAAGAGAGGTATATTTCAATGAGTTATTTTAATGGACAGACAGGATATCGTAAAGCACTTCTTACATCCCGCGCAGATGTCAGAAAGTTCAACTTTGTAGTACTTGACCCAGACGGATTAGTTAAGAACGTAGTTCCAGGATATGAGAACTGTGACGTTACAATTCTTGGATCACCTGCCATGGGAGCAACTTTTGTAGATTACCTTGTAACAGCACACAAAGATGCTAAGAACACAGGAATCGGCGGAGACGGAATCGAGTCTTTCCTCTATGTAATCGATGGAGAGCTTACCGTTAAGAACGCAGATGAGGAAGTTGATCTTACATCCGGCGGATATTTCTACAGCACAGCTGACAAGCCTATGACATTCGTTAACAAGAGCGGAAAAGATACAAAGGCTTATGTATACAAGAGAAGATATGAGCCATTAGAGGGATACAGCGCTCACACAGTTACAGGTAACATCAACAAGGTTGAGTACATGGACTACGAGGGCATGACAAACTGCCAGAGCAAGGATTTCCTTCCAGCAGCCAACGATCTTGGATTCGATATGAACATGCACATCCTTCGTTTCGCACCTGGTGCTTCTCACGGATACATCGAGCATCACGTACAGCAGCACGGTATGCTCTTCCTTCAGGGCAAAGGTATGTACTACCTTGACAACGAGTGGATGCCACTTGAGAAGGGTGACTATGTATTCATGGATTCCTATGTACCACAGGCTTGCTACGCAGTAGGAGATGAGGATTACATCTACATCTACAGCAAGGACTGCAACAGAGACATCCAGCTGTAATATAGTTATAACGATTATTGTTATGAACCCCGAGATACGCGAGATTTCGGGGTTCATTCTAAATAAAGGCGTATATCGCAAGTCAAATCTGACTGACAATGCAAAGCTCGCACATGGAGGGAAATCATGAGATTATCACGAGAAGAATTGAAAAGTTTAATGAAGAATAAATTAATGGCAGCCGGCCTTCATGAGGATCAGGCAGAGGAGACCAGTGAGATCCTGGTATGGTCCGATGAGAGAGGATATCATTCCCACGGATCCGTTC
>JAXJRI010000172.1:0-5312 GCA_036310685.1 Lachnospiraceae bacterium | reverse complement strand
GGCTCCCGAAGGTCTTCCCACAGTCCACACAGACAAATCTCTGGCGACCGTCCGGGGTATGGCCGTTGCGACGGATGTGTGTGGCACCGCAGTGGGGGCAGCGGAAACCGTACTCCCCGGACCTTTCCTCTTCCAGATAAGTATCCAGATCCTTCCCGTTTCTGGGAAAGCGGCAGAAAAGTTCTGCTTTGACGATGTTTTTCTCTTCTTCATTCAGCTGTCGTATCCCTGTTAAGATCTCCTGAAGTGTCAGCATATCCAAACCCTCCTAATAGTTTCATGATATCACAGAATAAGGAAATATTCAATATAAATGAAATACACAGCTTATTGTATAAATATTAACCGTTATTAATAATCTGAATTATTTTCTTATTCTCCTATTATTGTTGAAAATAATTTTCTTTTGACAGTTAATTTAAGTGAACACCCTTGCAATATTTGACATCTTATGATATAGTAAGTTCAAAGAATCGTTTGAGGGGGAGGTGTATAGAATGAGTATTCGTGTTGGCTTTGCAAGCAGAGATGGACATAAAGTCGATGAATGTTTTCTTTCCAGTTCCGACTGGTGGATTTATGACATTGACAAAGAGGATGTTCGCTTTGTAGGTATTCGGAATAATAAGAGTCCTTGTGATGACCAGTGCTATACTTGCTTGAGTCAGATTCGGGATGAGTTAGACGACTGTGACCTAGTTTTCGTTGGTGATATCAATGATAACGCTATGGCCACTGCACGAAGCATAGGTTTTCATCTTCTGAAATCACCATCAACCGTTAAGTCGATTTTAGGTCGATTGGCGATGGCAGTTAATCGGAACCTATCCCGTGACTATTATTATCGAGTAATGCAGTATAATACTTATGGTTAGAATTTTTATTATGAGAGACACGAGGACAAAGATGAAAGGTCATATTTAAAGGCTGACAGATGATTTAACTGTCAGCCTATTTTATTTGCCTAGCATGCAAGTGAAGTGCCGGTGGTAGTTCAGCTTGCTGCTCATTTTTATTAATGATTGGCATCGAATACGCCTATGGGTTATTTCAGTAGATTGATTGCTGATGCAACGTCGTCCACAATATGGTCCGCAGCCTTCTTGACATTTGCTGGGGAAGAAGGGAAGGTAAACCCTACATCCGCTGCCCAAATCATCGGGAGATCATTATAAGAATCTCCGATTCCTCCCATACAGTCAATTCCGTAAACTTCCTTAATCACACCCAATGCGTGCCCCTTAGAACAACCCTTCGGTGCAATATCAACATTATATACATTATGAAATGCAGTGATCTCACTGCCATAATGCTTGTTAACTTCCTCTGTAATCCGAGCTGCCATGTCTTTACTCTCTGTTCCCATGGACATCCCGTAGATACTTCCCGTCAAATCATCAAAGGAATGTATCCTTGTCTGCAGGGAAAATTCATCGTAAAAAGAATAGACAGTATCATTGGCATGAAAGATAATCTGAGTACCATTCTTATCGCTATACTTCTGATAAAGATCTATCAGCAGGTTCTTATCTACGCAATGTTTCTCTATCTCCTGCTGCTTCCTGTCTAATATTAAAGCTCCGCTGGCAATAATGAAAAAGTCAAAATGCAGGGACTTAGGTACTACCTTAGTAATTCCCGTTAACGACCGTCCTGTACAGATTCCAAAGCAGGACCCCTCTTTCTGAAATGCCTGAATACTCTTAAGATTCCTCTCACTGATCTCTGGTTTCTGATTTATATAATAAAGTGTGCCATCGAAGTCACTCGCTAATCCTTTTCTCATTCCCATATTCTCCTTGCCTTTTGAAACGCCTCGAATCTCATGTATTGTACCATCACACCGATAATTAATCTAGATTCTTCTCTTATCCTCTTTACCCATACTCTCTCCCCATAAATATCCTATAGAAATCTCAGACAAAATAGTCTATACTATATCAAACTAGACAAACAAAGCACTATCCGTTGAAGGAGGAGATATCATGATACAACAGGTTTCTGTATTTGCTGAAAATTCAAAAGGCTCCATGAAAAAGATCACAGATATTCTGGCAGCCGGTGACATTAATATTATGGGAATGGTAACCAGCGAGGCTGCTGAATTCGGAATCATTCGAATGGTAGTAGAAAAGCCAGAGGAAGCTTATAAATTACTGGAAGATGCCGGATATTTTATCCATCTCGATGAGCTCATCGGCATTGAAATGGAAGACCATCCAGGCAGCCTAGACCATATTCTGGAAGCATTAAAAGAGATCAATGTCAATGTTGACTATCTCTATATCTCCTTCAACCGAGACGCTCATAAACCAATGGCTGTTTTCCACACAGAAAGTCCTGAAATCGTAGAACAGGGATTAGAGCAGAGAGGATTCGCTGTTATCTAATCATCTGGACTTTTATCTTGACCCAAACCGCAATGTATAAATCTCTCCTACTATGGCACAAATTTGTTGACTGAATCATGTCATGTGGTGTAGTATGTACTATGAGTATCTTTTCATAGGAATTTATCTATCTATGGAAAAGACCCACACTAGTTTACATATCATACTTTCATCGAAGGAAGTACGATATAATATAAAAGTAATGGAGATTTTAACGATGGAAAGAGAAAAATTTTTAAGCTTATATCGTCATTCTCTGTCTCACATTTTAGCTAAGGCAGTGATTGAGATATTCGGCAAAGAAAATGTTCAGTATGCGATCGGACCTCAGATTTCTGATGGTTTCTACTATGATTTTGTTCTTCCAAGAACAGTAACAAAGGATGACTTTGCTACAATCGAGAACAAGATGCGTGAGATCTTAAAGAGAAAAGAGGACTGGACCAGAGAAGAGGTTTCTAAGCAGGAAGCTTTAGAGATCTTTAAGGACCAGAAATTTAAGACTGAGATTATCAATGACCTTCCAGATGAAGCCACAATCACTACCTATAAGACAGGTGATGACTATATCGATCTCTGCACAGGTCCTCATGTTGAGAATTCTCAGGAATTATTACAGACCGCATTCAAGATCAAATCCGTATCCGGTGCTTACTGGAGAGGTGATGAACATCGTGATTCTCTGCAGAGAATTTATGTATATGCTTTCCCTAACAAGGATGAGTTAAAGAAGCATCTGGCATTAGTCAGAGAGGCAGAAGCTCGCGATCACAAGAAGTTAGGACCACAGCTTGACCTCTTCATGTTCCATGAGACTGCACCTGGTATGCCTTACTGGCTTCCACGTGGATGGAAGACTTACCGTGCTTTAGTTGAGTACTGGAGACAGATTCATGACAGCCATGGATATCAGGAGATTTCCGCACCAGTTATCAACAATAAGAAGTTATGGCTGATTTCCGGACACTGGGCTCATTATCAGAACAACATGTTCATCGTTCCAGGTGTCAGCGGAAACTTAGAGGATGCTGATGTTATGGCAGCAAAACCTATGAACTGCCCTAACGCCATGAACACATATAAGAGAACTGTTCATTCCTACAAAGAGCTCCCAATCCGTTATAACGAGCTTGATGTCATTCATCGTAAAGAGAAATCCGGACAGTTAAACGGACTCTTCCGCGTACAGGAATTCCGTCAGGATGATGATCATACATTTGTAATGGAGTCCCAGATCGAGTCTGAGATCGAAGATATCATGAATATCGCTGATGAGATCTACTCTACCTTTGGCTTGACATATCGTGCAGAGCTTTCTACCAGACCAGATGACTTTATGGGAGACATCGAAGTTTGGAACCATGCAGAGGCTGCATTAAAGAGTATCTTAAATAAGAAGTACGGCGAGGGTAACTATGAGATCAATGAGGGAGATGGTGCATTCTACGGTCCTAAGATTGACCTTCAGATGAAGGATGCTCTCGGACGTGAGTGGCAGTGCGGAACCATCCAGCTTGACTTCCAGCTTCCTCACAACTTTGGTCTTACCTATCAGGGTGAGGATGGACATCTTCATCAGCCGGTTGTTATCCACCGTGCAATCTTCGGTTCTATCGAGCGATTCATCGGTATTCTGATTGAGAACTTCAAGGGAGCATTCCCATTCTGGTTATCCCCATATCAGGTAGGTATCGTACCTATCCGTACCGAGCATAATGCTTACGCTAAGAAGGTTGCTACTATGCTTGAAGCTCTGGGAATCCGCTACGAGGCAGATTACGCAGATAAGAACATGAATGAGAAGATCAAAGTCTACAAGAAGATGAAGGATCCATATATCATCGTAATTGGAGATAAAGAAGCTGAGAGCAATACCGTTTCTATCACAGTCCGTGGTGTAAAACAGCAGCTTCATAACGTTCCTCTGTCCACATTCCTTGATATGTGCCAGAAGATGAACGAGACAAGATGCATCGATCTGATCGATCATGTGGAGGAGTAATTCTCAAAGCTGAGCTGCCACCGGTACTTCACTTACTTTACAACAAGATGGACAACCACACACAGTACATTTTGTATGCAGAGCAATAAAAAGGTGTGGGAAGAGATTGTGATTCATCTCTTCTCACACTTTTATTTTGCTTAACCGATTATCTATTCTAAATGATATCTACGCTCAAATGATTATCCGTAAAGCTCTTCTACTTTTAACATTGATGGAATTGGAACTGTCTCATATACAGCACAAATCTTATCAGCCATCGTCACTAGCCATCCCTCCTTATGCTTTGGCGGGGTTATGGTAAATGGAAACATATGACGACAGATGACATCCTGTTCGATCTCATTAAGTTCGAACTCTTTCAATGCGTTGTCAAGTGCTATTTTTGGATGTTTCCAGCCATGAAGCTTCACTCCGTTGTTCTTATCATGCCAGTCATACAAGAAGTAATCATGCAGGAGTGCTCCTCTCACCATAGACCTCTCATCCACGCTTATACTCATTCTTTCCGCTAAGATTAGCGCGACGATAGCAACATTAATGGAGTGCTCATACACTGTAATCTTTCCATGCTGAAGGCACTTCTTCTCTATATTCATATTGTTAGAAGTAATGATATCTTCTCCATATTCGATTAATTTTTCACGATAATCCATCTTATGATCCTCCAACTTGTCACCGAGAATACTCTATTTCTTCTAAGCTGTCAAGTAAATGAGGAAAACTTTACTTATGAAAGTCTTTTCCTGTTTTTTACACTCCTTCTTTAAATTTCTCTTGTGCATTTGCTGTTGTAATTATATACTTTAATAAAATGATGTAAGGGTCGAAAGGTATCGTTTTTTTCTTTCATCCCTATAGTACCTTGAAAAATTCATATATTATTGTCATTCGTGGCCGATTTTCGGCTGATCAATAGC
>JAXJRI010000171.1:0-7253 GCA_036310685.1 Lachnospiraceae bacterium | reverse complement strand
TCGCTGAATATTGTAGTGATTTTTTCTCCACGGGAGATCTCTGATGATCTTGTCGGTTTCGCTCAGGATTCCCCCTATCGGGTCCGTCACCAGTTCATTCTCAGATGCGGTGAGCGATGACTCCAGACTGTGGAGGTCGGAGGGGTCAGGAAAAAAATTATCTTCGTCATCTAAAATGTTATTCACTAAGGTTTCGAGAAATGTTACAATGTTCATGAGGGAATCCTTTCTTGGTACATGTTTTTTTAGTCGGAATCATTATACCTCATTCGAAAGGAATTCTCTCTTTTTATTTTCTCTAACTGACTAATTCTTTACACTATGAATTTTTTCTCTCCTACTTATGTGCTTTCACAGCAAAAACAAAAGGGCCAGCCACTGGCAGTTCACTTGCATGCTTGGCAATGAAAAAGCTGCCATCCATCTCTCCATGGATGACAGCTCTGTCTATCTTCTTATGATCTGATCTCCGTCATTTCTTCGGATAGAATCCTGACGGAGCATAATCTAAATTAATCATGATATTCTTCGTCTGAGTGTAGTGATCCAGGATCACCTTGTGAGTCTCCCTGCCAATACCGGACTCCTTGTAGCCGCCGAACGGTGCCCCCTCCGGGATCTGGTTGTAGGTGTTGACCCACATACGGCCTGTCTCGATACTTCTGGCAACCTTGAGAGCCTTGGCGATGTCCTTGGTCCACACAGCGCCGCCAAGTCCGTACCGGCTGTCGTTGGCCATATCGATCACCTCGTCCACATCGTGGAACTTGATCACTACCGCTACCGGTCCAAAGATCTCCTCCCTGGCTACCGTCATGTCGTTGGTGACATCACCGAGCAAAGTCGGGCGCATGAAACATCCCTTGGCACAATCTCCCTCTGTGTACCTCTCTCCACCACAGAGAACTTTGGCTCCTTCTTTCTTGCCTTCCTCAATGCAGGTCAGGATCTTCTTGAGCTGACGCTCATCGATCTGAGACCCCATCTGAGTATTTGGATCAAGAGGATCTCCAACCGTCACCTTATTGAACTGGTCCACAAGGGCATCCACGAACTTATCATAGAAGGTATCCTGAACAAAGATACGGCTTCCTGCACAACATACCTGTCCCTGATTGAAGAGGATACCCAACTGTGCTCCATCGATGGCCTGGTCAAAATCACAGTCATCAAAGAAAATGTTGGCACTCTTGCCACCCAGCTCCAGGGTTGCCGGTATGATCTTCTTAGCTGCCTCCAAAGCAACATTCCTTCCTACCTCTGTGGATCCTGTGAAGGCAAGCTTGCGGAATCCAGGATGCTCCAGCATGTACTGTCCTGCCTTGGATCCGGATCCGGTGATGACATTGAATACGCCGTCCAGAAGGATTCCATGAGTCAGTCTGGCAAACTCCAGCATGGAAAGGCTGGTCGTGCTCGACGGTTTCAGGACGGTACAGTCACCGGCTGCGATAACCGGTGCCAGCTTCCATGCCGCCATGAGGAAGGGGAAGTTCCAAGGCACGATCTGTCCCACAACTCCGATCGGCTCCCTGAGGATTAAAGACAGGAACTGCTCATCCAGCACCGTCGCCTCACCCTCCTGAGCAAGGATACATCCTGCAAAATAACGGAAATGTCTGACTCCGTATGCGACATCGATCGCCTTGGTCTCCCGGATGGGCTTACCATTATCCAGAGACTCCAGCTCTGCAAGATAATCTGCGTTCTCCTCGATCACATCCGCAATCTTATTTAAAATCTGAGCTCTCTCCATCGCTGTGGATTTCTTCCACTTGGGAAAGACACCCCAGGCTGCCGCGACTGCCGCATCCACATCCTCTTTCGTAGCCTGTGCACACTCTGTCAGCAGCTCCCCTGTCGCTGGATTATATTCCTTGTAGGTAGCCCCATCGGAAGCATCCTTCCACTCTCCGTTGATGTACAGTCCGTATTTGCTCTTTAACTCTATCATTGTTATCTCCTCCCAAGCCTATGCTTTATCTTTTTCTGTGTTTTCTGTACCAAATTCTATACAATTTCTGATACTTTTATAAGTACCAGATTATATATATTTTTTGGTACCAGTATAATTTTGAAATGTATATTTGTTTTGATTGAAAGTATACATAACAAAAAAACTGCCACCCACCCGGGCAGCAGTTCCTCTCCAACTAATGTTATCTTCCCCTCATAAGTTTCCTCTTTCTGCTTTACATTTTAGCCTCTATCTGATACTTTTGTAAGTATCAGTTAATTGATTTTTTTTGGTACCAGTTATTATATTGAAGGGAAGCCGATCATGCTCAACTATATATTTCACGAGGGTGGCGATCATCCCCTGTATGAAGAACTATACAACTATATCCGTACGGACATCATCAATGGCGAGATCAAGCCCAACCAGAAACTGCCTTCCAAGAGGGCTCTCGCCGAGAAGCTGCACCTCAGCGTCAATACCGTCACCACCGCATATGAGAATCTCAAGGCGGAGGGATTCATCCGGACGGAAGAGCGCAGGGGCTACTATGCGGAGGATCTGTCAGATTACCGTGTGAAGTCAAAGAAGAAAGAGAGGCAAGCCAGGCCGGAATGCAACAGGGAGCCGGAATGGTATCTGGACTTCAAGGCCAATGAACTAAGTGTCCAGCTCTTTCCCTTCACCACATGGAACCGCTACCTGCGGGAGACCATGCTGATGGAGCCCTCCATCTTGGGTAAGCCGCTGCCATATAATGGTCTGTATGAGCTTCGGCTGGCCATTGCGGACATGCTGAAGGAAAACCGGGGCATGGATGCCGACCCGGACCAGATCATTATCGGCGCCGGAAGCGGATACCTCTATATGCGTATCATACAGCTCCTGGGCAAAGACCGGATCTACGCGGTGGAGGAGCCGGGTTATCAAAAGTTCACCAAGATCACTGAAAATCTCGGACAGGAAACCGCACCGGTCCCCGTTGACGATCTGGGGATGAACATCTCCCTGCTCAAAGAGAGCATGGCAAATGTAGTCCACCTCTCCCCCAACGCCCATTTCCCTACCGGCGTCATCATGCCGGTCGCCAGAAGGCTGAAACTGTTCTGGTGGCTGAGTGAGGGCCATGACCGATACTGCATCGAGGATGACTATGACAGCGAGTTCCGCTTCTGGAACCGGGGGATGCTGCCTCTCTATGCGGAGAATGTCCAGGACAGGATCATCTACATGAATTCCTTCACGAAGACCGTCGTCCCCTCCCTGCGAATCAGCTATATGGTTCTTCCCTGGAAGCTGCTGGAACGGTATGAGGAGACCCAGAGTTTTTACTCCTGCACGGTGTCAACCATGGAACAGTACACTCTGGCACGCTTTATCCAGGAGGGGAAATTTGAATCTCATGTCCAGTTCATGAGAACCTTTTACCGTAAGTACCGCAACAAGGTGCTCCTGGCCATCCGAACTTCCAGATTGGGGAAAAATTCCAGGATCATAGAATACAATGCAGGAACACATTTCCTCTTGAAAGTCTATACCACCCTTCCCAGAGAGGAAGTCGCAAGGAGGGGCAGGGATGAGGGACTGGCCTTGTCTTTCTTCTCAGACTATTTTTCCAGAGAATACAGTGAACACCGGTGCTGTACTCTGGTGATCAATTACGCTGCGATCGAGGAATCCAAACTTCCTGGACTGATCGACAGGCTGGAAAAAATCTTTGAATTCTGATCTTCCTTTCGAGACATTTTTCTTCATGAGCTGATATATTCTGCTTCCTTATTTATGGATTTCTTTTCCTTGAAAATCTCAATCCCATGGACTATCATGGAAAATGTTACAATATTACGAAAATATTCGGAGAAGAAAGATGACTTTGAGGATGTGACGATCTGCAGTGCCAACACAGCCAGAATTCTTCCCTTCTACACAGAAGAAGCCAAGGGGCACTTCAAGATTCTGACCTACTTTGCCGGTCCTGCGGAGCGGGCGGCAATGAAGATAAACAACTGTAAATACACCTCCATCTACTTAAGCGACAGCCGCCGCTGGTGTCAGGAGACCTCCGGAATCACTGTGGCCTTCCTTGAAGTTTCCAGGCCTGACCGCTTCGGCTACATGAGTCTTGGAGCCACGGGTGTCTCCATCCACAGAGATATCATCTTGTCCGCCGACCGCATCGTCCTCCAGGTTAACCCCAATGTCCCCTATGTCTATGGTCAGGACAACCTGATCTACGCATCAGAGGCGAATACTATCGTGGAGGCGGAGGACGCCATCGATCAGGTCCCGGACCTGCCACTCACAGATAATGTCATGGAACTTTCCGAATATATTGTGTGGGAGATTCCCGACGGAGCGACCGTCCAGCTTGGCCTTGGCGGGATCTCCGGTGCCGTAGGCTACGGACTTTCCAAGAAAAAAGATCTCGGCGTTCACTCGGAGATGATGACCAACTCCATAAAATATCTGATGGAGGAGGGAGTCATCAACAATAAAAAGAAGACATACATGCCAGGGAAGACAGTGTGTTCTTTTGTCTTTGGGACCAAGGATCTCTATGACTACATCGACAGGAATCCGGAAGTCTATCTGGGCCCCTACACCTGGGTCAATGACCCCTGGACCATCGCCAAGAATGATCGGATGATGAGTGTGAACACCGCCATGAGCGTCGACCTCTACGGACAGGTCTGCTCCGACAATCTGGGAGGGAGGCAGCAGAGTGCCTGCGGCGGCCAGATAGACTACGTCAGAGGGGCACAGATGTCCCGAGGCGGCAAATCTTTCATCGCACTCACCTCGACGCTGGAGAAGAATGGACACAAGATCAGCCGGATCGTCCCCACCCTGCCGACAGGATCGGCCGTAACCGCCTCCAGGCAGGACGTGCAGTTCATCGCCACAGAGTACGGCTGCGTCAACTTAAAGCCCCTAACCATGGACGAGCGGGCCAGAGCCCTCATCTCCCTGGCGGACCCGGACTTTCGGGAGGAGCTGACCGATCAGGCGAAGAAATTACACATCATTTCATAGACGGAGGTTTGCGTTTGTGAGCGATTTTTTTCAATATGGAGAGGAAGCAGTAACCTATCTAAAGGGCAAGGATAAAAAGCTGGGCGAGGTCATAGACCGTATCGGTCATATCGACCGGCCTGTGGATACGGATTTGTTTTCGTCCGTCATCCATCATATTCTGGGTCAGCAGATCTCCACCAAGGCACAACAAACCCTTTGGATGAGAATGAACGATGGTCTCAGGACCGTCACCCCAGAAACACTGCTGGAAG
Organism: Lachnospiraceae bacterium; assembly: GCA_036310685.1. GTDB lineage: Bacteria > Bacillota > Clostridia > Lachnospirales > Lachnospiraceae > Anaerobutyricum. Next base: position 2,009 of record JAXJRI010000171.1, on the reverse strand, counting down.
CCGGCAGAGATAAAATCCAATCTTTCGGCACGACATATAGAAAGGCAGATTACATACTCGATTTCGCAGGCAAGGTAAAAAGCGGTGAGTTCGATATCCTCTCCGTAGAGCAGATGTCTGACGAGGAAGCGATAAAGGCACTTTCCGAGCTTAAGGGCATCGGCGTATGGACGGCGGAGATGATCCTTCTCTTCTGTCTGCAGAGGCCGAATATCTTAAGTTACGGAGATCTCGCCATATTAAGAGGGATGCGGATGGTCTACCACCACAGAGAGATGGACCGGAAAAAGTTTGAAAAATACAGAAGACGGCTGTCGCCTTACTGCAGTGTGGCAAGTTTATATTTCTGGGCCGTTGCCGGCGGGGCGATTCCGGACATGAAGGATTACGCCCCGAAGAAGAAATGATGCGAGAAAATACTACCCCTGTAGACGTTGCATGAGGGAGTACTGTACCACTTGAGCATTCGGTTCTGCATACGATAAGATTGAGATAACATCCTCTTTTCACTCTTCTCCCGCTGAATACCGGCTCTGCCTTGTCCCTCAACATGCGCAGGAACCTTGCATGGGGGGATGGAGACGAAATTCTGATTCCCTGTCTTCCCGAAGCTACTCCCTTGCTTCCATCTGGCATTCTTTCTAAAGAGCCTAGAATAACAATAGTTCCCCATCACTAGTTTCCTCTGGCGATGGGGAAGACAAATATTGTATCCTAATGTTTATTTCTTTCCGATTAGGAGTGTGGATCCCGTCAGCATGTATCTCCTTGCTTCCTTGCTGGTCATGAACATTTCCTCTGTCGTGTCAATCAACTCGACCTGCTCATATCCCATGTCTTTTAATTTCTGACAGAAGACTTTCATATCCCCGTAGCGGCTTTTACTCATGAGGTCGTGGATGGCGAATGTCCCTCTTTCTCTATGAATTCTACCCGGTTAATGTACATTTTCGCTAAAACGTCACACAGCTTTGCCAGGAATCTGTGAATCCCTCTGATATTGGGATCTTCTAACTTATAGTAGCCTTGCATATAACTTTTTCTTGAGACAAGCTTAATCTTAGGTGACCATCCCTCCAGATCACGGGAACTTCCGGCATAGAATAATCCAGAGACATCATTCATCCCCATATTCTTTAGCGTCCCCTTCATCAGAACATCTCTTCCGAATTTTCCGACTGTGTCGAAAACAAGCCGCCCGCCCGGGAATTTCTCCGCCATGGCAGTGACCATGTCCTTAATCTGTTCTGTCGTAAAGTAATGAAATACTCCCGCAGCGTAGAGGATAACTCCTTCGGAAGCATCAATTTGGTCCATCCAAGAGAAATCATTAAGATCACAGGCCAGATTGGTTTCCCTCTCCCCAGCGGGCAGAATCTCCTCTCTTATCCTAATGACATCCGGGAAATCCAGATTATAGATCTGACAGGTTCCGTTATCCGCACTCCTTCCAGTCATGTTCAGTCCACATCCAAGGTTGACAACGGCGGCATTTGGATGAGACTTCAGATAATCTCTGATCTCCCAGATCATATCCAGTTCACGCATAGCCCCCTCAAGGCCTCCGAACTGGTAGAGCGCACTATTTTCCTTATCCTTGAACTGTGAAAAATCATAATCAAGCCGGTCGCAGATCATGCTGGCATAGTCATCCTGATAAAGAGTCGGAAACCACTGTGCACAGAGCTTCCTCCCATAAAGCGGAACAATCAAAGTCTCCTGCACACTTCCTTTTTCGATATAAATTTTTTCCATGATAACCCCCAAGATATTGAATATTTGTTTCAGTTAGATTAACAATGTCATTTAGTTAAGAATGCTACAAAACATCTAAATTGTAAAACAATTGAATAAAGTTGATCAAACGAGATACTATCTATCGATATTAGATGGGATATCTGTACTGAATTGATCATTTACGAGGAACAATTCTGTCAACACTTCTTAGTCAGGTACGCCAAAAAGGCAGATTTACATCTGCCTGAAATTAGCTTATAATTGTCTGTGTT
>JAXJRI010000170.1:0-3347 GCA_036310685.1 Lachnospiraceae bacterium | reverse complement strand
GGTTGATATCAGCCAAGCTGGCCAGCGCATCTTCCTGGTCTTCGATCTTTACATCCGTGTCCGGAAGGTCATCGAGGCCTTCACTGTCGGCTCCGCCGTCTTCAGCCTCAGTGGCATCTCCCTGCATCATCCCGCCGTAGTCCATGATGTTCTCAAAGGGCTTGTCCATCTTCTCAAAGGAAAATGTTTTTTTCTTTTTGTCGAAGAGAACCTTAAACACAGTGTGTTTCCGGTCGTTGGTCTGCATATAAAAGACCGCGGGTTTCTCCGGCTGCTTATCGTGTTCCTCATGCCTGACTAGAACCTGAACAGAGTTGGCAGAGATCTTTTCTTTTGTCAGATAATTCTCAAACTGTTTCTTGAATTCCGGTCGCTTGTTATCATCCAGACGATAGAGATAGACCAGGTTGTAAAAGGTAAGCCTGCTGTCATCCTTTATTTCTGTCGTCGTTTCTTCCGGAGCAGATGTGCTTCCCTCTTCCAGAAAATTTACCCCGGTCGATTCACTTTCCCTAGGCAGCTTTCCTGTTTTCTCTTTCCTCTTCCCGCCAGAAAACAAAAGCAGTCCGGATGCCATAAGGCAAACCACGACAGCTCCGATGATTACGATTCGCTTTTTTTGCAAAATTCTTTTCTCCTCTGCTGAAGGCGATGATATCTTACGTTAAGTTCCCGTCTTCGCTCATTCAGTTTCTTTTCACGATAAATAAAAAGGATTCCGCCAGCGGTCATCCCTCCAGTGATGATTCCGATAATAAGTGCTTTTTTCATGGTTGCCTCCCTTCTAAAGCAGTAAACTCACAGCAAACTCTACGCCTACCCTTTCTGCAAAGATGACCGCAGAGATCACTACTGCCGCGATTAGGACAAAGGTCGTGTCCTTGATCACTTTTTTCTTCTTAGGATAGGTGAGTGATTTCAGTTCTTTCTTAATCATAAATTCAGTTCTCCTCCTGTCAGAACAGGCTGCTCAGCCTCCGGTAATTCAGTTCTACCTGGATCTCGGCCATCAGCCAGTCTCTCATCTCCAGCAGGACATTGACCGTGATGATAATGGAAGTGCTGGCAAAGGCAAGTCTGTTGATTCCGAAGATCCCGGCGAGGATGCAGGGGACCAGAGCGATCAGACATAAAGCAGCTGCCCCGATTGCGATGGTCATTCGGGTGTTTTTCCGGATATATTCTGCGGTAAGCTTTCCCGGACGGACACCGATCAGCGTCCCTCCGGACTTCTTCAGATTGTCTGAGATCGTGATCGGATTGCAGACAATATTCCCATAAAAGAAAGAAAATCCGAAGATCATAGCGACGTAAAGAATCGCGCCCACACTATAAGAGGGGTGCGCTCGGTTAAACCATTTGGCGGTGTTCATCATGTTGATCCACCAAATGTCATTCTTTCCGAAAAAGGCAGCGATGATCACCGGCACGGACAGGATACTTTGGGCAAAGATGACTGGGACGACGGAGCTGATCCATAACTTAAAGGGAAAACAGCTCCGGTCCCTGCGGACGCGACCTGCCATCTTTGCAGAGTACTGGACCGGAAATCGCTTCTCGGTCTCCTGCATGGTAACCGTGAAGACGAACAGGGCGGCAAGCAAAAGAAAGATCAGCGCCAGGCTGACTACGATCGTCCCGATCTCTTTTCCCCCGATAAATTTTTCATATAGGCTGGCTGCATCCGATGGGTAGGAAGACAGGACATTGCAGAGGAGGATTAGCGAAATCCCCTTTCCCGTTCCTTTCTTCTCTATCCATACGTCGCCGACAATCTGAAGGAAGATCGCCGCCAGAGTCCAGCAGGAAGCCACGCATACGATCCAGTACCAGGCGTTACTCACTAGGATTCCCTGCCGGGACATGCCGAAAGCGGCAGCACCACCTTGGAGGACCGCCAGGACAATCCCAAGGATAAAGATGATCTTTTTGAATTTTTTCCGACCGACCTCTCCATCCTTCTGCATTTCATCAAGAGATGGAATGGCGATCGTCAGCAACTCCAGGATGATCGAGGCTGTGATATAGGGGGAGATCGACAGGAAGGTCAGGGATGCATTGCCAAGGCCCGCGCCATTTAAGAGAGACAGGAAACCGAAAGCGCTGTTCCCCCTTAACATCGCGCGAAGAGCGCCTGCCCTGATCCCCGGAGTCGGCACCCCGGACAGGGCGTTGACAAGGACCAGTAGGAGAAGGGTGATAATCACCTTCTGTCTGAGCTCCTTTTTTCTCCCAATTGCTTTTAAGATCTTCATGATTCTAAGCTCCCTTCTTATCTTAATTAATGATGAAAATAATTCTTTCCTGTGTTCACTGCCATCACAACTCTGCTCTTCCATTCTGGATGTGTCTTTGTAATATAGGTATTATCCAGGTGGTAGTACCACATATCTTTATTAACAACAAACTCTACGACAGTATGACCTCCATCATGACCCCATTTATTACATCCTGGATCATCCATGTTTTTCTCATCACCCATAATTCCATGAATGACTTTTCCGTTGGCTAGAACAAAGTCAATCTCATCTCCGACCTTCCCAAACGTTGGTGTACAGGCAATGACATTTCTTCCATTGACCATAGCAAATCCATGTGCATCATAATGCTCGCCACTCAATTCCCGCATCTTGTACTGCGGGGTAGACCGAGCTTGAATCATACTCCAGCCCATATAGGTATAGGAGTCACCATATCCCGATGGAATCTTGATCTTCTTACCAGAACCATAAGAATCCTGATCCTTCAGACGAAGGATCTGATATAAAGTCTGACCTGGATCACCACTGCGGTCGTATCTGACATAAGTACCACCATCCCCATGGGTGTTCGTGGTACTCTTATGAGAAAAGTCATACCACTGCTTCTTGCCTCCGGAAGTTCCGACATAAACAGACACATGGGCGTTCCACAGGCAGATATCTCCTGCCTGCAGCTTGACTCCCTTGGCATTACGGACTCCATTCACCTTGATGATGTCGTAATAATCTTCGATCCTCTTCTTTACCACGTTGTTGGCTACGATATTGCCAGAACTATCCGTGTAAAAAGTCTGTCCCCTTTTCAAAGAACCAAACTCCTGCATGGTAAGCGAGATCGCATGAGCACAGTTGGTCCTGCGGTTGCCTTTCCTTGCCCCAGCGAAAGTTCTGCTGACATTCGAATTGGAATAGATCCAGTTTTTATCTCCGACGATGGCATCTCCCATCTCTTTCACCTTGTCCAGATAATCTTTGCTGGTTCCATAATCATCATAGCCCTCCTCAGGATAAGCAGGCCGGCCGTAACCCATAATCTTGGCGTAACCGACCGGATACTTGCCCCGCATGACTTTATTGCGCTTGTTT
>JAXJRI010000169.1:0-4989 GCA_036310685.1 Lachnospiraceae bacterium | reverse complement strand
GTAAATAATGCTTTTAATCAGTCCTCTGGCCAGCGTTTTCGGTGGCCTTTTTGTGGTGCCATCTTTTCTATTTTTAATTCCATAAATTTATGCTTGACTTTTTATTAGTAGACTTTTCACATCACTAATGCTTATCTTCATCATACCAAAAAGGTAGAGAAATGCAAAGGTCCGCTTCCATAAAAGGAAACGGACCATGCACAGAGTCAACTATTATATATCAAAGGAGATCATTTATCTGATTTTTCCTCTAATACCAGCTTTTTTAAACATACGCTTATAGGTCTTCTTCATCTTCTTTGGAACCTTGACAACTGTCTTCTTAGTTCCAGCCTTCTTAAATGCTGTTTTTGCAATCTTTTTAATCTTCTTGCTCTTAACTACAATCTTCTTAATCTTCTTATCACCCTTGAATGAATTGCTTCCAATCTTTCTGACGTTCTTTCCGATGACAAGAGTCTTAATCTCTTTATGATTCTTGAAGGCACCTGCCGCTACCTCTGTAACTTTGACCTTCTTATCTCCAACCTTGATTGTTGCAGGAATAACAAGTTTTGAAGATTTCTTTCCGCTGACAACTTTTGCTGTTGCATCGCCAGTCATCAGGTAAGTGCTACCACCTACCTGAACCTGCTGACCTGGAGCTAATATCTGAGAGTCAGTTCCTCCTTGATTTGGAGTACTATTCTGAGAATCAGTTCCTTCCTGGCTCTGAGTTCCATTTGCTTCCATAACGTGTACCTTCACGATGCTGCAGTGTCCGTGATATACCATAAGGACATCCTGCATTCCAGTTTTGGCAGTGTCAAATCCATAGAACTGAACATCTCCATTCGAGAGTGTCTTTGTCTTCTCTGTACCGTCAGCATATTTTACTACAAGAGTCTTTCCTGTGATAGTCAGTGGCTCTCCAGCTTCTACACGAATAATTGGACTATCTTTGATCACAAGATCCTCAATCTCTTTGGACTGTGACTGTACTCTCTCGACTGTAACAACGAGGTCTGTTGTCTTATCCTGATAGCTTATCGTCAGTTTCTGCTCTCCAACCTTATTAGCATCATATCCTTCCACCTTGACCTCATCTGCAGTAAGATCGATTGTTTTGGATGTACCATTATCATAGTTCAGAGTTAAGACTCCGCCCTTAAGGTCGAGATCTTCTCCTGCTGTATATTTTAATTTTTCTGGCACCTGCGTTACTGCGATAGAATCAAGCAGTACATTAACCACCTTGATCTGTTCTTTTTTGATTCCTGCTTTCTCCATTAAGAGTTTTGCAATCTTCTGATACTGAACGGTATACTGAGCATCAGAAGGCACTCCATTAAAGGCGTGTCCAGCCACATCAGATATCTCTTTGGCATCCAGCTTGATCTCTTTTAAGCTTGCACAATCTTTAAAAGCATTTTCATAAATGGTAGTGACGCCCTCTGGAATCTCAATGGATTTCAGACTGGTGCAGCCCTGGAATACTCCAATATGCTCGTCCTCTGCATCTGTCTTGTCATTTGGATTCCCGAGAGAGGTCAATCCTTTTCCTAATTTGACTGTCTCCAAGGATTCACAATTGGCGAAGGTACCATTATCTATGGAGGTAAGGTCATCTGATAAAGTCAAGGTCTTTAAGGACTTACAGCCTTGGAAAGCATTTCTTCCAATGGATGTCACCTTGCTTAAATCCATCTGCTCTAAGGATGCGCACTCGAAGAACGCCTCATCACTCACTTTGGTCACTTCCTTCGGAAGATCGATATTATTGAGCTTGGAGGCACGGAATACAAAACCTACCGGAACCGTATCCATAGTGAAGCCTTCCTCAAAGGAAAGGTCATCTAAAGAATAGGACCATGCCAGCACATAGTTACCAAACTCTTTCACTCCCTTAGGAATCTTAATCGATTTTAAAGCATGATTATCAGCAAATGCTCCATTACCTACTGTGGTAAGCTTACTGCCCTCAGCAAATTTAATCTCAGTAAGGTCTGGATTGGCGTTGATGCCGTTGACACCAATCTTTGTCACAGAGGCAGGAACTGTAACGGAAGTAATGCCCTCCTGGTTAAAGATCGCAGACTGACCAAGTTCTGTTACCTGATACTGGTAACCATTATTCTCTACTGTCTCAGGAATCACGATTGCCCCAGCTGCTTCCTTATCAAGACCGGAAACCTTGACAATTCCTGAAGTCTCTCCCTCAGGATCCTGTGTTACCTCAAACTGAATGCCATTCTTCTTGAACTTCTTCTCCTTGATGGCTTCCTTCATAAGGCTCTCATCTACGGTGATGTTCTCTGCCGGAACCCCCTTGGCAATCAGCTTATCTTTTACACTTTGTGCTGCCACCTTATAGGATGCAGAACTTACTACTCCATCAATTACAATGGATTCTGCGGTCGCCTTGGTAGATTCGATGGTGATTTCTTCTAAAGCAGATCCGCTAAAGGCATCCTTATTAATCTTTTCTACACTTCTAGGAATGGTAAGGCTGCTCACGCCACTTGAGTTATAAAGAAGATATGCCGGTACTTCCTTTAAGTTATCTGGAAGAGTCAGCTCTTTCAGATTACTATCTTTATAGAAGAGCATATCTCCAAGGGATTTTCCACTTGGCATTGTTACCCTCTTTAAGGAAGACATATTAGCAAATGCTTTCTTGCCAGCTGTAATCAGATCAGCTCCTGTATTAAGCTCTACCAGATTAGCAGCGCTATCAAAGGCTCCTTCTAAAATGTTGGTCACTCCTGCTGGGACTGTGTATTCGTCCCCCTTCTTAGACGCCGGGTAGCTTACTAAAGTTTCTCCGTTAGAAGTCAGGAGAACTCCGTCTTTCACCATGTAGTTTGAAGTTGCACCTGTTACAGAATTCTGAGTAAAGCTTTCCAACTTACTGCATCCACTAAAAGCATTCGCTCCAATCTCTTTTAAGTTAGCTGGAAGCTTAATCTTCTTAAGTTCAGAAAGTCCGTTAAAGGCATCTTTCCCAATCGTGGTTACTGTATCTGGAATTGTGATCTCTTTTACGGAAGCAAAACTCATATAGTAAGCCTGATCGCCAATAGCTGTCACGGTAAATTTCTTACCCTTGGCGATGCCGCTCTCTGCGGTGACCTCTGATGGAATCTCATAGGCTTCTCCCGGATCTGCAACAGAGAAGTAAGATCCGCTTCCAAACTGAACCGTACCGTTCTGGCCTCCATTAGGACTGGTCAGTACCTTATAAGTCGTTCCTCCTACTTCAAATGTTGTGCCAGCTGGAATTGGATCATTATGCTTGGAAGTAATATTCTCTTTGGCAAATCCAGCATCCTCTAAAGCTTTCTGTTGGGCATCTGTCTCTACATCAAATTTTACAGACGCAGTATCAATTCCAGTAAAAGTATCTTTGCTAATGGCAAGATCAGAAGAAGTGATCGTTACTTTCTCTAAGGACTCTGCCCCACTTACCACGGAATCTCCAACCTTCTTAAGGCTTGATGGAAGGGTAAGTTCCTTTAAACTGCTGTTACGATAGAAGGCATAGTCACCGAGATCCTCTAAGCTATCAGAAAGTTTTACACTCACTAAATTTCCACAATTCTGGAACGCCAGCTTGCCGACGGATTTCACCGATGGTCCCATATTGACTTCTTCCACATTAGAATTCTGGAAAGCCTGGTTCTCAATTGTAGTGAGCCCCTCAGTCATTGTAATCTTGCTCAATCTCTGTGATTCCGCAAAAGCATAGCCCATGATAGTCTCAGTTCCCTCTGCTGTCGTGTAATCACCCTTCTTAGAAGCTGGATAACGCTCTAATACCTTTCCATCAGCAGAATAGAGGACTCCATCCACGGACTTATGATCTGCATTTCCTTCCTCCACATTGATGGTCTCAAGATCTTTGGTATTATTAATCGCTGTCACATCAAATGAAGCTCCAGCAGGCACTGTAATCGCTGTGATCTTAGTATTCAGAAAGGCGTTCGGTCCAATCTTCTTTAAATTCTTATGGCTACCTGCCTCCTCTAAGCCAGTCTCCTCCAAACTCTCACACTGAGAAAATGCAGAATCCCCGATGACCTCAACAGAAGCCGGGAGGCTGATCTTCTTAAGATTGCTGTCCCACTGGAAGGCTCTTACACCAATATTTTTCAGACCATCGCCTTCAATCTTTACCGTTTTGACTGATGAAGAAGCAAAGGCATCTTCCCCGATACTCTCTACGGAGCCTGGAATTGTAATAGTAGTCAGATTCTCACAGCCTTGGAAAGCTTTATCGTCGATCTTCTTTACCCCATCCCCCAGTGTCACCTTATTGACAGAAGTAGAGCTGAAAGCAGTATCTCCAATCACTTCGACAGATCCTGGTATCTCGGCAGAAGAAAGAGCAGACATCATAAAGGCACTCCGTCCGATCGTCTTAAGTCCTTCTGGAAAATTGACATTCTTCAAGTTCGTTGCTCTTCCAAAAGATAAACTTCCAATGGATGTCACGGTATCTGGTAATTTCACGCTGGTCACGTTGACATTGTCAAGAAATGCTCTGCTTGCCACACCTGTGACGGTATAGGTTGTTCCCTTATCGGTAACTGTCTCAGGAATCGCAATATCACCGCTAAGGTCAACCATACCCTTCTGGCCGCTTCCAACCTCAACATTACTTGTCCCCGGAATAACGCTGTATGTAATTCCGTCAACCTCAAAAATCTCTCTCTCTTCCTGCTCCTGTGCATTCTCAGTGTCCGCTGCCTGTAATGCTGTCGGTGGCACCACGCCAAAAGCTGTGGTAGCCGCAAGCATCAGAGAAAGGGTAACTGCACGAAATCTTCTCATATCCTAAAATCCTCCCGTTTTGTGCTCGATAATATTATACTAATTTATATTAGTATAGACTAACTTATCTTATCAAGAAGGTTGAGAGAAATCAACCGCATTTTATCGATATAATTGAGAACTTCTCTCAATTACAATTTCTCCGGAATATGATATGATGACTACAGTGTCAAAACT
>JAXJRI010000168.1:0-12181 GCA_036310685.1 Lachnospiraceae bacterium | reverse complement strand
CTCCCACATTCCTGCCCTTCATTCGCATTTTCGTGGTGTTAATCACCACTTCATGCTCATGAAGGGGCGTGTCAAATAATAACTAAGTATATATTTTTTTGAAAGGAGGATAATTATGAATATTATCTACTTAGCACCGGTCCTCGGTGTGTGTGCAGTACTGTTTGCGCTTTTACAGATTGCAAAAGTGAACAGACAGGATGCAGGTAATGAAAGGATGCAGGAGATCGCTTCCCATATTCATCAGGGCGCTAAAGCCTTCCTGACGAGTGAGTACAAGATCTTAGTCATCTTCGTTGCCATATTATTTGTGCTGATCGGTATCGGTCTTCACAGTTGGGTAACAGCCGTAGCTTTTGTATGCGGTGCATTTTTCTCGGTTCTCGCTGGTTATGTTGGTATGACAACAGCTACCAAGGCTAATGTCAGAACAACTGCAGCCGCTATGAACTCTGGTATGTCCAAGGCACTTTCCATCGCTTTCGCAGGTGGATCCGTTATGGGTATGTGTGTGGTAGGATTTGGTCTTTTCGGATGTAGTATGGTTTACATCATCACTGGAGATGCTAATGTCCTTTCCGGATTCTCTCTGGGCGCTTCTTCTATCGCCCTCTTCGCCCGTGTCGGTGGTGGTATCTACACCAAAGCTGCCGATGTCGGAGCTGACCTGGTTGGTAAGGTTGAGGCTGGTATCCCTGAGGATGACCCAAGAAACCCTGCTGTTATCGCTGATAACGTTGGAGATAACGTAGGTGACGTTGCTGGTATGGGTGCTGACCTTTACGAGTCCTATGTGGTTCTATCGTATCTGCCATCACTTTAGGTGTGGCTTATTACAAGGCAGTCGGAGCAGTCTTCCCACTGATTATCGCTGGTATCGGAATCGCAGCTTCTATTATCGGATGCTTCTTCGTTCGTGGTGGTGAGAATGGAAACCCTCAGAAAGCTCTTTCTATGGGATCTTATGTTTCCGCTATCCTGGTAGCTGTTGTCGGTCTTATCTTAAGCAACCGTTTCTTCGGAAACCTTAATGCTGGTATCTCAATCATCTTCGGTCTGGTTGTCGGATTAATCATCGGTATTGTTACTGAGATTTATACTTCTGCAGACTATGGATTTGTAAAACGTATCGCTGATCAGTCTGAGACTGGTCCTGCTACTACTATCATCACTGGTATTGCAGTAGGTATGCAGTCCACTATGGTTCCTATCATCTTAATTTCCATCGGTATCATCGGTGCTTATAAGTTCTCTGGAATCTATGGTATCGCACTTGCCGCTGTAGGTATGCTTTCTACAACAGGTATCACAGTTGCGGTTGATGCTTACGGTCCAATCGCTGATAACGCTGGTGGTATCGCAGAGATGTCTGGCCTGGATCCTCATGTCAGAGACATCACAGATAAGCTTGATGCTGTTGGTAACACAACCGCTGCTATGGGTAAGGGATTCGCAATCGGATCTGCTGCCTTAACAGCATTGGCTCTGTTCGTATCTTACGCACAGGCTGTTGGTCTTACAAAGGCTGGTATCAACCTTCTTGACTACAAGGTCATCGTTGGTTTATTCATCGGTGGTATGCTTCCATTCCTCTTCGCTGCTATGACTATGAGTTCTGTATCTAAGGCAGCTTTCAAGATGATCGAGGAAGTAAGACATCAGTTCCATACAATCCCTGGAATCATGGAAGGTACTGGAAAGCCAGATTATGCAAAATGTGTAGCTATCTCCACACAGGCAGCCCTTCATGAGATGCTTGTTCCTGGTATCATGGCAGTTGTAGTTCCTGTTGCAATCGGTCTCATTCTTGGACCTACTGCTTTAGGCGGACTTCTTGCCGGATCTCTGGTTACTGGAGTTATGACAGCGATCTTCATGTCCAACTCCGGTGGAGCGTGGGATAACGCTAAAAAGTATATCGAAGATGGTAACCACGGTGGAAAGGGCAGCGAGGCTCACAGAGCAGCCGTTGTTGGAGATACTGTTGGTGATCCTTTCAAGGATACTTCAGGTCCATCACTTAACATCTTAATCAAGCTGATGACAATCGTAGCTTTAGTATTTGCGCCACTGTTTGTACAGTTCGGAGGACTTCTGTAATCGGAACGTCAATACGAATAGTCACTACAAATAGCCATTACAAATAATCATTACGACTACGATAACAAAGATTAAGGGCAGGTGCCAAAAGCACCTGCCCTATTATTTAGCATGCAAGTGAACTGCCAGTGGCAGTCCAGCTTATTTGCCGAACATTCATACTACTGCTAATTTACCCCGCCTCTAATACTACTTCTCAAGAGCTTCCTTAAAGACTTCCAGATTCTTGATATTCCTCTTATGCTTCTTCTTCTCATCACCGATCTTAATCGGGAAGAGGATCTTCTTGAAGCACTTACCGTAATTCTCATCATATAAGAGACGCTGGAAAGCATTGGCTACAATCTCTGGCTGATTCATAGATGCGCCACATCCATATGCTCCTAAGATCAGAATATCGATATCCTGAGCGACCGCAACCTCTAAGAGGTTGCGAATCCTGTGAACAAAGATATCCTTCAGTTCATCTGGATCAAGGCTGGCAATAGAGAACGCTTTGTAACGATTATCCGGTGTTGCACTGGATAAGACATCAACTTGGAATGGTTTCTCCAATGGCTCAGGATAATCCTGATCGTCCTTAAATACTACAACATCTGGTGTGTAGATAACCGCGTCCGTTGCCTCGATTCCTGCATCATAGCGATGATTCCTCTTATAAAAATGATATTCAAGATATGGAACATCTAAGAGTGGATATAAGTTACTGCTTCGGCAGAGGGACTCTTCCTGTGCAGAAGAACCATGCATTACTCTTCCGCCGGCACGGGTGGAATTAGCAAAATTCAGAACAGCTACCTTATCTCCCTTACCAACATACTGGCTGGCACAATGGAAAGAAGTATCTTCCAGTACCTCCACATCAACCTGGTCATTCTTCACTGGATAGTAACCATACTGATATCGGTCCAGATAAAGTCTAGTATTTCTCTTAGATAAATCTGTCTGCTCCTTGAGATAACTATCTGACTCAATCTGCTTCATCGTATCTCGGAATATAGCAATTAGTTTATCTTTATCAATAGTAACATCTGACATATTCATTCCTCCCCTGCTATATCACTTCATGGTAATAATATACCTTTTATCTTCCTTCATTCTTATTATACTATAATTTGACTATAATTTCACCCTTGACTTTGGTATTTATGTGTAAAATAATGATAAACATCCAGATTTATTGTTCTATAGATGTATCTTTACACAAATAATCAGACAATAATCTTCGAAATATTTACAAATATGCAAAAGTCAAAAACAAGCTGAAGTGGCACTGGCACTTCACTTGCATGCTTGACAATATAATTGATAGCCACTTGCGGTCCCATTTTGAATGCATAGCAATAAAAAGTCCCCGAATTTAAATTTTTAGAATTTTTAAAATCCGGGGTGCAATGTTGTATATTAATATAATGTAATGATGTGGGTGTCAAAAGTGACTTAGGCGATGTTCTTCTTCCAACCCCAATAACTGGTCTGACCTTCGCCGAAATACTGTCCAATCTTCTTGGCATACTTCTCAGATAAGCCAAGATCCCAGAGGATCTGAAGCATAGTGAATCTCTCACGAACCTCTTTTGCTAAGACGATGCCATCCTCCACGAATTCAAGATCAAGGTTCATCTGCTCTGGATTGACCGGAGCGTGAAGTGAGAGTAACAGCTCCTCCATATCTTCTGTTTTTGGAAGGCCTTCCTCGATGACAGCACAGATTTCCTCCCAATGGGCCTTCATAAAGTCGATGCGCTTGTTGCGGGATGGGATATCATTCTTCTTCGTCTCCTCTTCTAACTGAATGATGCCGTCTGCCGCAATCTCGTACTTCTCCTTAACAAGTGCGGTCCAAGCTCCCTTATCAAAGCTTCTCTCCTTAGCCGCATCAAAATCAATGTCCTCATGAGCTAACCAGTGATAACACTTCAGAGCTACGATCATACCAAGACCAACCTGGGTTCCATGATGTGCCGGCGTCTCCCCTGCCATGAGGGCTTTCATCTCCCAGTAATGAGAGAAATGATGCTCACAGCCGCTGGCTGGTCTGGAATTTCCGACAAAGCTCATGGCGATACCTGTTAAGACCAGAGCTTCCGTCACAGCCTTGATAGCCTGCGGATCTCTCTCCTCAACCTTATCCTTCTGAGCCATCACGGTCTCCAAAGCTTTCTCCACCATTCCCACAACCTTATCGCAGTAATATTCTCCGTTAATCATGTGGGCAAGCTTCCAGTCCATCAAACAGGTATACTTTCCAAGTGTATCCCCAAGTCCTGCTGCAATCAGCTCCATCGGAGCATTGGCAAGAACATCGGTATCACCGATAACTGCCACTGGTCCATGGCAGTCTATGGTCGTTTTGACATGATGGAGCATGAGGGCAGAACCGATAGAAACGAATCCGTCCATGGAAGGTGCTGTCGCAAAAATGATGTAATCTACTCCCATACGGAAGCTTATAAACTTACATAAATCATTTAAGACTCCAGCTCCCACTCCCAGAACCAGATCAGTACCTGGCGTGTAGGCAACCATAATTTCTCCGATTGCCTTCTCATCTGGGACAACTTCATCGTCCTGAAGAACGACCTGACCATAAGAGATACCTGATTTCCTAAGCTCAGAGGCAACCCTCTCTCCTGCTGCAGACCATGTATTCTTATCTGCCACGATAAAGACCTTCTTATAACCCATCTCCTGGATGATTCCCGGAAGACGCTCTGTCGCTCCCTGGTCGATATCGACCTTTTTCACTCCACTGAAGTGGGTATGACCACAGGAACAATGGATTTCTCTATCAAGATAAGAATTCAGATCTAATGCAGCACTCATAATAACCTCCATCTGCTTTGTAAACTCTATCGCTTTTTAAATATATCTTGTTCTATGGCCATTATAAGTCATATCCTAAGACCGTCAAGGCAGGAGAAAATGTTTGATTACTAATAATTTATATATTATAATTAATCACAGATATTGATTAGTTATTAGGCAAGAAAATGTTGCATTCCACTGCAGTTAATGATTACTAATCAAAAAATCGATCATAAATATCTTTTCAAAAAATTCAAATATTAAATTTTTATTAACTTTTCGGGAAAGGAGTTTCTATGCCTAAGAAGAAGTCCAAAGTGACCACACGAGACATTGCCGCCATGCTGGGAATCTCCCAGACAACCGTTTCCATGATCTTAAGCGGCAGAAAAGATATTCATTTTAAAGAGTCGACCGTGCAGAAAGTGCAGGAATGTGCAGACAAGATGGGCTATCGCTACCGCCCCCGTATAAACAAAGAGAAAGATCTCAAGAAGACCATTCTCATCATGTGTCCCTCTCTGGCAACGGAATATTACACCACCTTAATCCAGGCGATCACTATCTCCGCTAACAACAAGGGACTTTATACCATGACTGCAGACACCAGCCGAAAAAGAGAGATGGAGGAGATCTATCTTAACATGGCAGAAGAAGCTGACTTCTACGGGATTATCTACACCTACGCACCCAAATCTATCGACCGTATTCAGCAGATGACCAAGAACCGGGCGATGGTCTTGATCAGCGACTATAACCCATATCTGAGAATTCCTCTGATTGAACTGGATTCCAAAAAGAGTGGAAGCCTGATCGCAAATCACCTGCTCTCACTAGGACACCGGCACATCGCCTATCTCACCACCCCATTAAATCCAAGTGAGCTTCCCAGAAGGCGAAGAGTTGACGGGATGAGAGAAGTATGGAAGGATGCAGGGTTAGACCCTGAGGATGTGAAAATCATCGCCCTCACCGAGGAAGAGTGGGATTACTATCTCCTGGGCAACCGCTACTACGATGCCGGATATCAGCTTACCATGCGCTTTTTCGCAGAGAATCCAATCAGCCTGGTGACAGCCTTCGTGGGAACCAATGATCTGGTTTCGATTGGAATCATGGATGCCCTCACCAAGATGGGATATCAGATTCCGAAAGATTACTCCGTCTGCGGATTCGATAATACCCTCTCCGCATCCTTTGCTGGAATCTCCCTCACCTCCATCGAGCACAGTATCATGGAAAAAGGAAAGGCAGCCGTCGATATGGTCCTTCGGGAACATACTTCCCTGAACTCGGATCACGATGCTGGTCCTTCCCCTGTCATGAGATTGGAATACGAGCCTCAGCTTCTGGTAAGGAATTCTACTGGCCCTGCCAGAGTCCTCTAAAGACCAATCCTAATCGATTGTCATAATGTTCTATCTTATGGCTGTCTCAAAATCAAGATTAGACGTCATGATCAGATAGGCCTGCTTATCCCCCTGCTGGGCAATCCTCTGCACTCTAAGCCTTCCAATCGGGATCGAATGCTCCATGATATCAAAGAAAGCAAGGCCGTCTGGGCTCTGGTCTACTTTTTCTGTATAGATCCGAATCTGCTGATAGCCAGGAGACCCCGGACGATTTAAAAAGTTCATCTCTTCTTCTGCATTGGTAATACCATGAAGACGCATAAAGTCTTCCCTGGCATCTGAAGAATAGCATACAAAGACATGGTCTTTGTCCTTTACTAGAATGCACATGACAATGTTATTGCGGATTCTTTCGCCCCTCTGAGGCATCAGTACATTAGCCGGGTCAAAAAAGTTAACCTGGCTGATCTGCTGATAGAAGGACTTCTCTTCCATCGACTCCGCCTCCAAGCCGCTTCCCTGAAGAATCATATCCAGCGCATCATATGGACACGGTTTCGAGAAATAATATCCCTGCACCATGGCACAGCCAATCGACTGCAGGAACTGATATTGCTCGATCGTCTCAACCCCTTCCGCCAGTGTCTGCATCCCGATACGCTTGGCAATATCGACAATGCCACTCAGGACAACCGGAGTCTTCTCATTGGTATTGCGCAGAAACTTCATATCAATCTTGATACAGTCAAAATCAAAAAGCTGAATCGAATGAAGAGAACTGTAGCCGCTTCCAAAGTCGTCCAGCCATACTTCATAACCATCCTGATGGAATCGCTTGATTGCCTGCAGGATCACCTCTGAATTATTAAAAAGGGCTGTCTCAGTAATCTCAAAATGAATATACTCATGAGGAACCTGATAAGAATCTACAATCTCATTGACTTGATCATAGAAGCCCTCGACCTCTAGATCATAACGCGACAGATTGACCGAGATAGGGCTCATCTGTTCCCGATTCAAGAGTTCTTCCTGATGGTCCTTGCAAACCTGCTCCAACACGTAGAGGTCCAATTGATAAAGTAGATGTGCTTTCTCTAGAGTTTCGATGAATAAAGCAGGACTCAGCAAGCCCCGGTCCGGGTCCTCCCAGCGAGCCAACGCTTCCGCAGAGCAGACTTTGTGACTGAGAGTATTCACCACCGGCTGATAATATACTTTGATCCAGTTCTTCTCGATAGCCTCCTGATAGTGACCTAATACATACTCCCTTCTCGCAACAGATTCTCTCACCTCATCGTCATAGATATAGAAGATCTTAGTCCGGTCATTGCCGATATAATTAAGCGCCAGCCTTGCCTTATCAATTGCTATCGAAGCGTGTGGGCGAAGCTTCTTATCACAGTAGAAGATTCCTGCCTTAATAGAAGTAGCCCCATCTTCCGATCTTAAGAGAATCTCCCGGTGAATCTCACGAATCTTTCCAACCACATTGATTCCAGATGTTACAACCAGAATATGGTCCTCTGAGTATCTTGCAGCAAAGGCTCCGTCCATGACTTTCTGAATCACCCTGGCAGTATCCTGAAGCAGCTGATCGCCCCTTACATAGCCAAAGCGTGCATTATAAGCATGCATACCGTAGATATCAAAAAAGACGACAGCACAATTCTTCCCAGCCTGATAATATTCATTGAGATAATGGTCCGCATTATTGTTGAAATAATTCGCATTGGGAAGTCCCGTAATCTGATCTACATAGATAGAATCCTGTTCTCTCATAAAGCCCCTTTCTATAATCACCCTCAGAGCACATCGATTTCCAAAATTTGTCAGTTGTTTTCAGTATACGGTATTTCCATGAAAAGTGCAATCAGTAATTTCTGATATCCCCCCTTACCAGAAACACCCATGACAACAAGCTGAAGTGCCACTAGCACTTCACTTGCATACTTAGCAAAAAAACAGAGGGACCAGTCCGATGAGAACCAGCCCCCCTGCTCTTGTAGTGGCAACACTACAATATAGGATTAGGATTAAATAGAATGAGCTAATATTATATGATATCTTATCTATCACAAGTAAATGTTAGCATAATCTTTTACATATATCAATTGTTCTATTTGAAAATATATTGCTTATATTTGAAATATTATTGTCTTACTATTTGTCATTATATGACACAAAAATCAGGCAGTCTGGAAATTTAATTCCCTGGACTGCCTGATTCCTATTATCTATGATTCATTCTTATGATGGTTATGTACTTCTTATGCCTCAGCTGAATTGACAAAGAGCCTCTCGTCCATGGCATCGACTAAGATAGCAAGCTCATCTCCGATATCCTCAGAATCTCGAACTAACTCTCCGATTCCAGGAACATTATCTAAGCTCTTCTGATCTTCGATACCTAATTCCTCTAATACCTGACGGTCCGGAACATAGTCACGGACAAACTTGGTAAAATCAACGGCAACCTGATCTGTGCTTCCTTTCGGAAGAGAGAACCAGAATTCCTCTGCATTCTCGCTAAAATCAAAATCGATGGAATCTCCATTCATCACATAGCTCATAATCTCAGCTTTCTCAATAGCGTCCTTCAAGCCAAGATCAGGATAATCTTTGACTACCTGGCGGAATCTCTTAGCTGCCTCAGCGATACGCCAAGCGTTGTCACAGGCATCCTCATACATCTCCTGGATGGAGCCATATCCTTCCTCATCATCCACACCGAGAACCAGACGAATCATCTTCTCCGCATTGAAATCTTCTACAAATTTACGAAGATTATAGAGGATATCCACTGCATTGCCCTTGCCAGCATCGATATCGAAAAAGAAACCTCTACGAGAAACATAAATCTCATGAAATCTTAACTTGTTCGTGTCCTCTCTATACTCAACATGGAAACCATTCTTACCTGCAATCTGCTCTACGGATTCTAAAACTGTATTATTCATGATAAAAATCCTTTCTAACTTTTTTAGATCAATACTATAAAAATTGATGAAATTTTATGTACCGAGTCTTGCTAAATTCGTCTAACAATTGACAAACATTAGATTAATCCCTTTATTTTTCGTCTCCATTCTGAATTAATGAAAACTTTTTCATTCATTCTACCACGATATGTCTCCATGTCAAGTACAAAGTGTACAATTTCGTGATATTTTTTTATATAAAATGCACATAGGGATATCAATGGATATTCTGATGTAGCTATCAAAAGTAACTCTGGATTGTCTCGTCACTTAGCGACTCCGTAGGTCCTGCTCTACAGATATTTTTTTATAAACTCGTCTACCGGCAGGGGTTTAGAAAAGTAGAAGCCCTGCAGATACTGGCATCCCATCTGACGAAGCTGTTCTGCCATCTCCCTGGTTTCAACTCCCTCCGCTGTGACGGTGATTCCCAGATCTCTGCAGGCTTCAAAAATATGCTCCAATATCGTGTCCGGATGTTTAAAATGCTCCCAGATTACATCCTTATCAAACTTGATGGAAATAAACTCATTGTTCTTCAGTCTCAGAAGATTAGAGTAAGCAGACCCAAAATCATCGAGAACAAATTTCATGCCCTGGCTCTGCAGCATCTGCATCTGACGGCGGAGAATCGCCGGGTCAATCAAAGTCTCCTCCGTCACTTCCAGTCGGATCTTATCGGTCCCAAGAAGCTGATATGACTCCAGAATCTCCAGAAAGACACTGGCCATGTTATTATTCAGGCACTGTACCGGTGCCAGATTGACATTGATAAAACCTAATTTCTCTGTATTAATTTTAGGATCATTTAAAAATTTACAAGCCTGCTGGAACATCCAGAAACCAAGCGCCGAGATCGACCCATCCTTCTGTGCCAGAGGAATGAACTCTCCAGGGCTAATCATATTGCCTTCCTGATCAAAGATTCTAGCAAGCGCCTCCGCTCCAGCCAAAGACCCATCTGTGCTGGAGACGATAGGCTGCAGATACATGACAACCTTACGGTTCTTTACCGCATCCTGGAGAACCTTCTGCACAGTCAGATAATGATTATACTCATCAACTGCCTCCTCATCAAGTCCAAGAATCTGAGGAGCAAGAATATTGCCGGCTTCTCGAAGAATTTTCCGAAGAGCGCCCTGGAGAATCTCCGGCTGGGAAATCCCGCCCGGCTGAGGCTTTACAAAGCCTACCTCCAGGTAGACCATGTTGTCATTGACTACCCATCCCTCAAAGAATCTCTCATTGATCTCCTCGATCGCAGCATCCTCATCGAAAGGTTTATTACTGTAGAGAACGAAGAGTCCATTGGACAGATAAAATCCAGCCAAATTTGGAAACTCCTCATGAAGATATCTTCCCAGCTGGGCAAACACATTATGAATATTGGCCTCTCCATAAATATCGTGAAACTCATTAAAGCTCCGTATAGAGAAACCAACAATATAAGCCTTCTTCCTTGGGGAAGTCTCTCCTGTCACTTTCTCAAAACCATACAGATTAAACAGCTTTGTAATCTGATCAATATAGATCATAGGATTTGTATAATAATAAAAAATGACGATAAGCGCGAACAGGCTGAACATATTCATAACGATAACTTTAGGAAATAGGAATCGACACAGAATTCCAACCATAAGAAATGTATTGAACAGATAAGCTCCTGTTTTCCTCAAATTCTCAGTCTTGTGAGCCTGAATGATATAGTAAAAAGTCAGGGCAATCGTTATCGCAAAAGAAAGATTGACAAGCTGATAGAGAGAGCCAGCAACATAACCGTGGTCATTAATCGTAAAAATCATTCCTGTCCAGGCATTAAGAATCAGTCCTGCACAAAAGAAGCAGAACAGACCGATCAGAAAATGTCTGGTATGAGGATATTCTCTCTTGGAAAATTCAAAAAGACTGACGGTAAACAAGAGAAAACTGAACGCCCTCAGCAAAAATAGAAAGAAAAAACACAGGTTAGCTGCATAGAGAACCGCCGGATCATACTTCTGGTAATTCACATCCATTACAGTAGACAGACTGTCCATAATCAATGTTAACATTGAGATTCCCAAAATACCCAGAAAAATATGATTCATCCGCACTGGCAGTCTTCTCTTTGAGACAAAGAAGAAGAAATACAGCGACAATATGACTGCTGTCGGCAAAGTAAAATTAAATGACCACATATGAAAACCCTCAACCTAAACATATTGTATGATGTGGTATCGAAAGTGACTACGGAATGTTACGTCGCCTTGCGACTTTCACATCCCTGCCCTTTATATCATATTATAAACTTTGTATCCTGCCAGTACAATGATAAGATTATCTATATAAGAGATGGCCGCCTTCTTACTTCAACTTATTTCCATCGCTGAAAGCATGACCAGCGAAATCGCCCAGAGTCACATAAGCAACATTAGATACATCAAAACATAATGGATTTAACTTCTTAAGATCGACTTTATCGTCTGGACCTAATACAGACTCATCTGCCACAACATTGACAATCTCTGCCACAATTCGGAGTGTCTTCCCATACTCGTTAATCTCCTCTACCTTACACTCCAGAGAGAGTGGAAAGTCGGTAATAATCGGAGCATCGACATTCTTGCTCTTTTCCACGTGAAGTCCGGCTTTCTTAATCTTATCGGGCTCCTCTTTTCCAGAAATGCATCCCAGATAGTCTGCTTCCATCTCATGAGGCGCATCTGCAATAGCTACTGTGAACGCCTTCTTAATCTTGATATTATCAGAAGTCTTATGACGAACCCCAATGTTAATCTGAATACGGTTCGAATTCACGACTCCACCGTAAGCTACGTTCATAGCGTCAGGGTTCCCATTCTCATCCTGACTGCTCCCACGGGCAAGCCCGTGGGGTTCTGATTGCCAAGTGTAGCTTGTAATCGTACACCATTTCCAGGCTTTGGAGTTACAAGTGTAAATCTG
>JAXJRI010000167.1:0-1731 GCA_036310685.1 Lachnospiraceae bacterium | reverse complement strand
GCCACTGGCGGTTCTCCTGCATGCTTGGCAAAATACTCACATCCCCACTTGTAAGCAATCTTTCGTGGGATGATGAGTTTTGACACTGTAGTCATCCATATCATATCATAAAATGCAGAAAAAGAGCTCCGGAAATGTTATTCCCGAAGCCATTCTCTAGATTATTCATTAGATTGCCGTAAAATTAGATTGACTTTAAAGCCTGTTCAATATCCTCGATGATATCATCAGCATGCTCGATTCCAACGGACAGGCGAATCAGCTCTGGTTTTACTCCGCCGGCGATTAATTCCTCATCGGACATCTGACGATGCGTGGAGGATGCTGGATGGAGGATACAGGTATGCGCATCTGCTACATGAGTAGCGATAATAGCCAATTTCAGATGCTTCATAAAGTCCTCTGCCGCTGCTCTTCCGCCCTCAAGACCGAAGGATACGACGCCGCAGGTTCCGTGAGGCATATATTTCTTTGCTCTCTCATAATACTTGTTGCCAGGGAGCCCTGGATAGTTGACCCAAGTAACTTTATCCTGCTTCTCTAAGAACTCAGCAACCTTCTGTGCATTCTCACAGTGTCTCTGAACACGAACTGCCAGGGACTCCAATCCAAGGTTTAACATATAAGCATTCATTGGAGATGGGATTGAACCCAGATCTCTCATCAGCTGTGCGGTACACTTGTTAATGTAGGCACCTTCCTTGCCAAACTGCTCTGCGTAAACGATGCCATGGTAAGACTCATCTGGAGTCGTAAGTCCTGGGAACTTATCCTTATGTGCCATCCAGTCAAACTTTCCGGCATCTACGATTGCTCCGCCAACCGTTGCATCATGTCCATCCATGTACTTGGTTGTGGAATGAGTGACAATGTCTGCTCCCCACTCGAATGGACGACAGTTGATTGGAGTAGCAAATGTATTATCAACAATCAGTGGAACTCCATGTGCATGAGCTGCCTTTGCGAAACGCTCAATATCGAAGACGATCAGCGCCGGATTAGCGAGAGTCTCACCAAAGACCGCCTTAGTATTCGGCTTGAAAGCTGCCTCCAACTCTTCGTCTGAGCAATCTGGATCTACAAATGTAAAATCTACACCCATACGTCGCATAGTTACATTGAATAAGTTGAAACTTCCGCCATAGATGCTAGAAGAAGCGATGACATGGTCTCCTGCTCCTGCCAGATTGAAGACAGCAAAGAAAGTAGCTGCCTGTCCAGAGGATGTCAGCATAGCAGCACTTCCACCCTCTAGGGCTGCAATCTTAGCCGCTACCATATCATTCGTCGGGTTCTGCAGTCTGGAATAGAAATAACCCTCGGCCTGAAGGTCAAAAAGCTTACCCATATCTTCGCTGGTATCATATTTAAAAGTGGTGCTCTGAATGATCGGAATCATTCTAGGCTCTCCATTCTTCGGTGTATATCCTGCCTCGATACATTTCGTCTCTTGTCTCATAATTTATCCTCCACCTTGCTTAATTATACGCATGATATATATGATGTGGGTGTCACAGATGCCTACGGATTGTTCCGTCGCCTTGCAACTCCGTAGGTCTGTCATATATATTGACATCTTATTATAGCACGGCTTTCTATAAATTAATACTTATGATGTAAGGGTCGAAAGGTATCGTTTTTTTCTTTCATCCCTATAGTACCTTGAAAAATTCATATATTATTGTCATTCGTGGCCGATTTTCGGCTGATCAATAGCGGTATTCCTTATAT
>JAXJRI010000166.1:0-3004 GCA_036310685.1 Lachnospiraceae bacterium | reverse complement strand
GATGTACCCAAGTGGCTGAAGGGTCCGCACTCGAAATGCGGTAGGCCGGGCAACCGGTGCGAGGGTTCAAATCCCTCCATTTCCGTTGCCAAGAATGCAAGTGAAGTGTCAGTAACACTTCACTTGTTTTTAAAATTGATTATTTAGGGGTCTCCTTTGGGAGACCTTTTGTATTATCTAAGGACAGTTGGAGAACATTATGAAGAAGATTACGATAGGAATCCTGGCCCATGTCGATGCAGGTAAGACCACCTTGTCAGAAGCATTTCTTTATCTTACTGGCAAGATTCGGAAGCTGGGACGAGTGGATCATCAGGATAGCTTTTTAGACAACTTCCTGCTTGAGAGGAACCGTGGCATCACCATCTTTTCTAAGCAGGCGAACTTTACCGTGGGGGATACAGAGTTTACCTTAGTGGACACCCCAGGCCATGTTGATTTTTCAGCGGAGACTGAGAGGACTTTGAAGATTCTTGATTACGCTGTTCTAGTAATCAGCGGGGCAGATGGAGTCCAGGGACACACCAAGACTTTGTGGAAACTTCTCAGCGTTTATAAGATTCCGACCTTTCTCTTTGTCAACAAGATGGACCAGGATGGAACGGACCGAGAGAAACTTCTGGCAGGAATTCAGAAAGAACTGTCTGATAACTGTGTCCCATTTGACCAGGAGAAGGGTGGAGACTGGTATGAGAGCCTTGCCATGTCCGATGAGGATGCGTTAGAAGAGTTCTTGGAGGAAGGATCCATCTCCCAGGAGAGGATTCAGGGATTGATTGCTGACAGAGAGGTCTTCCCAGTCTACTTCGGCTCCGCTCTTAAATTAGAGGGAGTGGAGGATTTCCTTAGCCAGATGAATCAGCTGATGGTGGCTCAGGATTACCCGGATGATTTCAGTGCCAGGGTTTATAAGATCTCCCGAGATGATCAGGGGACCCGTCTAACTCACATCAAGATGACAGGAGGAAGTCTTGCGGTTAAGAGTGTCTTAGAGTCTGGGGAGAAGATTGACCAGATCAGGATATATAATGGTCAGAAGTATGAACTGGTTCAGGAGGTAGAGGCCGGTCAGGTCTGTGCTCTGACAGGACCTAATGAAACCTATGCGGGTCAGGGACTTGGCAAGGAACAGGATTCCAAGGCTCCGGTCTTGGAGCCAATCTTTAGCTATGAGATTATCCTTCCAGAAGGAAGTGATGTCTCCAAAGCATTGGGGTATTTCAGACAGTTAGAGGAAGAGGAGCCTGAGCTCCACATCAGTTGGAATCCAACCACACAGGAGATTTCCGCCCAGCTGATGGGAGAGGTTCAGACCGAGATCTTAAAGAACATGGTGGAGGAACGATTCGGTCTTGCAATCGACTTTGGACCGGGTCGTGTCATGTACAAGGAGACCATCAAGGAGCCAGTGATCGGCGTGGGACATTACGAGCCTCTCCGTCATTACGCTGAGGTTCACCTTCGCATGGAGCCGCTGCCAGCGGGAAGCGGTCTGGTCTTCGATACTGACTGCAGCGAGGATACCTTAAGCCGCAACTGGCAGAGACTGATTCTGACCCATCTGGGAGAGAAGGAACATCTAGGAGTCCTGACAGGGTCTCCGATTACGGATATGAAGATCACCCTGATTGCAGGCCGTGCTCATCAGAAACACACCGAGGGCGGAGATTTCCGCCAGGCAACCTACCGTGCGGTCCGTCAGGGACTGAAGAAGGCAGAGTCTCTTCTTCTGGAGCCATGGCTTAAGTTCGAGCTGGAGGTTCCTGCTGGCATGATTGGTCGAGCTATGACAGATATCGGCAGCCTTTCTGGAACCTTTGAGTCTCCAGAAATCATGGAGGATCAGGGGGTCTTACGAGGAGAGGCACCAGCTTCTACCTTGATGCCTTATCAGACTGAGGTCTGGTCCTACACCAAAGGTCGTGGACGAATCCGTCTTTCTAATGCGGGATACCGTCCTTGTCACAATGCCGAGGAGGTGTTAGCGGGTATCGAGTACGACAGCGAGCGAGACTTAGATAATCCGACCGGATCTGTCTTCTGCGCTCACGGTGCTGGCTATCTGGTGCCTTGGGATCAGGTGGAAGATAAGATGCACATCAAGGATGTTAAGGAGATCACAGAGCCGATTAATCTTCCGGAGAGGAGGACCACGAGAAGAGAGCATGTCAATGCTTTTGGAGATGACGCAGAGCTTCTGGCCATCATGGAGAGAGAGTTCGGTAAGAGTAAGGAACGACAGGACCGCTACAGCGGCTACCGAAGACAGACATTTTCTGATCAGAAGCCGAAAGCTAAGCCGCTCTACTCCAGGAAGAAGAAGTCCGAGAACAAAGAACAGTATCTTCTGGTCGACGGCTACAATGTCATCTTCGCCTGGGATGACCTCCGAGAGTTATCCGAACGGAGCATCGATGCCGCCAGGAGTAAGCTGATTGATATCCTCTGTAATTATCAAGGCTATGTCGGCTGTACCCTAATCTGTGTCTTTGACGCTTACAAGGTCAAGGGCAATCCAGGAGAAATATACAAAGATCGGAATATTTATGTAGTTTACACCAAAGAAGCCGAGACGGCCGATTCCTATATTGAGAAGACCACGCATCAGATTGCTAAGGAGAATCACGTGACCGTTGCCACCTCCGACGGACTAGAGCAGGTCATCGTTATGGGTAACGGAGCTTACCGGATCTCTTCCCGCGACTTTGAGCAGGAAGTCCTGAGAGTCGAGCAGGAGATCGCAGAAGTCAGCTTCCAGAAGGGTGTCCGCGAAAATCGCGAGCACAATTATCTGTTCGACCACATGGACGATGAGATGCAGAAGCAGATGGAGGAGATTCGCCTCAAAGATTCTAGACAAAATGTCGATAAAAAGGGGTGATGTATCAGTGCTATTGGAAAATTTCCCCACAATGGTTGAATTATCACCAAAATATTGATATATTATGAATGGCTGTGTTATATAATAATATTGTATATTATAACATTTGACCGGAATTCGCCG
>JAXJRI010000165.1:0-3833 GCA_036310685.1 Lachnospiraceae bacterium | reverse complement strand
TAACGGTTTCTATCTATTTCTCACTGGTTCCCATCTGAGCCTACGCTCCGCCACTGTGCTGTTTGCTTCTTATTAGTAAAAATTTAAGGTGAGAAGCAACAGCACAATACGGCTCAGATGGGAAAGAGCTATCGAATAGATACATAAAGTATCGAAAGATATAATGCGTGAATAGTAATGTTCCGTCGCTTTGCGGCTCCCTCATTTCTGCTCTTAAGTCGTCAAATGACTTTCTGGTGTTTTGCGGTACTTTGACAGTCATTACCTCTTATGTTAATATGAAAATTACGCAAATCCTGCGGAAAAACAAGCGAAAGTGAGGTCAATTTATGGCTTTTGACGGAATCGTCATTTCAAATATTGTCAGTGACATGAAGCGTCTCCTGACAGGAGGACGAATTTATAAGATATATCAGCCAGAAAGTGATGAGATTCTCCTCGTCGTAAAGAATGAGAAGAGCACTTACCGCCTTTCTTTAAGCGCAAGTGCCTCTCTCCCTCTGGTTTATTTTCTCTCTGAGAACCGAAAGAACCCGATGACTGCTCCAAATTTCTGTATGCTATTAAGAAAGCATATCTTAAATGGAAGAATTCTCAACATCACCCAGCCGGGCATGGACCGAATCATTGAGATCACGGTGGAACATCTGGATGAGATGGGTGACCCGAGAAAGAAGCGGTTAATCATCGAGCTCATGGGTAAGTACAGTAACATCATCTTTGTCGATGAAGATGGCACCATCATCGACAGCATCAAGCACATCTCAGCAATGATCAGTTCTGTTCGAGAAGTATTACCAGGAAGACCTTATGTGGCACCCCCTAATCAGGACAAAGCAGCAATCACTGATGTAGATGCTGCCTATGTGGAACATGTCTTGACAAAGAAACCTCTCTCCACTCAGAAGGCCATCTATACTAGCATCTGCGGTATCAGTCCTCTGGCAGCGGAAGAGATCTGCTTCCGGGCAGGAATCGACAGTTCTAGTCCGACAGCTTCTCTCTCTTCTGACCAGATGATCCACCTTTACGGGGAGATAGCTAAGCTTTCTGATATGATTCTTCAGGAAGAATATCAGCCAACCATCGTCTACCAGGGCAAGGAACCGAAAGAATATGCTTCTTTCCCGCTTACCATGTATCAGGACTTAGATTCACAGACTTTTGACTCAATCTCAGAAGTCTTAGAACGCTACTATAAAGAGAAAGAGACCGTTACCAGGGTCCGCCAGAAATCAACCGATTTAAGAAAGGTTGTAAGCAACGCCATTCAGAGGACGGCCCACAAGCTCGACCTTCAGAATAAGCAGCTTAAGAGTACAGAAAAGATGGATAAATATAAAGTCTACGGAGAATTGCTCCACACCTACGGTTACGAGGCCAAACCTGGACAGAAGTCTCTGACCTGCATCAATTACTATGATGGCAAGGAGATCACTATCCCTTTGGACGAGCACATGACTGCCATGGAGAACGCTCAAAAATTCTTCAACCGCTATACCAAACTAAAGAGAACTAAGGAAGCTCTGACTACTCTTACCAAGGAGACTGCAGAGGAGCTTGACCACTTAGAGTCTATCAGCAATTCGCTAGAGATTGCCCGCGATGAGGATGATCTTGCTATGATCCGTGAGGAGCTTATCGATTATAATTACATGAAACGACACGGAAGAAAAGGAAGCAAAAAGATTAAGAAGAGCAAACCACTTCATTACGTTTCTTCCGACGGATTCGATATCTATGTTGGTAAGAACAACTACCAGAATGAGGAACTCACTTTTAAGCTGGCTAATGGCAAGGATCTCTGGTTCCACGCCAAAAAGATGCCGGGCTCTCATGTTATCGTTCGACTGGGAACCGCTGATGATATTCCAGATAGAACTTACGAGGAAGCTGCTCGACTGGCGGCACACTATTCCAAGGGAAAGGATGCCCCAAAAGTGGAGATTGACTACACTAGACGGAGGAATCTAAAGAAACCGCCTCAGGCAAAGCCTGGTTTTGTCATCTATCATACTAATTATTCTATGCTGATAGAACCTGACATCACCGGAATAAAAGAAGTATAGGCATCTTGTATATAGCAAAGGCCATCAGAAATGTTTGATCACATCACATTCCTGATGGCCATTCTTATTGTCAAGCATGCAAGTGCAGTGCCGGTGGCACTTCAGCTTGTTTAACTCTTCCGGCATCTATACTTTTAATCTTCTAAAAGATTATCATAAAGTTTCTCATATTCCTTACAGCAACGATCCCAGGAGAAGTTCTGTCTCATGTCCCGTCTGGCAAGAGCAAGCCAATCTGCCGGTTCCTTATCATAGACATCTTTTGCCTCTAAGATGGCTTCTTTCAATTCCTGAGCATCAAAGTCATCGAAAACAAATCCAGTCCCTTTACCATTCTTATAAGGTTCCACTGTATCCTTCAGTCCACCTGTGCTGCGGACAATTGGAACCGTACCATAACGCATCGCCATCAGCTGACTCAGCCCGCATGGCTCAAACCTTGAAGGCATCAGAATCGCATCCGCGCCAGCATAAATCAGCTTGGCAAGTGGATCACTGTATCTGAGATTCAGATAAACTTTACCTTCGCTCTTACATGAATACCATTTTAACATCTCTTCCAGACGCTGTTCTCCAGAACCTAGGATAGCAAACTGTACTCCTGCGTCCAGAAGTTCCTCAAAAATAGGATCCAAAAGCTCTATCCCCTTCTGACCTGTCAATCTGGCAATAATACCTATGGTAAATGCATCCGCCCCTCCCGTGAGACCTGTCTCGTCTAAAAGTGCCTCCTTGTTCTTTCTCTTTCCAGCTTTCAACGAAAGAATATCATAATGCTTAACTAGATACGGATCTTTCGATGGATGATAAACATCGTAATCCAGTCCATTGACAATACCCGAAAGGTCTTTATCACGATATTTAAGAATCTGGTCCAGACCCTCTCCCATCTCTGGCTCCTGAATCTCCTTAGCATATGTCTTACTGACTGTTGTAATCTTATCAGCAAAGCTGATGCCACCCTTCATCATATTGGCAGAACCATAGTACTCAAGTTTATCATAGGAGAAGGCATCGTCCGAAAAGCCTGTGATATCCTTCATCTGATCAATCGGAATCACTCCCTGGAACTTCAGATTATGGATCGTTACAATAGTACGAATCTTCTGATAAAGAGGATCATGGCCATATTGTAATTTCAGAAAGGCAGGAATCATAGCCGCCTGCCAGTCATGGCAGTGGATAATATCTACCTGATAATCCAGATAAGCCAGAAATTCCAGCACTGCTTTAGAATAGAAGCAGAATTTCTCTGTATCCATACTCATATCAGAATATGGAGAAGGTCCCACATAATAGAAATCATTATGAAGGAAATAATAGTGGATACCATTCTCCTCAATTGACCGTACTGTAACAATCTGAGTTCTCCAATTCATATGAACAGGGAAAGAGAACTCTGTCTTCATTCTTCTCTTATATTTCTCGTCAATACACTGATAATCCGGTATCACGATTGACACACGATATCTCTTTTGATCCAATCTTTTTGGAAGAGAGCCTACTACATCTCCCAATCCTCCTGTCTTGATAAAAGGAGTGCATTCCGCTGCTGCAAAAATAATGTTCTTCATAAGCATGTCCTCTCTCCTGCGTGAACTGTTCTTAAATCTGAGTCTAACACATTTCCCTGCAGGAAACAAATTCGACTCAGAATAAATTCAGGATAAATACATCTTGATTCCTTCTATCACCAACAGATGGGCTGGATAATATAGGTAAAAGAAGTACTTCATCGGAATCCTTCCTCTCCTGCCATTATAG
>JAXJRI010000164.1:0-5911 GCA_036310685.1 Lachnospiraceae bacterium | reverse complement strand
TTGTTGCCTTAGCATGCAAAATGAACCGCCAGTGGCTGTCCATCTTGTTATTACATTTATCATGAGCCACCTGACGCGGTTCACTTATATCTATCTCGCAGTTGACTTCTCTAATAATTCTTTTAACTCATCCACGGAGAAAGTATAATGAGAATTACAGAAATTACAGGTCAGCTCAATCGGTTCTCCGTCATCGATCATACTCTGAAGTTCTTTCTTACCTACTGTAATCAATGCCTGCGCAGTACGCTCTTTAGAACATCCACAGTGGAACTGTGTCGGCATGGAAGATTCAAACTCGATGTCATCGCGTCCCTCAAAAAGGTTGGTGATAATCTCCTCTGGTGTCTCTCCATGATCTAAATGTTCTGTGATGGAAGTGAACTGGCCGATACGGTTCTCTAAGTAAGAGATCGTCTCCTCTGTTGCAAACGGCATCAGCTGAATGATAAATCCGCCGGCACATCGAACAGATAGATCACGGTCTACTAAGACTCCCAATGCCACACTGGTCGGAATCTGCTCAGAAGAAGCGAAATAGTAAGTTAAGTCCTCCGCAATCTCTCCGGAAACAAGAGGGGTCTGTCCAGAATAAGGTTCCTTTAAACCCAGATCTTTGATCACCTGAAGAGTTCCTGAATGTCCGACAGCACCGCCGACATCTAAATGTCCATCTTCCTTGATTGGCAGCTCAATCTGATTGTTGTAAGCATATCCCTTAACATTAGCTTTGGCATCAGCTGACACAACCATTCCTCCGATTGGTCCGTCACCACGTACCTGGACGGTCAGAACATCACTGTCATTCTTACACATGCTTCCCATCATGGCAGAACCTGTCAGCAGACGTCCTAATGCTGCTGTGACCACAGGGCTGCAGTGATGATACTGTCTGGCCTGTTCCACAAGGTCCTTAGTTGTCGCAGCGAAAAAACGAACCTCATTGTTCATCGCCATTCCTCTAATAATATAATCTCCCATATTATCTTGGTCTCCTATCTCTATCTATCGTACTGTGACTCAAGTGTCAAAACCCACCATCTCACGGAAGCTTGGAAAATCATTCTACCATCTTTCCGTGTTCCCTGGCAAGAATAACAATTCTCTGACTGTCTTTATCCGCTGGTTTATTTTGATAACCGTCATAGGCATCCACAAAAACAAGTCCACTCTTCTTAAGAAGACTTTTAATCTCTTCTAAAGTGTATCCTCTCTGGATATGCTCTTCCTGGAACTTCTGATACAAATCATCTGGTCTTCTCACAAAGACACTTAAATCAATATCATTAAGATGCTCCTCCTGGTCATACTCGTTATACCAGATAAAGCTCACATCATCTCTATCCTCAGCAATCACAGTAGACCCAATCTCATCCCGGTACTTATGCTCCGTATTAAAATCAAAGAGAAAAAGTCCCTGAGGATCCAGATAATTATTGACAAGTTTAAACACCTGTAGGAGAGCATCTGGGTCGGTGATGTAGTTGACAGAATCACAGACCGAGACGACAGCTCGCACCGTACCATAAAGCTCAAACTCTGTCATATCCTGCAGAAGATACAGATATTTCTGAGGAGCGTCCATAGCCTTCTCCCGAGCAATCTCCAACATATCAATGGAGGAGTCCACTCCAATCATATCATAACCATAGGAACCCATCAGCATCGTCATCTTGCCCGTACCACAGCCAAGATCCAAAGCCAGACCGTCAGAGATTCCATCCTCCACTAATTTTTCACGAATAAACTTTCCCCACTCTTCGTAAGGAACATTATCCATCAGTTCATCGTATACTCTTGCAAAATTCTCATAAGTTTCCATGTTATTAATCCTTTATCTTTACAGGAGAGGTGCAATAATTCGCAGAATACCCTGCAGAATCTCCAAAAACATATTTCGGTGACACATTTCCTTTGTTATCTCCGTAGATTGCTTTAAAGCTTCCAGAAAGTCATCTCTTACATCCCCCACTGCCGGAGTCTTATACATATAGATACCATTCTCAAAGTGAAGATAAAGGCTTCTGTAATCCAGATTGATAGTCCCAACCGTTGCCAGGATATTATCGCAGACGGCAGCTTTTCCGTGCACAAATCCCGGACGGAACTGGAAGATCCTGACGCCGCCTTCCACCAGCTGCTGATAGTAGGACTGAGTCACGAGATAGACCAGTTTCTTATCTGGAATGCCTGGTGTAATAATCCTGACATCCACACCTCGCTTCGCTGCTAAAATCATAGCAGTCGCAATCTCATTATCAATGATCAGATACGGTGTAAAGAAATAAATGTACTTAGTCGCATGATTGATCATGCTAAGATAGACATTCTCCCCTACCAGCTCATTGTCGAGAGGATGGTCCGAATAGGGAAGAATCATACCTTCCCGATAATCCATACCATCTTGGATATCCTCGTCTTCCTGATGTGGCTTCTGAAAATTAGGCAGTGCCACATTCATGTAATGCTGATATTCCAATTTATTGGATGCGAAGGCATTCCACATGGTAAGGAACATTAATGTCATACTAGTAACAGCTGCTCCTTGAATACGGATACCGTTATCTTTCCAATAACCAAACCGCTGCTTCTCATTGATATACTCGTCCGCAAAATTGATTCCACCTGTAAAAGCACACTTTCCATCAATGACCAGAATCTTTCGATGATCTCTGTTGTTAAAGATCGTAGAAACCACAGGAATATATCGATTAAAGACGGTACAGTCAATCCCATAGGACTTCAGCTTGCGGTCATAGTGATCGGGCAGAACAAAGCCGCATCCAACATCATCATACATGACACGGACATCCACACCTTCCTTAACCTTTCTCTTAAGGATTTCCAGAATCTTATCCCAGAAGATTCCTTCCTCGATAATAAAGTATTCCAAGAAAATGTATTCCTTTGCCTTCTCTAATTCCTCTACCATAGCAGGAAAACATTCCTCGCCGGAAGGATAATAGGTAGCTTTGGAATGAGCATAGGCCGGAAAGCCTGAGTTCTCCTCCAGATAATAAATCTGACTGGCGACTAGCGGATTATCTTCCTCAATATACTGCATCAGCTTGTTGTCTTTATGCAGATATTTCTTATCCTCCCTGATGGCTGGCTCAATCTTCTTTCTCATCGAATAGACTGGTCGTTTCCGTCCAACGTAGAGATATAGAACTCCGCCCAAAAGTGGCATAAGCAAAATCAGAATTACCCAGAGAAGCTTCATCGCCGGGTTATCGCTCCGCCTCATAATAAAAATCACTGCCAATATGGAAATCAACTTTAAAAATGCAGCAATATAAGAACTGTAACCAACCAGTCGGAACAGAATTACTACAGCCCAGACAACCTGAAGAGCGATAAGCACAGAGATGATCATAATACGGCTAAAAAAAATTTTTAATAACTTTCTCATGTACTCACCCCTCATTAGCTGGTTTGTATCTCTACTATTCCTAGTCAAATAAGACCGGAATAAACTTCCGCAGATAGACAGAATAAATCAGAACTTTATCTACCCGAATACCAGTAATCTGCTCTAAAGCTAGCTTATAATATAACATCTGACTCTGATATCGGTCAAGGAGCGTACTCTCCTCCCCTTTCTTCAGATAATCCGTCTTATAGTCCAAAAGCAGAATTCCTCTCTCTGTTAAGAGATAACAGTCAATCACTCCCTGAATGACAATCAGCTCCCGAGATTCCTTCTCCGGGTCAAGCTCATCTGCTGGAATTCCCACCGTAAATGGCTGCTCCCGAAATACATTACCCTTGGCTTCTTCCTTCCTAAGCAATTCCCCTGTCGGTGAAAAAAGCAACGCAGCGGCACCCTCTTCCAAAAATCTGCGGTTGACTGTCTTAGCTGGAGGATAGTCCTTCTCAATCACATCCAAGGCTTCTGACAGATCTCCCCTAGTCTTAATCTTATGGAATGGAAGGAGCTCAAAAACTTTGTGGACAATGGTTCCACGGTTTGCTCCAACCGCCGGCTTCTGTGGAATCTCCTCCTCTTTCAAGAAATTCGGAACAGGAATCTCTTCCTCTAGATCCTCTTTCTTGTAATCCGTCGTCTCAGACTCCTCCCAAGTGTTCTCAGAAGGAATTTCTGTCATAGACACTCTTTTTAGCTCAGAAACTGAGTACTTTCTCTTTAACCTAGTGTCTTCCTGATATGGGTATTGGTAAGCAAATGCCCTCTCAATGATTGGAAGACTCTCTTCTCCTGCATAGGAATCCAGAAAATCAGATAGAGTCTGTGCCTTCGTGACCTCCTCTTTATCCTCAAGATAAGGTGTCAGTTCATGATAATGATAGATGTTCAGCTCATATGGACTATCATCGGCTATTCTCTCCTCCTCCGATGCTCTTCTGGCATTTAAAAACTTCTGAAATGGTCCGGTGTCTTTCAGGCATCCTAACATCCAATCCAAAGTAGAATTTGCAGTCTCCTTATCCTTGACCCTTGACTCCAACAGACTGTCAACCGCCTTTTTGGAAACTACCGAGCTTAAAATCAGCTTCTCCTTAGCACGAGTCATCGCAACATAGAGGACACGAAGTTCCTCCTCCATAGATTCCTGGCGAATCTGATGGCGAATCATATCCTTAATGGCAGAGCCATGTCTCTCACGGTTCTTTAAATCAATATAATCAAGTCCTACTCCAAAGCGAGGGTGAAGCAGCATCTGTTTCTTCTCATCCTGTCGGTTGAACTGCTTCTCAAAACCAGCTGCAAAGACAACTGGAAACTCCAAGCCCTTACTAGAGTGGATTGTCATGACCTTAACCAGGTCTTCCTCTCCCCCCGCTGCCGGAGCCAGTCCATAATCTAACTCGTAGGTCTTAAGCTGATTAATATAGCGAAGGAAATAAAATAATCCTCGGAATACGGTCCTCTCATAATCTTCTGCCTTCTTTAAGAGCATGAGAAGATTCTCTTTTCTTCTCTCTCCCTCTGGCAGAAGCTGTACAT
Source organism: Lachnospiraceae bacterium (assembly GCA_036310685.1). Classification (GTDB taxonomy): domain Bacteria; phylum Bacillota; class Clostridia; order Lachnospirales; family Lachnospiraceae; genus Anaerobutyricum. The sequence goes on along the minus strand of JAXJRI010000164.1, from coordinate 942 downwards.
CATAGTAGATTCCTGTCTTCTGATAAATCTCCCAAATCAAGTCCGAGAGCGGAGTCTCTTTCTTCTTCTCCTGAAAATGATGAAGCAGTGTCAGAAAATGTCTGGTCTTCTCTAAAAGCACTGTGTCCTTGCCTTCACTCAGATACTTCTCTAAATAATCATAAAGATAATAACGACGTCTCTCTCTGATATCTATCTCAATCTCCAGACGGGAAAGCTCATCCTCGCTGAACTGACCGATAGAAGAAAGGAGAACACTGGCCATAGGTATATCCTGATAAACATTATCTATCACGGAAAGATAAGAAAGAACCAGTGATACTTCAATCGTCTGGAAATATCCCGTCTTGCTCTCTGCCGCGGCAGGTATTCCCCATCCTGTCAGAAGATCTGCCATCTTATCTGACCAGCCTTTTGCAGAACGAAGGAGAATCACAATATCGCTGTAGTGATAACCGTCTTCTACTAGCTTTCGGATATGTCTGGCAATCATGGCAGTTTCCGCTGTGATGAATTCGGTATCTCCATCAATCTCATCCTTCTCCTCATCCTCAATGAGAAGATCCACCTCGCTCTTAGTCGTTCCACTTTCCATTGGTCCTCCGACTCCTTTACGAAGTTCTACTGACTCATCATAATCAATGCCGCCGAAATCGCGGGTCATAAGCTTATGAAAGAAATCATTGCAAAGGTGCAGGACATTAGGCTGGCTCCGGAAATTATCTCTCAGTTCAATCCTCACACCGCTCTTAGAATCCTGGTTTTTCTCATCATACGGCAGATAAGAATCATAGCGGTTCAGAAAAAGATCTGGTCTTGCCTGGCGAAAACGGTAGATACTCTGCTTGACATCCCCAACGACAAAAAGTTCATTCTTCGTCTGATCATGCAGGACCTCTATCAGGGTCTCCTGAAGAAGAGAGGTATCCTGATACTCATCCA
>JAXJRI010000163.1:0-31764 GCA_036310685.1 Lachnospiraceae bacterium | reverse complement strand
CTGGTAAAGCAAAAATGAAAATGTCCCGAATGTGTTATAATAATCTCTATTCGGGGGTGATGAATTATCAGGAGAATAGAACTTACTATGAAGGAACAGACGAAATATGAAGTTATCAAAAAACTGGTAGAAACTAGGCTCTCTCACTCAAGGATACGATCAGAGTCTCCACTCCGATTTGGTCTGTGATATTTCCAGTCTTGATATCTTCTTCCACGGACAAGCACTGCTCCAGATGGTCTTTTATGGACCAGACGGTCTCTCCCCTGAGCTGTACCCAGGCTTTTTTGACTACGAAAGTCATAACGCCTGCTGCCTTGGCAATATCTGCATCGCTTCTTCCGCTTTTGCTCATACTTGCCATAATGAGTAGAATTCTATATTGGCGGATAATCAGCGCAAGGATTCGTAAAGAAGGCTCTTTGAGAATTATCAGATCGTTATAATAAGCGAGGGCTGCTTTCTTATTTTTAGCTGCGATGGCAGATACCATATCAAAGACCTTATCCTCCACCGCTCCAGAACTGATTGCATCGATTGCTTCTCTATTGACATCTGTCTCCTCCCCGAGATAAGAGATGAGCTTGTCCACCTCATTCTTAATCTCATAGAGATCGTCCCCTACACGCGAGAGGAAATACTGAGCATCATTCTGCCGAATCCTCTTACCTCCCCTTGAGAGAAGCACTGCCACCATCTTAAGTCTATCCTGATCATTAATGTCTTTCTTGGCGAATTCTGCCACAAAGCCATTCTTCTTAATCCACTTATAAGCCTTGGATCTCTTATCAACCTCAGGCTGACAGATGACAAGGACACTTGTTTCTGGAATGGATTCCATGACATCAACTAGAGCATCCTTTGCCGTCTTGATGGTATCGGTTCTATCCAATATAACAAGGCGTTTCCCATCAGGGCTGAAGCTAAAAGGTGCTGTCATCAAAAGACTTCTTACCTCATTAAGGTCCACCTTGGTCTCCTCAAATTTTTCCAGATTGATCTCAAAGCCTTGTGGAATCAGGCTCTTCTCTAAAAGATTTTTCACTTGACTGATTCGATAATCCTCATCACCCATCAAGAGATAGACTCTGTGAAAGTTCTTCTCCTGGATATCCTTTTTTATCTGCACGAGAGGGTTCCCCTCGGTTTTTCCCCCTCTTCCTGTACGTCCTGCCATGGCATTTCCTACTTTCTGATAATTCCAAGCTGATAAAGAGCCTTGGCTAATCCGCTCTCCTCACAGGAAGCTGTAACGTAAGATGCTGCCTCCTTCGCAGCCCTAGTTCCACCGCTCATAGCAACAGAATAACCTGCGGTTTTTAACATACCACAGTCATTGTCGCTGTCTCCAAACGCGATCATAGCAGAAACTGGAATTCCCAGTTTCTGGCCGAGTCTCTTAATTGCCATCCCTTTATCCGCACCGTAACCTTCTACCTCAAGACCAGTGCCATTGCCCCCACTAGAAAGGACGACATGAATGCTATCTCTAGCCTTTAATTTCTCATACAGACGGTCTCTGGTGGCAACATCTTTACATGAGATATACATTCCATCTATTCCATTCTGACAATCTTTTGTGTATTTCTCCACATCTTTGACTGCCCTTCGGCTTTTTGCAATGTACTTAGAAAGTGGATGACCTTCATATCTTTTTAGCATTCGGTCAATATTAGCCTGGGTTGTATAGCCGAATCCATTGATAAAAACTTCTGAATGACTCTGTCTCGTCTCCTCAAAGGAGAAGACAAAGGAAGCATCTTCCTTCGATAAATATGCGGCATCGATATCCTTCCCGCTTTCCTGATCATAGGCTGCGGCGCCGTTTGAAGTGATGATGTATCGTACTCCAGGAAGAGATGTCACTTCCTCCGGGACACCGCTTCTCGGTCTCCCCGTAACTGGAACGACAGTGATTCCCTGAGCTGCTACTGCAGCAATCGCTTCCTGATTCTTCTTTGAAATCCTCTTTTTACTATCGAATAATGTATCGTCAAGATCCATCGCAAGAAGACGGATCTTCCCATCCAAATTCTCCATCTTATCCCCCTACTTAGTGATCGGTACAGTAATCGCTTAGAATGATATGTGATGTCTAGATTCCTAAGATTTGTCTTGCTACATAAACTCCACTGGCACTGGCATGAGACAGGGAATGGGTCACTCCGCTGCCGTCACCAATCACATAGAGTCCCTTATGTTTCGTCTCTAAATGCTCATCAATTTCAACTTCCATGTTGTAGAACTTAACCTCCACACCATAAAGAAGGGTATCATCATTAGCTGTTCCCGGTGCAATCTTATCAAGGGCATAGATCATCTCGATAATTCCATCCAAGATACGTTTCGGAAGGACTAAGGATAAATCTCCTGGGGTCGCCTTCAAAGTTGGTCTTACCGTGCCCTCCTGAATCCTCTTCTCTGTACTTCGTCTTCCTCTTTCCAGATCACCAAAACGCTGAACGATGACTCCGCCTCCTAACATGTTAGACAGCTTGGCGATGTTCTCACCGTATCCGTTACTATCCTTGAACGGCTGAGTAAAATGCTTAGATACCAGCAGAGCAAAGTTCGTATTCTCTGTACGAAGAGCTGGATCATCGAAGCTATGGCCATTAACAGTCACGATACCATTGGTATTCTCATTAACGACACGGCCGTACGGATTCATACAGAAGGTACGGACACGGTCCTCAAATTTCCGGGTTCGGTAGACGATCTTACTCTCATAAAGTTCATCCGTAAGCTGTGAAAATATCACTGCTGGAAGCTCCACTCTGACACCGATATCGACACGGTTAGAAAGTGTAGAGATATCAAGGTCCTTACAGACTTTTTCCATCCATTTACTTCCACTTCTGCCGACGGAAATGATACAGCGCTGACATTCAGCAGTCTGATCATCATAATGAAGACGATATCCATCCTCTAACTTCTCCACCGTATCCACCTTCGTCTGAAAATAGAAGTCGATGGAATCCTTCATCTCTTCATAAAGATTACCAAGAACAATATAGTTAATATCGGTTCCCAGATGTCTTACGGAGGCATCTAAGAGGGTCAGCTTATTCTGCATGCAGATCTTCTTAAACGAAGTGCCTGCCGTGGAATACAGCTTAGTTCCCATGCCACCGTGATGCATGTTAATCTCGTCTACATATTTCATCAGGTCGATAGCCTGCTCTTTTCCAATATGCTCGTGAAGAGTGCCCCCGAAGTCATTGGTGATATTATACTTTCCATCAGAAAATGCACCTGCTCCGCCAAAACCACTCATGATAGAGCAGACCTTGCAGTTGACACAGGATTTGATCTTCTTCCCATCAATTGGACATTTTCTCTTCTCTAACCGATTGCCCTCCTCAAAAATGGCAATTTTTAAATCCTTATTATTCTTTATTAATTCGTAAGCAGAATAAATTCCCCCTGGTCCTGCCCCGATGATAATCACATCATATCTCATAATATATTCTCCTCCATATATATGCATAACCCGCAAAAAGGCTATCGTGACTTTGCTTCTTTTGAAGCCGCGATAGCCTTATACGATAGTTATAGCATACCTATCATGAAAAAGCAATTATTCCACTGTCTTAAGCGCCTCTCTCATCGGCACTCTCCTTATTTTCAAAAGTTCCAGGCAGGCTACAGCCACATAGGAAGCCACTCCCAGAGCAAATGTTACGCTAGTGACATGTGAATCAATTTGAAATGGTACCCATCCAACCATCTCTTGTCTCATTATCATTCTGAAAACTGCCATAATTATCCATTTTGCAAGTGGAATTGTGGCAAAAAGGCTAATCAGTACCATGATTGTTGTGGAGAGAATGTAAAGTCTTGCAATCTCATAAGACTGATATCCAAGAATTTTCGTCATGGAGATTGACTGTGCGTTCTTCTCAATAATAACCTTAGAGAGGAGATAGACCAAAATGATAAACATGGCAACCGCCATAGTCCCGACCATGGAGGCCATTCCCCCCATGGAGACAAGCAACTGTCTGGAAACTTTCGTGAGGGCATTGATATCAACAACGGACGCAACATTTTTTGAATCAAGATCTTTTAACTTATGATTGGAAAAATATCCACTGTAGTAATCCTGTCCCAGGTCAAGCATCTCGTTCATATCCTCTTGATTCATAAAGATACAAACTCCACCCTGGTAAGGATAAATCCCTGTGATCTTCAGATGATAATATTGATTCTCATAGGGCTTCTTGAGTCGAATCTTATCGCCCTTTTCTACCTGATATTTTTCCGCAAAACAGTCAGAGACCAGAACAGTTCCCCTCCCCATCTTCCGATGGATATACTTGCTATCCTTTTTCACTCCGTAGAGTGTGATATCTTCTTCTTTGATATTTGCTTCTGTCGATCTTAGGGTGTCAATCGAAAACGCTTCTACTCCATCTTGTTCTATGTCTGTCTGCATCTGAAACCATGCCAAATTGATAAGACTCCAGACTTTTCTATCTTCGTTCATAGCATCTGTCGGTACTTTAAGAATATATTGATATTGACAAATCTTATTGTGCTTCATTGTCTCTGTATATGTCCGCATGGCTCTCGGCAGGGCAAGTCCAAAAATCAACAGCACATTGGCAAAAAGAAGACCGATAAAGAGAATCAGATAATTTGCAAAGTTCTGTCCGATAATCCTCATTCGAAATCTGGCAAAGAATGGGATTCTTTTGGAAAGAGGAATCGCTCTCGTCCTTCTCACCCTATGCAAGTCTCTCCGCAAGAAGGACATGATGGGAAGCGTTAATTGATATCTTAAAACCACGTAATTGATAACTATCATCAGAATAATCGGAAATAGCGTCGTCTCCACGAAAGCCTCTCCATTCCACAAAGTATGAAATGTCGGCAAACTATAGGAATGGTAATAAAGTCCAGCCATATAGTCTTTAAAGAATGTATAACCTAAGATATTTCCAATCACAGCACTGACTAGGGTAACTAAGGCTGGCATAGTCATATAGTGCTTCACAAGCTCTCCCTTGGTATATCCACTTGCCATCAGGGTACCGATGACATTAGCCTCTTTACTGATTGTGTTGGTGATGGTCACGGCGAACACAAAAGCGATGATTGCAATGATAATGTATAGAAAAGTCAGCATCATAGCCTTATCGCTTCCCATATCCTCGCCCGTGAAAGTAATGGCCTGACTCTGATATCTTGGAACATAATCCTTGACACTGACAATGTCATTGATATCATCTAGAAAATCATTCGACCTTTTGGATTCTTCCGCCTCGTTCTTTGGCGGATTAAGATAAGAGAAGGCATAGCAATTCTGAAGACTCTCCCTGCTGAAGTTTTGAAATTCCTCGGAACTTACAACACCTACTCCAAATTTGATGGCATCAAACATGACATCATTATTATTTTCAAACAGTGCACTATAATCTGAAAGTGCAACCAATCCAACCAATCGATAAGTTTTGCCCCCTTGTACCTTTATCCTATCACCGATTTTACGGTGATTATTGTCGGCATACATACGGTCAATAGCGATCTCTCCCTTCTTTCTTGGGAGTCTTCCCTCCATAACACAGGCACAGTTGATTTCCAATCGATTCTGATAAATCCTAACCCTGCTTCCATCCGTCAGCCTCTTAGTAACATAGTGCAATGGATAAATTTTCACACGACATTGCCTGATCTCGGAAATCTGCGACTGATTTAATTCCCTGTCCACCAGAAAATGTCCATCTTCGATATTGTATTTTTGGAAACTCTCTTGATAAGCGGCAATCATACTGTTATCCGCAACAAGGAATCCTGAAGTAAGTCCAATCGATCCAATAATCAGTACAAAAATGACCAAATATTTTCCAAAGTCTGACCGAAACTCTCTCGGCAGACGTTTCAATAGTGGATCCTTCATGATAACACCTACCATTCCAGTTCTCTTGCAGTAAGTTTATTATGATTTACCTCATTGCGTATGATCCGGCCATCCTTTAGATGGACAATTCGATCCGCCATTCCCGCAATTGCATCATTGTGGGTGACCATGAGGACGGTACTGCCATAAGTCTCATTAGCCTTCTCAATCAACTGCAGGATATCTTTTGATGTATGGTAATCCAAAGCACCCGTCGGCTCATCACAGAGAAGAATATCTGGATTTTTTACTACTGCTCTTCCGATCGCTGTCCTCTGCTGCTGACCTCCCGATAACTGACTGGGAAGTTTATTCTGCTGGTCTCTCAAACCCAACATCTCAATCACATCATCCACATCCAGAGAATCCTTGCTCAGATAAGCTCCCACCTCAATGTTTTCGCGGACTGTGAGATTGGGAATCAGATTGTACATCTGAAAAATATATCCTAGATGTTTCCTCCGGTACACTGTCAAATCTTTCCCCTTCATCAAAGACATGGCGTCCTGATTAATATAAATATCTCCCTGGTCTGCCTGATCAATTCCCCCGATAATATTCAGTAAGGTGGATTTCCCAGAACCTGAGGGACCTAGAAGGACACCGAATTCTCCCCGCTCCATGGAGAAGTCAATACCTCGAAGGACATGAATCCGATTCTGACTAGCTCCAAAATATTTATGGATATTCTTTATTTCAAGAAACATAAGTCACCATCTTTCTAATTTTAATGATGTTGGTATCATAAGTGACTTCGGATTGTTCCATCGCTTTGCTACTCCCACAATCCTGTAGTCATTCTAATTAGTTGAACCTAACTATTTAAAAGATAGCATCCCTATTGGTCCCGTGCAAGATGATAACAAAAAAAAAGCGATAGAACTTATTGATAAATTCTATCACTTTAGATATTCATATAAATGAATATGTATGGAAAATAAATGACTATGTATGGAATCCCTATTACTTCCTCTTTTGAATCACATGCTGTATGACGACTGCCAGAACAATCACGAATGCCAAGAGATATCCAAGCGCTCCCATTGCAGGAATTCCAAGGATTTTCGGCTTCATATCTGTCGTACAAAGAATACTAGAACTGATCAGCAGGGCCATAACCCAGATTCCTGTCACCAGGTTTCTTATTAATTTTCTAAGAAGCCACGCAAAGTCTCTGGTGGCATAAAGTCCCAGGCTAAGCTTGGACTGTCCTTTTAGGTAATCCTGAAGAGCATCACTGATCATACCTGGAATCTTGGCAGTCTTGTAAGAATCACGAAGTACCTTCTTCGTTCCTTTTTTAAGGCCTAATTTCCAGTTGAATTCCTCCCATCTCTTCTGCTTGATTCTGGCAGAAGCGATATCCACCATATTAATCTCAGGACTAATCTGCAGAAGATCCCCCTGCATCTCCGTCAATCCTCGAACTAACATCGTCATGCCATGCGGCATAGCAATACGGTTCTTCTTCATGACATCCATGAGATCCTGCATAACAGAAGGAACATCAATCCTTCCCAGTTCCATATTTCCGTATTTGGTAAATATCTTCTTGATATCTGCATACAGGAGTGCCTCATCAATCTCTCCCTTAAATTGACCCAGAGATAGGACAGCATTCTGTATTCTGCTGATGTCACTGTAGGCAAAACCGTCGATAGCTTCCTCGATATAACGCCGGTCTCGATCAGACAGCCGTCCCATCATTCCCATATCAATCCAGATAATCTTTCCATCACGAATCTTGACGTTGCCTGGATGTGGGTCAGCGTGAAAGAAGCCATCATCCATGACCTGTTTGATGTAATTGTCAACCAGCTTGGCACCAATCTCCTTGAGATCGTAACCCTCCTCCTGCAGGGTCTCTTTATCATCGATGGCGATTCCATCGATATATTCCATAACCAAAATCTGTCTGGTCGTATACTCTAGATATAGCTGTGGAACCTCAACAAAGCGAACTTCCTGATTATAGCGGGCAAACTCCTGCATGTTAGAAGCTTCCTTAAGAAAATCCATCTCCTCCTGAGCCACCATCCACATCTCATTTAAGACCATGTCAAAATCAACCATCTCTTTGATACTGACTGGTGGCATGAGCTTGACTAGCTTGTGGAGCATGGAGATATCTCTGGACATCACGTCATAGATTCCTTTTCTCTGAACCTTAACGACCACATCCTCGCCTGTCAGAAGTTTGGCCCTATGAACCTGAGCTATCGATGCAGAGCCTAGAGGGTTCTCATCAATTTCTGAGAAAACCTCCGTCCAGGGGATCCCATAGGAATCAGAGATTACACTAGTCAACTCCTCAAAGGGCATTGGAGTGACATCAGATTGAAGCTTCATGAGCTCGTCACAGTAGCTTTGAGGCAGAATATCAGAGTGCAAAGACATAATCTGACCCAGCTTTATATAGGTCGGACCTAAATCCTCCAGGATCTCCCGAAGTTTTTCTGGAGTAATCCCTCGAGTAATCTTATGCTTATGTAGAACTCTTCTAATCTCTCTTAATCTGTGACTACGTGCCATGTCTACTCCCCGTTATACTCATTAAGCGCCTCCCGGAGCCTTGCAATCTGTCCTGGAGACATATGCTTTACTGTCTCATCAATCTGTCCAAAGTCGAAAGGATCTCCCTTCCTCTCAGTATCTCTTTTGGACTTCTTCGGTTTTTTGCGGGAAAGCTCTGTATTGAGAACTCTTCCTCTTTGTACGGTAACCTCTCCCTTCTCTACCAGCATATCGGCGAGATCCCTAGATCTTTCAGAAACTAAGGTCGCGGTACCGATTCCTGCAAGAATTATTCGCCGTAAATCTTCGGTCATCTCTCTTACCATCTGTCTTCCTCCAACAATATATCTTACAATGCTGTTATCCAGACGATCACCTTTGGAAGAAAGATAATCGCTGCACAGGCTGCTGCAAAAATAGAGGCAATCAATACTGCCCCCGCTGCCGTATCCTTAGCGATTTTGGCAAGCGGATGATACTCTTCTGTGGCCAAATCCACCACAGCTTCTATCGATGTATTGATAAGCTCCAAAGCCATAATCAGACCAATAAGGGTAAAACAGACACACCACTCAAGGGCTGAGATATGGAAAAAGAATCCGAAGATAAAGACAAGCACTGTCGAAAGACAATGAAGCTTCATATTCCTCTCCTTACGGATTCCCGTATAGATACCGTAAAAGGCATAGGAGAAACTGTCAATCAGTGGGACCTTCTTCCCAGCCGCTTTCCGCCTCAGCCTCGCTTCATTCTTCTTGCGATCTTTCTCGTTCTCTACCCCGAATTCCTTCTTAGCCGGCATGATGAACCCCCTCTCTCATGCTTTCTCTATCGTAATGATCTGGCAAACTCCTTCATCTCTCTGGCGTTCTCAAGAACCACCTTAGTAATCTTGGCTCCTCCAAGCATTCTAGCCAGCTCTTCCACTGATTCCTCCTCGCTTAGGGTATGAATCTGGCTGATGGTGGACTGAGCATCACTTGTCTTCTCAATTAAGAAATGCCTCTCCGCCATAGCAGCAATCTGAGGCAGATGAGTGATTGCGATAACCTGACGTCCTCTGGCAATCATGGCCAGTCTTTCTGAAACCTTCTGTGCGGTTCTTCCACTAATTCCTGTGTCAATCTCATCAAAAATCAGTGTCTCAATCTGTTCTTCATCCGCAAGGATCGATTTGATCGCGAGCATAATTCTAGAAAGCTCACCACCAGAGGCGATCTCATGTAGAGGTCTTACGTCCATACCCGGGTTTGTGGAAATCATAAAGCAGATATCATCATTGCCCTCTGCACCGTAATGATTTCTCTTCTCAAAGCGAATCTCAAAACGGACATCGTTAAAGTTCAAATCCAGGAGAGATTCCCGAATCTTCTCAGCCAAAGGTTCGGCTGCCTCTTTTCGAAGAGCAGTTAGCTTTTCCGAAAGTTTATGTAATTCATTCTCACTCTTCTTTAAGTTAGCTTCCAGATCAGCCAGATACTCTTCATAGTTTGTCAGCTGCTCTAACCGCTGCTGGCTCTTCTCCTGATATTTTAATATCTTAAAAATGTCCCCACCATATTTCGACTTCAAATCGTTAATCAGATTCAGCCTGGTCTCCGTCTCATGGAATGTTTCCGGATCAAACTCCATCTCTGACATGTAATCTGACAGATCCCGGTTGAAATCATTAAGAAGTGCATCAATGGTGCCAAGCTGTTCTAGGAATCCATCTATCCTCTGGTCATATTTGCGAACACTCTCCAACTGGCGAATCGCATCTCCCAGCTGTTCCTGAGCACTGACATTGCCATCACTTAAGAGTTCATGCGCATCACTGCATCCCTCCAGGATGTCCTTGGCATGAACTGCTCTCTCATAATAAGCCTCGAGCTCTTCATCTTCTCCAGGTTTCAGTTGCGCACGGTCAATCTCAGCAATCTCAAACTTTAAGAACTCCATCTCTCGGTTTCGATCAGCATCAGAGACCCTCTTCTCCTGATACTCCCTTAGATACTTCTGATAGCTCGCAAAGACCTGTCGTACCTGATCCTTTAAAGGCTTAATCTTATCTGATGCAAAAGAATCCAAAATCTTCTGATGATTCTCTGGCTTTAGTAAAAGCTGGTTCTCATGCTGGCCAGACAAATCAAGCAGCAATGGACTGATCTCGCGAAGTTTGGAGACCGTGACAGAAGTATCGTTGATCTTATTAATCACTCGATGATTAGTAACACGTCTCTGAATAATGACATCTCCATCCTCGAAAGGGATCTCCAATTCTTCCATCTTCTCCTGAACTGCCTTGCTCTTCGTGTGGAAAATCAATTCAATTAAGGCTGAATCACTTCCATGACGAATCATATCTTTCGGAATCTTACTTCCCAGTGCAGACTGAATCGAGCCAATCAGAATCGACTTACCTGCACCAGTCTCACCAGTCATAATATTCAAATGACTTGAGAAATCAACCTCAGCCTCCTCAATTAAGGCGAGATTCTTTACATGAAGATTAATTAACATTAACTTCTCCCTCTGACCGTGCTCTGTAATTCCTGAATGACATCATAGACCATACTCTCCTCTTTTATGGCACAGAAGATGGTGTCATCACCAGCAATGCATCCGACCACTCCCTTAATCTCCAGATTATCAATGGCCGCGGCACAAGCCATAGCCATACCAGATACTGTCTTGATCACCAGGATATTCCGAGCACTTTCTATATGAATGATTGCTTCCTTAAGCACTCTCTTAAACTTGTTGGACACTTGAAGATCATCCGAACGAATCGCTGCATACTTCTGCCTTCCGTTGCTTCCTGCTACCTTCGTAAGCTTGAGTTCCCTGATATCACGGGAAATCGTCCCCTGTGTTGTAGGAAATCCTGCCGCAATCAGATGCTTGGTAAGTTCTTCCTGTGTCTCGATATCATATTTCTGGATTAACTCCAGAATCATTGCCTGTCTCTTCTCTTTCATATATTCCCCTTACTATCATCTATCAAAAGGCACATTATCCCTAAGGCTTCAGCAGCTTATCCTTCAAAATCTGTACAAAACTCTTCTCACCCATCTTAATAAATGGAGTGTAATCATCTGCCTTTGTCACTCGAATCCGATCACCAGGTACCAAAGTCTCACCTTCTGCTACATCGTATGAGAGAATTGCTATATTTGGCTTATCCTTCTGATCACCCTTCAGCTCAATGGTCACATTATCGAACTCTGAGAGTACAACACTTCTGGTCATCAGAGAATGCGGACAGATTGGTGTCATAACGAAATTCTTGCAGGTCGGATTGATAATTGGACCACCGGCAGATAAATTATATCCTGTGGATCCTGTCGGTGTACACAATATCAGTCCGTCTGCACGGTAAGCATCAATTATGGTACCGTTAATTCTTACCTCCAGTGTCAGAAGTTTCGGAAGAAGTCCTCGGCTGATAACAAAGTCATTCAGACATTTAAAAGAAGTGGTTACTTCCCCATTCTTGATAACATCTGCCCTCAGCATAAACCGCTTCTCTATCTCAAATTCATCTCGAATCAGATGGTTAATCGTGTCCTCTAACATCGGAACAGTCACTTCAGTCAGAAAACCTAAGGTTCCGAGATTCACACCGAGAATAGGGATGTGCTTTCCAAAGAGCTGATCGGCTACACCAAGCAGTGTACCATCTCCACCAATTACCAGAATACACTCAGTCCCTTCTGGAATTTCAAGGCGATGATGCTTCACGTCAAAATACTGATCAAATATATTGCAGACTGCGCCTCTCTCCATCAGGAGTTTACGGATCCGTTCTGCTATCTTGAGTCCCTTGTCCTTCTGCCGATTGGCAATAATCAGATAATTCTTCATCTACGTCACCTATCTCTCCCCTACTTATGTGCTAACGCACTGTGAGATGCCTCCACAATAGGAGGAATCGCATCAAGACCTACCTGGTCCTGACCAGGCTTCTTAATCATATGAAGAAGATACTCGATGTTACCCTCCGGTCCCTTAATCGGTGAATAATCCAGATGTAAGAGAGTAAAGCCCGTCTCCTTGGCGAAATTCATGATCATCTCAATCACTTCCTCATGAACCTTAGTATCTCTTACCACGCCTTTCTTTCCGACCTTTTCTCTTCCTGCCTCAAACTGAGGTTTAATCAGGGCTACGACCTGTCCCTCATCCTTAAGGCAATCATAAACCGGCCCTAAGATCTTCTTTAGAGAGATAAATGATACATCGATGGAAACAAAGTCCACTGGCTCTCCGATATCTTCTGGTTTTACGTAGCGCATGTTGGTCTTCTCCATACAGACGACACGCGGATCATTCCTAAGTTTCCAGTCAAGCTGTCCCCTTCCGACATCGACGGAATAGACCTTCTTAGCACCGTTCTGAAGCATACAGTCAGTAAAACCACCTGTGGAAGCACCTACATCCATACAGGTAAAACCTTCCAGTGAGAAACCGAACTGATCAACCGCCTTCTCAAGCTTCAGCCCGCCACGACTGACATACTTTAAAGTATGTCCGTGAATCTCTATTGTAGCAGCAGCTTCCTCATCAAAAGTGGAACCTGCCTTATCTTCTCTCTGACCCTTCACAAAGACAACTCCGCTCATAATCATGCGCTTTGCTTTCTCTCTGGAATCTGCCAGACCCTGCTGTACTAATAACACATCTAATCTCTGTTTCATCTCTAATCGCCTTATGCCAATCTAATATTTATCATCTATCTTCTATCTGTCTATTGCTCCAGTTAAGTGTAACACAACTTTTTAAAAAGAACAACTGTTCTTATATTTTTCATGAACTGTAACCCGCCAGAAAACTCTTAGCCTTACGAGCTAAACTTTCTCCGTCTATTCCCGACTCTTTTCGCTGATAATCGACCGAAGCATGCTCTATAAAGCAATCGTCAATACCGCACATCATTAATTTGTTACTAAGATCTTTCTCATGAAGATATGCACTGACCTTCTGGCCAAATCCGCCGTTCAACTCATTCTCCTCGACGGTAAGAATCTTAGAGTATTTGGCTGCAACAGCTTCAATCATCTCCTGATCAATTGGATGAAGGAATCTTACATTCACAAGCCCAACATGAATCCCCTCTTCCTCTAACAGTTTAACTGCCTTGACCGCTTCCTCCACGATATCTCCAACGGCAAGAATGACCAGACCTTCTCCTTCCTGAATGGTCTCACTTTTACCATACTCGATCTTCATCTGGTGGTCTTCCAGTCCCAGGTATGCGGATCCCCTAGCATACTTAATCGCAATTGGTCCATCATAGGAAGCTGCGAATTCCAACATATCCTCAAGCTCTCTTCCGTTTTTCGGAGCCATCAAAGTCATATTGGGAAGATGACTCAAGTAAGAGATGTCAAAGACACCCTGATGAGTCTCTCCATCTGCTCCAACCAGTCCTGACCGATCAATGCAGAAGGTGACTGGAAGATTCTGAATACAGACATCATGAAGGATCTGATCATATGCCCTCTGAAGGAAAGAGGAATAGATTGCCACAAACGGTTTCATCCCGGAAGCTGCCATACCTGCCGCAAATATCACCGCATATTCTTCCGCAATTCCAACATCGAAGAATCGATCTGGAAATCTCTTCTTAAACGGAATCAGTCCTGTTCCTGAAGGCATTGCGGCAGTTACAGCCACAATATTCTTCTGTTTCTGGGCTAATTCCAACATCTTTTTAGAGAAAATGTCTGTGTAAGTCGGAGTTGTCTTTGGCTTTAACAGCTGTCCTGTTTTCACATCAAATGGGGAAATGCCATGGAATCTCTCCGGATTCTCCTCTGCATAGGAGTAGCCTTTTCCCTTCTTGGTGAGTGCGTGAATTAAAATCGGTCCATCATACTGCTTGGCTACATTGATGGCATGGACCATCTCCGCTATATTATGGCCATCCACTGGACCATAGTAATTCACACCCATATTTTCAAAAAACATACCCGGTACCAGCAGAGCCTTGATGGAATCTTTGGATCGTTTCAGCTTTCTGGCCATGTTCTTTCCGACACGTCCAATGCTGTTAAGTGACCGCTCCACATTTTCCTTAAATTCCGTGTAGGATCTTCTGGATCTTAAATCATTAAAATATCGACTCATCCCCCCGACATTCTCAGAGATCGACATCTTATTGTCATTCAAGATGATAATAAAGTTCTTATGATCCCGATGAAATCTGTTTAAGTTATTCAGTGCCTCATAGGCAAGTCCGCCAGAGAATGCTCCATCTCCAATTACACAGACTACGGTCTCCTTGCCACCACAAAGATCTCTCGCGGTAGCTAGTCCAATCGCCGCTGCGATAGAAGTCGAGCTGTGTCCCGTGCCAAAACTGTCACAGCTACTCTCCTTCCTCTTTGGAAATCCACACAGGCCTCCTTGCTGCCTTAAGCTGTCAAACTGATCTATCCTTCCAGTCAGCATCTTGTGGACATAAGACTGATGTCCCACATCAAAAACCACCTTATCCCGAGGGAAGGTGAGACACAGATGAAGCGCCATCGTGATCTCCACAATTCCAAGATTAGAAGCCAGATGACCTCCTGTCTTAGAGACATGGCTAATCAGAAAATCCCTGATCTCCTGTGCAAGTTCTGGATAATCACTCGGTGAGATCTTTTTGATATCATTCGGACCTTTTATCTGACTGAGTATTGTACTCATAATCTTTGCTCTCCCAATTCGTGTTTCTTATCATTTCTTCCGACTGGCAAGATAAATCAGAAGTTCTCTTAGGAATGGGTCCGTTACGTCAAGCGCATCGAACTCTCTTACTGCCTCATTAGTATAGTTTTCCACATCACGTTCCGCCTGCTCTAAGCCCTTCATGGAAACATAGGTAACTTTCTGATTCTTCTCGTCACTGCCAACCGGCTTGCCTAGCTCTTCTGTCGTGCTAGTTACATCCAGGATATCATCCTGAATTTGAAAAGCGATTCCCACATTGCTGGCAATCTTTTCGATGCGCTTTACATCCTCATCGTTCGCTCCAGCCAGAATCGCACCTATCATCATCGCACACTCAATGAGTGCACCAGTCTTATTTTCATCAATGTACATGAGTGTGTCGAAATCAGCTGGCTGAGCCTCACTCTCTACATCAACCGTCTGACCTCCGATCATCCCGTAAATTCCCGGTTTGCTTGCAAGAACTCTCATCGCTTTCGCCGTTTTTATATCTTGCTCATCACCGCGAAATGCCTTGGAAGCTGTCTCATAGGCAAAGTTTAGCAAACCATCACCTGCAAGGATTGCCATAGCCTCTGTGTACTGCACATGACAGGTCGGTTTACCTCTTCTGGTATCATCATTATCTAAGGCAGGAAGATCATCATGGATGAGTGAGTAAGTGTGAATCATCTCAATTGCTGCCATAAATGGATCAATGATGGAACGATCCTTTCCCCCAAACATCTGATATGTCTCATTCATGAGGATGGGACGAAGTCTCTTGCCTCCAGCTCTGACGGAATAATTCATAGCGGAGAGAACGGTCTTCTGATATCCTTCCGCCTTAGGAAGATAAGAATATACTATCTCTTGTGCTTCATTCGTCTTCTCGAGGATCTTCTCTTTGATCGATGTCATCTTTTTCTCCTTCCTGCAAAATGATAATCTCTTTTTCAGTCTTATCTAAAGTCTGATTACACTGATCTAACAACTTTACACCTTTTTTATAGAGGTCCATCGATTCGCTTAAGCTGATCTGGTCTCCCTCTAACTGCTGCATAATCTGATCTAATTCCTGAAATGCATTCTCTATTGAAAATTTTGATCTTGCCATCTTATTCCTCACTCTTCTCTGGGCTTAACTGTGAGTTTGCGCCTTTAAATGGGATTTCTATCATCACCTGGTCTGCATGGACTTTAGCTTTTCCATCCTGAAATATCAAGTCCATAGATTTCTCTAAACTTACATCATGAATCCCGGTGATCGGTCTTCCATCTTCCTGCTGTACATAGGCATAGCCGCCTCCTAGTCTTGCTGTCGGTGAAAGTGCGTGAAGTCTGGCTACTTTCAGCTCATATGCATGCCGCATCTTCTGAATCCGCTCATTCATATCCTGATGCAGTCTTCTCTCACGATCCTTTACAGACTGGCCAAGTGCAAGCATCTTCCGATCCATCAAGTTCGACAGACGAAGGCGATAATCTTCTGTTCTCATCCGTCCTCTCAGGAGTTTCGTCTTCGGAGACTGTTTTGCTATCATCTTCTCATAATCAGAACATCTTCTCTTTAATCTCTGAATCTTAGTGAGAATACTGGAATCCAATAATTCCCGATAGTTATCCATCTGCTGCATCAGAGCATAGACATCTGGAATCGCCAGTTCGCAGGCAGCTGTTGGAGTCGCAGCACGGACATCCGCACAGTAGTCAGCGATGGTCGTATCAATCTCATGGCCTGTACCCGAGATGATCGGTGTCTTTGCATGATAGATTGCCTCTGCTACCGGCATCTCATTAAATGCCCATAAGTCTTCGATGGATCCTCCTCCTCGCCCGATAATAATAATATCAATCTTCTGTCGGTCAAAATATCGGATTCCCCGAGCAATCTCCAAAGAAGCACCCTCTCCTTGCACCTTGGCAGGATAAAGATAAAGCTGCACAAAGGGATTCCTTCTCTTAGCCACAGACCGGATGTCCTGAATGGCAGCCCCTGTCGCCGCTGTCACAATCCCAATCTTCTTAGGATAGAGAGGAAGCGTCTTCTTTCTCTCAAAGTCAAAATATCCCTTCTCATAAAGTTCTTCTTTGAGCTTCTCATATTTAAGATATAATTCTCCTGCACCGGATAAGTCTATGGTACGAGCATACATCTGATAAGCTCCCGTCCTCTCATAAACTGAGATATTGCCGGTCACAATCACCTGCTGCCCATCTTCCATCTGAAACTTCAATCCTCGGAAACGGTCTGAGGAAAACATGATGCACCGGATGGAACTCTTCTCGTCCTTCAGGGTAAAGTAGATATGCCCAGAGGAGTGATACTTGCAGTTTGAGACCTCCCCTTTCAGGGAAATCTTTTTTAGGGCATAATCCGACTCAAACAATCGGTGGATATAAGAATTTATCTGCGTCACAGAAAATACTTTATTCAAAAAAACCTCCCTCTCATATGCAGGCTTTTATACATGCGGGCATACAGTGTCTCACAAATTCTACTGTCAAAACAAGCTGAGGTGCCACCGGCACTTTCCTATCATGCTTGGCAACAAGCCGAACTGCCACTGGCAGTTCACTTGTATGCTAAGGCAATGAAAAAGGTGACGTAAAATTCTCATTTCACGCCACCTCGTATATAATCACTCGTAACTTAAGCCAACTTGGCGAGAACTCCATTGATAAACCTTGGAGCTTCCTTACTGCAGTAGGTCTTAGCTAGTTCTACTGCCTCATTAATTGCCACGCCAGTTGGAATATCATCGTCATACTGAATCTCATATGTGGCAAGACGCAGGATTGCGAACTCTGCCTTACCCAGACGGGATAAGTTCCATCCCTCACAGATACTTACAATCGTCTGGTCAAGATCTTCAATGTGGTCTAATATCTTCTCAAGCTTTGTGCGGATATAAGTCTCATCTTCCTCTGAAATATCATTGAGTGGAAGATACTCATCTCCATCTGCATTATTTGTCTTCTGCTTCTTAGCTTTTGAAGTATCATCTTCCGGTTCACCGGAGTCTGGCTGTTGCGTGAAATACCAGTCAAGCTGTTCAAGTAATTCTTCTTTTGTGTTGAATTCAAGTCGAAAAAGCATGAGAAAAATGGTTTCTCTGATTTTTCTTCTAGACATTTTCATATATTGACCTCCATCTGCCAGCATCACTAGTTAGACTGTATTCCGGCGATGCGAATGTCAACACTTGTGACATTAAGTCCCGTCATAGTGCTGATTGCACTCTTCACTCTCTCCTGAACTTCCTTACATGTCTTAGGGATACTTACACCATACTCAATAATCAGATTGAGCTTTACGCTGGCATCATGGCCTGCTAAGGAAACCTTGACACCCTTGGAAAGATTCTTCCTTCCAAGCTTGCTGACAATCTCATTGGTGATATTGCCGCTTAATCGAGCGACACCATCTACATCAGTTGCTGCCAATCCGGCGATGACAGCAATCACATCATCTGCAACCTGTACGGTTGTAATATCATCTATATCGTATGAGGATACTTCCTTCTTTGTCTCGTTATCCATAGTTCCTCCTTACTCGTAAAAACACGGACTTCTATCTGACTCGCATGAACCACAGTAAGTCTTGATATATATCAGAGCAACCCTGCGGTAGTCATATAAATTAATTATATGTTATATCTTGCTTGATTTCAAGTAGATTAGTACACAACCTTAGTGTCTTTCTCGTGAGGCTGAAGGCCCGCATCAGACAATGCTTTGATAATCTGTTGTTTATGCTCCGGCCCGAATGTTTCCATCGTAATTGTGAGCTCAACTCGATTATTCCTGTTGACACTGACGAACTGATTATGCTCCAGGCGAATGATATTACCCTTCTCCTCAGCGATGATATGGGATACCTTCTCAAGCTGTCCTGGTACATCTGGCAGATATACAGAAACCGTAAAGATTCTGGAGCGCTGAATCAGACCGTTTTGAACTACAGAAGCCAGTGTGATAATATCCATATTTCCACCGCTTAAGACAGATACGATCTTCTTGCCTTCTGCTGGAAGATGCTTTAATGCGGCTACTGCTAACAGACCCGAGTTCTCTACTAAAAGCTTATGATTCTCAAGGATATCAAGGAAAGCTACAATCAGCTCATCATCCTCGATTGTGATAACGTCATCGATATTCTCCTGAAGGTAAGGGAAGATCTTCTTACCAGGTGTCTGTACAGCAGTACCGTCAGCGATTGTGCTGATGCTAGGAAGTGTTGTTACCTTGCCGTTCTCGAAAGATGCCTTTAAGCAGGCAGCACCTGCTGGCTCTACTGCGATGACCTTGATCTTAGGATTGAGCATTTTAGCTAAAGTAGAAACACCTGTAGCCAGTCCGCCGCCGCCGACAGGAACTAAGATGATATCAACAGTAGGAAGTTCCTTAACAATCTCCATAGCGATGGATCCCTGACCAGTTGCTACATCAAGATCATCGAATGGAGGAATATATGTGTATCCATTCTCCTTTGCGAGCTCCAATGCCTTGCTCTGAGATGCGTCGAAGACATCTCCGTAAAGGACAACATTCGCTCCCAGATTCTTGGTACGATTGACCTTAAGAAATGGAGTGGCTGTAGGCATTACGATAGTAGCTGGACAGCCGAACTCTCTTGCAGCGTATGCAACACCCTGAGCATGATTACCTGCGGATGCTGTGATAAGGCCCTTCTTGCGGTCCTCCTCAGACATCGTGCTAATCTTGTAATAAGCACCACGAATCTTGTAGGCACCTGTAAGCTGAAGGTTCTCAGGTTTTAAATAGACTGTGTTGCCTGTCTGCTCTGTAAGATAATCACTCTTAATCAGATTGGTTGGAAGAACAACCCTCTGCACAATCTCATAAGCTTTCTCAAAATTCTCTAATGTTAAACGATTACTCATCTTCTTCCTCCTGTGGTCTGTCAAATAATGCGCTCACAAAACTGTCCGCATCAAATTTCTGTAAGTCATCGATCTGTTCTCCCACTCCGATATACTTGACTGGAATACCAAGTTCAGACTGAATTGCGATAGCAATACCTCCCTTTGCTGTACCGTCAAGCTTCGTCAGAACGATACCTGAGATATCGGTAACTTCCTTGAAAGTCTTTGCCTGTACTAAGGCATTCTGTCCCGTAGTTCCATCTAAGACAATCAGAGTCTCAATGTATGCTTCTGGAAATTCTCTCTCGATGACACGACGGATCTTTCCGAGCTCATTCATCAGGTTCTTCTTATTGTGAAGACGTCCTGCAGTATCACAGAGTAATACATCGACATTCCTTGCTTTGGCTGCCTGGCAGGCATCATAGACAACTGCTGCCGGATCAGAACCCTCCTGGTGGGAAATGATGTCCACGCCGGCACGGTTGGCCCATTCTGTCAGCTGTTCAATGGCTGCTGCACGGAAGGTATCCGCTGCCGCCATCATAACCTTACGTCCTTGACTCTTTAACTGAGAAGCCAGCTTACCGATGGTAGTGGTCTTGCCGACACCGTTAACCCCAATCACTAAGACGACCGATGTCTTCTTCTCATAATCATAAGCAGTCTCATCTACCGCCATCTGCTCCTTAATCAGATCAATCAGCAGCTGTCTGCAATCCTGTGGATCCTTAATATGCTGCTCTTTTACCTGTTCTCGTAAGTTGTCGAGAATATTTTCAGTAGTCTCTACACCGATATCTCCCATAATCAGAACTTCTTCTAACTCGTCATAGAAGTCCTCATCAATCTTGGAAAATCCATGGAAGATGGAATCAAGACCTGACGTAATATTATCTCTTGTCTTGGACAGACCCGCCACAAGGCGGCTGAAAAAGCCTTTCTTTTCTGCCATATTCTTCCTCTTTCTAATTTATACTATGATGTGGGTGTCGAAAGTGACTACGGAATGTTCCGTCACCTTGCAGCTCCCACATCCCTGCCCTTCATTCGCATTCTCGTGGTGATAATCACCACTCTACGACTCCCACATTCCTACTATGTATCTATGAAACTCTTTCTCTGTATTGTAAGCTAATTTCTAAAAAATGGCAACTCTATTCCATAGCGTCCTCTATTAAATCCACGGAAATCAATGTGGAGATACCCTTCTCCTGCATAGTAATTCCGTAAAGGACGTCCGCTGCCATCATGGTCCCTCGTCTGTGAGTGATCACAATAAACTGAGTGTCCTCGGAAAGCTTCTTCAAATATTTGGAGAAACGGACAATGTTAGCATCGTCTAAGGCCGCCTCAATCTCATCTAAGAGACAGAATGGGGAAGGCTTCAGATTCTGAATCGCAAAGAGAAGTGCGATTGCTGTGAGTGCCCTTTCTCCTCCCGATAGAAGGAGTATGTTCTGCAGCTTCTTTCCAGGTGGCTGTGCCGTGATACGAACGCCACTCTCTAAGACATCATCAGGGTCAATAATCTCAAGGTCAGCATTGCCCCCCTCAAAAAGGTCCTGAAAGACAACATGGAAGGATTCCCTGATCGTCTCAAAGTTCTCCCTGAATTTGTGACGCATCTCCTGATTGAGTTCCTCGATGAGAAGGACTAATTTCTGTTCTGCCTCCTTAACATCATCATACTGACTTTTCGTGAACTCGTACCTCTTGCCAACCTCCTGGTACTCTTCGATGGCGGCCAAGTTTACATTGCCTAAAGCTTTGATATGCTTGGCAATCTCTGTCTTCTGCCGGCGAAGATCCTTGATATCGAGATCCTCCAGTTTATATTGTCTAAAATCCTGAGCAGAATGATAGGTGAGCTCATAGTTCTCCCACATATACTGAGTCACTTGATCAAGACGATCTGAGATTTTTTCCAGCTGATGAGACAGACTGCTCTCCTCTTTTTCCAGAGTCAGCAGACGATCGTTGCAGTCTCTCTGTTCCTTAAAGATCTTCGACTGTTCTTCCGAAAATCCTCTTCCACGTCTGCGAAATTCCTGAATCTTCTTCTCGCAGTTGTCGATGATCTGAACCTTCTTCGACTTTGTCTTCTCGGCTTCTGCCTTCTGAACGGACAGTTCCTCATTCTGCTTGTTGAGCTGGTCTGCTTTTTGTTCATAGCTCTTTATCTGTTCCTGCTTCTCAGCGATCTCTCCCTGTAATCTCTCCTGATTCTGTCTGGCAAAGGTTACCTGCTGGCTGAGAGAGAGAATGGAAAGTTCTCCGTCTTTCTTCTGCTCCTCCTGATCAGCAAGCAACTGTTCCGACTCTTCTAACTCCTTCTTTAACTCATCAATCTTGCCCTGACTCTTCTCATGATGTTCGCTGGTATCCTGCTTCTTCTCAAGCAGCCCCTGCTTCTCGGTCTGAATCTCAGCAATCTGGGCTTTTAAGTTTTCAAAATCTTTCTGGAGCTTTTTTGTTCTGCCATCGTTGTCCATCTCTCTCTTCTCGATGGTTGGCAATTGATTCTCTAGATCATGCAGCTCGATGGAAAGATTCCGGTAGACCTTCTCCTGGCTCTCTGCCTCTTCCCTGCTGGCATTTTGACTGTCCCTGGCTTCTTCTAACTCTTTTCTAGCCTTCTGCTCCTGATTTCTGGCAGTCTCTAATTTATCCTTCCACTCTTCTAACTCTCTTCGTCTTCCCAGAAGATTGCCCTTATGTCGGTAAGCTCCTCCTGTGATAGAACCACCTGGATTTAAGAGTTCTCCATCTAAGGTGACAATACGAAGACTGTAGTGATTCTTTTTGGAGAGAGCGAGACCGTAATCTACGTTCTCCACAACCAGCGTTCTTCCTAACAAGTATTCGGCTAACTCACGAAAGCGGTCTTCCACCTGAACCAGAGAAGAAGCAGGTCCGATGACTCCTTCTTCTTGAAGCAGACGCGGATTAAATCCATTGTTTCTCGGTCTGATATTCAAAAGAGGAAGAAATGTTGCACGTCCATAATGATTCTTTTTTAAAAAGCCGATCATTTCTCTGGCGATACGATCATCTTCTGTGACAATGTTCTGTAGAGATCCCCCTAAGGCTATCTCAATTGCAGTCTCATATCTTTGATCCATCGTAAGAATATCTGCCACAACACCGATAATCTCTTTATGGTACTTCTTCTGTTCCATGACACGTCGAATAGCCTGATTATAGCCATCATACCGTTCCACGAGTCCTAACAGTGTATCATAGCGGGACTGTCCCTTCATCGCCTCTCTGGCATATTCCTGGCTCTCTTTTGTAAGCAGGCGAATCTTCTCGTCCGTTTCTGCTTCCCTCTGTCTAGCTGCGGCAAGAGACTTCCCAGCCTCTTCCACCTGCTTTTCAATCAAAGCCTTTCTGCGAATCAGCTCTTCCTTCTGTGCAGCGATCTCATTTTTTTCGGAACTTAAAGATAAGATCCTACTGTTATATTCTGCGTGACGTATTTTTAACTGATCTTCTAATGCAAGGGATCTGGAAAGCTGCTCCCTGGTGTCTGACTGTGAATTCATCAGTTTCATCAGATGAGACTGACTATCCTGAACCTTAGATTGAAGTTCATAAACTTTCTTGGCAGTCTTCTCATATTCGACAGCTTTTATCTTCTCGACCGCTTTTAAATCTTCTAACTGTGATTCCAAGGAAGCTGCCTTGTCCTCCTGATCCTCTAGGTCTTTTCCCTTGGACTGAGTCTCCTCCTGCCCTTCCTGCTTCATCTGCTGATAATGGGCAATCAAGGTAGTGTTGGAAGCAATCTCGTTGTCCATGGCAGTGACTTTCTGCGCAATCTGATCTCGATCCTTCTGAAGTGAGAGGAGACGATTCTCCTCATCTTCTAATACCTTCTCGTTGGCTTTGGACTTTAATGTCAGCGCATTCGCCTTCTGTTCAATCTGGCTGGAGCGTTCTCTGGTCTCCTCCAGATCTCCCTGGACGATCCTTAGTCTCTCCTGCTCTTTCTTCTGCTCTTTCTGATCCTTCTCGGTGTCATAGAGGAAGAGATGGACATCCAGTTCCTTCTGGCGATCCCTCAGCTTCAGATAATCCTTCGCCTTCTTGCTCTGCTCGTAAAGAGGACCGACTTGATTCTCTAATTCCGTCAGGATATCGGTCACTCTGGCAAGATTCGCTCGCTCCTGCTCTAAGGACTTCTCAGCAACCTGTCGATTCTTTTTATATTTGGCAATGCCGGCAGCCTCATCGAAAAGTTCTCTGCTGTCTTCAATCTTTCCAGATAAGATCTTCTCTACCTGGCCCTGTCCGATTATTGAATAGCCTTCTTTTCCGATTCCAGTATCGTAGAACAGCTCAACGATATCTCTTCGTCTGCAGAGAGAACCATTCAGTCGGTATTCACTCTCACCAGACCGATAGACACGTCTGGATACCTTGACCTCATCATAGTCGATGGCAATGCTGTGGTCATGATTGTCAAAGGTAATTGCCACATAAGCCAGTCCCAGTGCCTTCCGGTTCTCGGTTCCAGAGAAAATGACATCCTCCATCTTGGCACCTCTAAGCTGCTTAGCGCTTTGCTCTCCCAAGACCCATCTGACTGCATCTGCGATATTACTTTTTCCGCTGCCGTTCGGCCCAACCACTCCAGTGATTCCGTGGGGGAAAGTCAGGACCGTCTTATTGGCAAATGATTTAAATCCATTTAATTCAATACTTTTTAAATACATTAATGCTTCTTCCCAATTGGATGTTTTTTCAGATACAGGATCGTCTGGTAAGCCGCGATCTGCTCTGCACCTTTTTTGGTCTTTCCAGTGCCAGATGCGTATAAAGTTCCGTCAATCTGAACCTCTACCGTGAATCTCTTATTATGATCTGGGCCAGACTCTCCCGTCAGCTCATAAGTAAGCTCTCTTTCTTCAGCCTGCACGATCTCCTGCAGGATGGTCTTTGCATCATAGAAGAGGCTCTTATCCTCTACATCTTTCAGTAAATGTGTGCTGATAAACTCCTTGGCTGGCTTCATTCCTCCGTCTAAGTAGATTGCACCAATCACAGACTCAAAAGCATCAGAGAGAATGGAATCTCTCTCACGACCGCCTGTCATATCCTCTCCTTTACTTAAGAGAAGATATTGGCCCAAGTTGATATCTCTGGCTGCGATTGCCAGTGTATATTCACAGACTAAGGAAGAACGGACCTTAGTCATCTTCCCCTCAGAATACTGTGGATAGTTGCGGTAAAGATAATCAGATACATTAATCTCTAACACAGCATCTCCTAAGAACTCCACTCTCTCGTTATTCTCCCGCTTGCCATACTTCTTCTCATTAGCATAGGAACTATGAGTCAATGCAAGTTTTAATAAGTTAATATCCTGAAAGTGATAATCAATCTTCCCCTGAAGCTCCTCTAAATCATTCTGTCCCACGCTCATGCATCTCCCTTCTGATCTGCTGCTTCTGCCTCTGCTTTCGCTTCTGCCTCTGCTGCTGCCTTCTTGGCATCATCTTTAGCTTTCTGCTTGGCAAGTGTGGTCAGAATCTTATTCTGAATATCCGCATCCTTAAAGGCAACGCACTGTAAGATCGCATTCTTTGTCTCCTTAGCGGTAGAACTTCCATGAATCTTCACGACAAGTCCCTTTAACCCTAAGAGAGGCGCTCCGCCGTACTCTGTGGCATCAAATGTTTTTAAAGCTCCCTTTAAGGCAGGCTTGATTAAGAGCCCTCCGATCTTACTTCTGGTAGAGGACATGATGCTTCCCTTTAAGACATGAAGAAGAGTCTTAGCAAAGCCTTCCATAAATTTTAAGATAACATTCCCAGTAAATGCTTCGGTAACGTAGACATCCGCAGCACCAGATGAGATGTCTCTTGCCTCGACATTGCCTATGAAATTGATATCCTCACACTCTTTTAAGAGAGGATACGTTGCCTTAGTAAGGGCGTTACCCTTCTCCTCCTCGGCTCCAATATTGACTAGGCCGACTTTAGGATTCTTGATACCCACTACATGCTCCATATAGATGGAGCCCATCTGTGCAAACTGAAGCAGATGCTCTGGTCTGGCATCCACATTAGCTCCACAGTCAATTAAAAGAGAGACCCCCTTCTCTGTTGGGAATAATGGAGCCAATGGAGCACGCTTTACTCCCTTGCCCTTACCAACCAGAACCTGTCCTCCAACCAGAACTGCTCCGCTGCTTCCTCCAGAAACAACAGCATCACAGTCCCCAGCCTTAACTGACTTGATTGCTACAACCAGTGAAGAGTCTTTCTTCTTACGAATTGCTAATGTCGGAGACTCATCCATGGAAATCTCCTGGGTGGTAGCAGTTATTTCAATCTGCTCCTTGTTATAATCATATTTTGCAAGTTCTCTCTCTACTTTCTCTTGGTCACCATAAAGATGAACCTTTAAATCTTTACGTTCATTGACTGCGAGAATCGCGCCCTTGACAATCTCCTCCGGAGCATTATCTCCGCCCATAGCGTCAAGTGCAACAGTTGTCTTAAATTCCATTTTCATTATCCTTTCCTTATAAAACTAAAACTTAAGGTAACAATTGCGAAGGCTTCTTTCTTCTTTGTCGTATAAAAAGGCTTCTGTCTATTCAAACATTACTAAGATACTTTTATCCAACCTTCCCATACGACAAAAAAGAAACTGTCCAATGTGGGCAGCCTTCTATAGAATCCCCTGGAAATGTCATTTCCAGGGGATTAACATTCTCAATTAGATTACTAGTTCTTAAAGCTGTGGATCGGTGCAGGAATTCTTCCACCACGATTCACAAATGCAGAACAGTCAAACTTATTGACTGGCATGATCGGTGCATGTCCTAAGAGTCCACCGAACTCTACGGTATCACCGACTGTCTTGCCGATAACAGGAATCAATCTGACTGCTGTGGTCTTTTGATTTACCATACCAAGCGCCATCTCATCTGCGATAACACCGGAAATCGTGCTTGCAGGAGTATCTCCTGGAATTGCGATCATATCAAGTCCAACGGAGCAGACACAGGTCATAGCCTCAAGCTTCTCAATGGTAAGTGCTCCTGCCTCTGCAGCGTCGATCATCCTCTGATCCTCGCTGACTGGAATGAAAGCACCAGAAAGTCCACCGACATAGGAAGAAGCCATAACTCCACCCTTCTTAACCTGATCATTCAGGAGAGCAAGAGCAGCTGTCGTTCCTGGAGCACCAGCATACTCAAGACCAATCTCTTCCAAGATTTCTCCAACACTATCACCAACCGCTGGAGTAGGTGCTAAGGAAAGATCGACAATACCAAATGGTACATGTAATCTCCTGGAAGCTTCTTTGGCAACAAGCTGACCAACGCGAGTAACCTTGAATGCAGTCTTCTTAATCGTCTCACAAAGAATCTCAAAATTCTCTCCGCGAACTTTCTCAAGAGCACGTTTTACAACACCAGGGCCGCTGACACCGACATTAATAATACAGTCTGCCTCTGTCACACCGTGGAAAGCACCTGCCATGAATGGATTATCATCAGGGGCATTGGTGAATACAACAAACTTAGCATTGCCAAGACCATCCTGATCTTTGGTGAGCTCCGCTGTCTCTAATATCTTCTCTCCGATCAGCTTCACTGCATCCATGTTAATTCCAGTCTTGGTGGAACCAACATTGACGGAAGAGCAGACGCGGTCTGTGTTGGCAAGTGCCTGTGGAATTGACTCAATCAGATAACGGTCTGCCTGGGTCATACCCTTGCTCACTAAAGCAGAATATCCACCGATAAAGTTAACTCCAACCTTCTTGGCAGCCTTGTCTAAGATTTTTGCGATCTCCACAAAATCCTCCGGACCCTTACAGCAAGCGCCGCCAACCAGTGCGATTGGTGTGATGGAGATACGTTTATTGACAATCGGAATACCATATTCGACCTCGATCTCTTTACCTGTCTTAACCAGATCCTTCGCCAGGCTGGTGATCTTCTGATAAATGTTGTCACAAACTTCTGTTAATGAATTGCTGACACAGTCTAAAAGACTGATTCCCATGGTGATTGTACGGACATCAAGGTTCATCTCGTGAACCATCTTATTAGTCTCAATCACCTCATTAATATCTAACATGCCTATCCTCCCTTGCTGACTAGATGCGGTGCATCATATCAAAGATCTCTTCGTGCTGTGCCTGAATCACAACTCCGATCTCTTTGCCGACTTCCTCAAGATCCTTAGCCATCTCAGGGAATTTCTTCTTCTCTTCCTCAGACTCTACAATCATCATCATGTTGAAGAATCCGCCAGTAATGGTCTGAGTAATGTCAAGAATATTAACATCATTATCTGCGAAATATGTGCAGACTTTTGCGATAATGCCTGGATGATCCTTACCAACTACAGTTACAACAGTTCTCTTGAGTTTCTTCTCTTCCATGTTATCCTCCTGTCAAGCAAATGTTGGACAGCTTCTGTCTGCCACGCTAATGTCAAAATCACTGTGTTCTTCATCAATGTTGTGCATCTGAAGTTCCACTTTAACGGTCTCATAGGCTAGTTCCTTGTAATTATTCTCCTTACTCAGATGACCTAAAAATATATGTCTGCACTCCCTGCCGATAACCTTAGACAGGAATTGTCCGGCTCTCTCATTGGAGAGATGACCGCGTTCACTCATGATTCTTCTCTTGAGTGGATATGGGTAAGGGCCGACCATCAGCATGTTAAGATCATGATTCGCCTCCACTAAAAGAGACTGACACCCCTGCATCTTATCCACCAGATAATCGTCAAAGGTTCCAAAGTCTGTAGCAATTCCCACCTTGGACTCCTGATCGGTGAATGAATAGCAGACAGGGTCTGCCGCATCATGGTAGATTCTTGATGCCTCCACCGTGATTCCATCAATCTTAATCGGTCTGTCCGGTGTTATGCTCGTAAACAGATCATGATTATACTTGCCAAGCTGTCCATTGCGGAAGATGGCATCAATCGTTTTCGCTGTGGCATACACCGGCACTTGGTACTTTCTTAGAAATACACCCAGTCCACTGATGTGGTCCATATGCTCGTGAGTAATAAAAATGCCATCCAATTCTTCCGGCTTCACTCCACACTCATCAAGACCAGACACCACACGCTTTCTGCTAATGCCAGTATCCACAAGGAAATGTGCCTCCTTGTTGCCGACGTAAATACAATTGCCGCTGCTTCCAGAGGCAATGCTAGCTAACTTCATATAAGTATCCTTCTTAGTATCTTAATTATAGTTCCTCATAAGTTCGATTTATGATTATATCCTAATTTTTTAAGCAAGTAAAGCGTTAACCGCAACCTCAACCTGCTTTTTTGTCTGAGAAAGGTCTCCAGAATTATCAATTACAACCGTACAAGCCTGGCGGAACTTCTCTTCCGAGAGCTGTTTTTTCATGATGGCAAGACATTTTTCCCGACTGTAGCCTCGGCCCTCCATCAGTCTCTGTATTCTTGTCTCATCGTCCACGTAGATAAACCACATGTCCGCAAAGTCTAATTTAATCCCGCTCTCAACCAGAAGTGCTGCCTCTAAAGCGATAAAAGAAACATCCGATTTCTGGAAGGCATCAATGCGACGGTGAACCTCCGCAATAATGTTATGGTGACTGATCTCATTCAGGCGAGCAAGCTTCTTTGCATCAGAGAACACTTCACTCGCAAGAGCTTCCCGGTTAATCGTACCATCTTCCTTGAGGATCCCTTTTCCGAACTCCTCCACAATCTGAACGTAACTGATCGCACCCGGTTCCATCAAGTCATGACCAACAAGGTCCGATAAGATAATTCCAGCATGGTAATCGTCCTTAAGCATCTCCATCACAGCGGTCTTTCCAGAACCAACCCCGCCAGTCACTCCAATTATTTTTTTCATTATCTACTCCTGAAAATAATCATGCTATTCTACTTGGCGTCAAACCAGGTATCTCCCTCTTCGAGCTCAATATTAAGTGGAACAGCTAGGTCTGCCGCACCCATCATCTCTTCTGTCAGGATCTGCTTCACTTTCTCAGTCTCATCCTTAGCTGTCTCAATTAGAAGTTCATCGTGAATCTGAAGAATCAATCTAGACTTAAGACCTTCCTGACGAAGTCGTCTGTCAACACGTATCATGGCAATCTTGATGATATCCGCTGCCGTACCCTGAATTGCAGAGTTCATGGCAACTCTCTCTCCGAAGTTTCTCTGCATAAAGTTACTGGATTTAAGCTCCGGAATCGGACGAATCCTTCCATACATAGTACGGATATAACCGTTCTTCTTAGCAAATGCAACATTGCCATCTAAGTATCTCTTGATTCCAGGATAAGTCTTAAAATATTTCTCGATATATTCTTCTGCCTGCTTTCGACTGATCTGAAGATCCTCCCCCAGTCCAAAGGCAGAAATTCCATAGACGATTCCAAAGTTAACCGCCTTGGCACTGCGACGGAGAAGGCTTGTCACCTGCTCCATTGGAACTCCAAATACCTTGGAAGCTGTGATGGTATGAATATCAGCCCCATGATGATATGCCTCGATCAAAGCCTGATCTCCCGCCATATGGGCAAGGACACGAAGCTCAATCTGTGAATAGTCTGCTCCCACAAAATGATATCCCTCTTCAGGAACAAAGACTTTTCGAATCTCTCTTCCCAGTGGCAGACGGATTGGAATATTCTGAAGGTTCGGGTCGGAAGAAGAAAGTCTTCCCGTTGCTGTCACCTTCTGATGGAAGACACTGTGAATCTTCTCATCAGAACCAATAAATGCTGCCAGTCCATCCGCATAGGTCGACTTCAGTTTCGAAAGCTGACGATACTCTAAGACATGAGCCACGATTGGATAATCGTCCTTTAATTTATTTAAAATATCCGCATTGGTAGAATATCCAGTCTTAGTCTTCTTAGCATAAGGCATCTTGAGGTCCTCAAAGAGGATGATACCTAACTGTTTTGGAGAATTAATATTAAATTCCTTCCCTGCCTCCTGATAAATTAAGGACTGCAGTTCTTCAATCCGACTGACCAGCTTCTCGCCATATTCCTTTAATGCTTCTCTCCTAACCTTGATTCCATTATGCTCCATATCATAAAGAGTGGCAATTACCGGTTTGTCAATGGTCCGATAGAGATTCTCCATCTCTTCTTTCTTTAAGGTCTCCTGTAAGAGTTCCCAGGCGCGAAGCGGTACCGCGGTCAGATAGCCTGCCAGCTGCCGATGCTTCTCCTGTCCTGGATCAAAGACCTTGGCAAAGTCATCTTTTCCGAGAATCTCTTTTCTGGAAGGAAGAAGAAGCTTCAGATAATCTCTGGACAGATCATCATAATCATAGGTAGACTGCAGTGGATTGATAAGATATGCGGCCACTCCCGCATCCTCAATCTGATCTTCATACTCTCTAAGACGCGCGTCATAGTGAAGCATGCGCTTATAGTCCAAGAATATGATTCGCACATGGTCTTTTAGGAGGTCTAGCACTCTGTTTTTAAGATCGTCTTCTGTCACAAAGCCTCTTGGCAGTATCAGCGCCGTCTGATCTTTCCAAGAAAGAGAGAGACATTTTAAGCTGTGATCCCTTCCATCTTCCACATCGTCCGCACAGACAACGTCACAGATGACGTCCACAGACGCTTCCTTAGCCTCTCTTATCTTGGTGAAGATCTCTTCCATCTTAATCAGATCATCCGTCACCGTGATGTTCAGTAAGTTCGGAGTTGTCTCCTCCTCATCAAAATATTTAAAGAGACTTTTCAGTTCTAATTGTTTAAAAAGCTGATAGGCATCCTTGGTG
>JAXJRI010000162.1:0-4172 GCA_036310685.1 Lachnospiraceae bacterium | reverse complement strand
GCAGGACAATACGGCTCAGGTGGAAGGTCAGCTATCAAAATAGCTTATTTAGCACTGAGAGATATCATGCATGAGCTGTGACATGCCGGAAAATCATCTGGGATAACTATGGCGGCTAGTCTTGCGTATCTCTTCTTTGTCGTGATATAATAATTGTTTGTTGCGGGTCATTATCCCGCAAATTATGACGATATTTATAGGGAGTGAGAGATAGTATGAGACAGGCATTTGGACCGGCAGATATTCTGCTTCCAAAAGAGAATGTAAAGATGGAGACATGGTCTGTGATCGCATGTGATCAGTATACCAGTGAGCCTAATTATTGGAGAAATGTGGAGAAGCTCGTCGGAAGACGTCCATCCGCTTATCATCTGATCTTACCGGAAGCTTATCTTGGACAGGTGGATGTAGAACAGACATGGATGGATATTGAGGCAGAGATGGACCGTTATATGAAAGGTTTCCTCAAGACATATAAGAATGCGATGATCTATGTAGAGAGAACCATGAGGGACGGCCGTGTTCAGCCAGGTCTGGTTGGCTGTATCGATCTAGAGGAATATGATTACCATAAGGGTAGCGAGAGTATGCTTCGTGCGACAGAGGCTACCGTTGAGGAGCGTCTTCCGAGCCGTATTGCGATCCGTGAACATGCCCCGCTGGAGCTTCCTCACATTCTTGTCCTCATTGACGATGAGAAGAATACGGTGATTGAGCCGCTGAAAAAGGCATCCGAGTATCAGGAGAGGCTCTATGATTTCGACCTCATGATGGAGGGTGGTCATTTAAGAGGATGGCTTTTAGGAGAAAATGAGCAGAGAAGGGTTCTGAATGCTCTGAATCATCTGGCAAGAGAGGATGTCTTCCATGAGAAATACGGTTCCGATGCGGGTGCTGTTATGGAATATGCAGTGGGAGACGGAAATCACAGCCTGGCTGCTGCCAAAGCTTATTATGAAGAGTTAAAAGCTCAGAATCCAGGTAAGGATTTGTCTTATCATCCAGCAAGATATGCCCTGGTAGAGTTAGAAAATCTCCATAGCCCTACTTTAAAATTTGAACCGATCCACCGTATCGTGAAGCATGTCAACGTCAACCAGCTCTTGAAAGAGATGAAGGATGAGCTTGGCATCGTGGATAACACCAAGTGGTTAGAGCCAGAGAAGGAACAGCAGGTAGTCTATTCCGTTATCAAGGGTAAGAAGGAGAAGCTGATTATTACAGAGCCTACCTCCAAGCTTACCGTGGGAACCCTGCAGAATTTCTTGGATGATTACTTAGAACATAATAAGGGTGAGATTGATTATGTTCATGGCAATGGTACTTTGTATAACTTAAGCAAGGAGCCAGACAGCATCGGATTCCTCCTTCCGCCTATGCCGAAAGAGAAATTATTCCCGACAGTTATCTTTGAGGGGGCACTCCCTAGAAAGACGTTCTCCATCGGTAATGCTCAGGACAAGAGATATTATACAGAAGCAAGAAAGATTGTCGAATAATAGAGTAAAGTAGAAGTCTGTTTCTTGTAAATTTATACGAAAAAAAGGAAATGCTTTGCCGAATTTTAGACAAGTTATTTAAATAGGTTCTTGGATTTTTATTCATTATGAGCTATAATATATATAATTAGTAGATTATAACATCTTAATTTAAGGAGGACAAAAATGGGCAAAGAGTTAATTGCTATGCTTCTTGCCGGTGGTCAGGGTTCCCGTCTTTACGCACTGACTCAAAATCTGGCAAAACCTGCAGTTCCTTTTGGAGGTAAGTATCGTATCATCGATTTCCCTCTTTCGAACTGTGTCAATTCTGGTATCGATACCGTAGGTATCTTGACCCAGTATCAGCCATTAGAGCTCAATGAGTACATTGGCAATGGTCAGCCTTGGGATTTGGACCGTCTCTATGGTGGAGTTCACGTACTTCCTCCATACCAGAAGGCATCAGGATCTGATTGGTACAAGGGTACTGCTAATGCGATTTATCAGAATATTCCATTTATCGAGAGATATGATCCGGAATATGTTATCATCCTTTCTGGTGACCAGATCTGTAAGCAGGATTATAATGATTTCCTTCAGTTCCATAAAGAGAAGGGTGCAGAGTTCTCTGTTGCTGTTATGGAAGTACCTTGGGAAGAGGCTCCTCGTTTTGGATTGATGGTTACAGATGAGAATGACAAGATTACTGAGTTCCAGGAGAAGCCAAAGAATCCTAAGTCTAACCTGGCATCCATGGGTATCTATATCTTTAACTGGGATGTCTTAAAGAAGTACTTGATCGAGGATGAGAATGATCCGAATTCTGAGAACGACTTTGGTAACAACATCATCCCTAACCTGTTAAAAGATGGAAGAGATATGTACGCATATCACTTCAATGGATATTGGAAAGACGTTGGAACAATCTCCTCTCTGTGGGAGGCTAACATGGAAGTTCTTGATCCAGAGCATTCTGGAATCAATCT
This sequence comes from Lachnospiraceae bacterium, assembly GCA_036310685.1. Taxonomy (GTDB): domain Bacteria; phylum Bacillota; class Clostridia; order Lachnospirales; family Lachnospiraceae; genus Anaerobutyricum. The sequence continues at coordinate 1,705 of JAXJRI010000162.1, read as the reverse complement.
CTTCGATGAAGACTGGAAGATTTACAGCCGTAACTCAGGTATGACTGGTCATAAGATCAACAAGGGTGCTCAGGTTACAGACTCCATGATCACTGATGGTTGTGTAGTTTCTGGTGATGTTAAGCATTCTATCCTCTTTGCCGGTGTTAAGGTAGAGCCAGGTGCAGTTGTAGAAGATGCAGTTATCATGGGTGGAACTGTGATCAAGAGAAATGCAGTCGTAAAACATTGTATCGTTGCTGAGAACGTTACAGTTGGCGAAGATGTCACATTAGGTTCCGAGGGAGGCGTTGCTACAATCGGCAGAGGCGTTACCATCGGAGATCGTGCTAAGATTGGACCAGAAGCTATGGTCTATGAAGATGTGAAGGAGGACGAAGAGGTATGTTAGATTCCAACAGAAGTGCACTTGGTATTATTTTCCCAAACACATATGATGAACTCGTTCCAGAACTTGTCACAGAGCGTCTGATAGCCTCAATCCCTTTTGCAGGTCGTTATCGTCTGATTGACTTTGTGATCTCAAGCATGGTTAACTGCGGCATTGATAATATCTCTATTTTAGTTAAGGAGCAGTATCACAGCCTTTTAGACCACTTAGGAAGTGGACGTGAGTGGGATCTGGTTCGTAAGAACGGTGGTCTTAACATTTTCCCTCCTTATGCTCAGAAGCAGATGGGTGGTCTCAACAGTGGACGTGTTGTTGCGTTAAATAGTATCCTTACATTCTTAAAGAGACAGAAAGAGAAATATGTAGTAATCACTGATACAAACGTTGTTTCAAACTTTGATTACAATGCATTATTTGATGCTCATGCAGCAAGCAAGGCAGATATTACTTGCGTTTATACAAAGGAGCCAATGCCTAAAGAAGTCTTAAAGGATGACGACATTGATAATAAAGTACTCTATTATTCTTATGGCCTGAACGCTAACGGACGTATCAGCAAGATTAATGTAAATCCTAAGGATGATGATGTACAGAATCTCGCAATGAACATCTTCGTTCTTGAGAGAGAGCTCTTAATCAAACTGATCCATGAAGCTTACATGCAGGGAAGCAAGTATTTCGAGAGAGATGTCTTAATTCCTAATGTAGATAAGCTCAATATCATGGGATATGAGTACAAGGGATACTGTGCTCGAATTGTCGGCCTTAAGAGCTATTTCGATGAGAATATGAAGCTCTTAGATGAGAAGAATCTGGATGCTCTGTTCAGCAACGGACAGATTTACACTAAGATTCGTGATGATAACCCAACACGCTATATCGGATCTCCAGAAGTTGATAACGCACTGGTAGCCGATGGTTGTATCATCGAGGGTGAAGTTGAGAACTCTATCCTCTTCAGAGGTGTTGAGGTTGAGAAGGGTGCTAAGGTTAAGAACTGTGTCCTCATGCAGGATACACGTATCGAGGCTGGAGCAGTCATCGAGAATGTAGTAACTGATAAGGGTGTTACCATTACTCGTAATAAAGAGGTTAAGGGTACAGACACCTTCCCAGTTTACATCGCAAAGAATCATTCCGTATAAAAGATATGACAATGAAGGGCGTTCCGAATTTTCGGAACGCCCTCTTTTTGTTTGGCATCATAGTGTGATGTGGGTGCCAAAAGTGACTACGGATTGTTCCGTCGCTTTGCGACTCCCACATTCCAGCCCTTCATTCGCATTTTTGTGGTGCTAATCACCACTTCATTAT
>JAXJRI010000161.1:0-8609 GCA_036310685.1 Lachnospiraceae bacterium | reverse complement strand
GTAATGACCATAATAACGACAATCGCGGTAATAGAAACGGGGATAATCGTCGTAATGACAGACGTGGCGGATTCAGTGCTGGCGGCGACAACGTGATGAACACAAAGGAGTCCAGATCGAATAACAATCGCCATAATAAGAACCGTGAGTTCAACAAGAATGATAATCGTGGCGGTTACAATGCTTACAGCAATGGTCCAAAGCATAATAAGAAGAACAAACAGAACAATAAGAAGACCAATATTCAGCCACCGAAACCACAGCAGCCTAAGGAGGAGAAGGTGGACGAGATCCGCAATATCATCCTTCCAAATCCTTGTACTATGAAGGAACTTGCAGATGCTTGTAAGGTAACACCAGCTGTTATCATTAAGAAGCTTTTCTTAGACGGTAAGATGGTAACCATCAATACTGAGTTCAGTTTTGAGGATGCGGCAGAGATCGCAATGGATTACAACTGTATCGCAGAGGAAGAGGTTAAGGTTGACAGGATTGAGGAGCTCTTAAAAGAGGAAGATGAGGACGAGAGCAAGATGGTTCCACGTCCACCAGTTGTCTGTGTTATGGGACACGTTGACCATGGTAAGACTTCCCTTCTTGACCGTATCCGTAAGACACATGTCACAGAAGGTGAGGCAGGTGGAATTACTCAGCATATCGGTGCTTATGTCGTTCCGATTAACGGAGAGAAGATCACATTCTTAGATACGCCAGGACACGAAGCATTTACTTCCATGCGTTTAAGAGGTGCGCAGGCAACAGATATCGCTGTCTTAGTTGTTGCAGCAGATGATGGTGTTATGCCACAGACTATTGAGGCTATCAACCATGCAAAGTCTGCGGGAGTTGAGGTTATCGTTGCTGTCAATAAGATTGATAAAGAGGGAGCTAATATTGACCGAGTAAAGCAGGAGCTTACTGAGTATGGTCTGGTTGCTGATGACTGGGGCGGTACTACAAGTTTTGTTCCTGTATCTGCTAAGACAGGTGAAGGTATCAGTGATCTCTTAGAGACTATCACCTTGACTGCAGAGATTATGGAGCTTAAAGCGAACCCAGATCGTCTGGCAAGAGGTCTTGTCATCGAGGCTAAGCTGGATAAGGGTCGTGGACCAGTTGCCACTATCTTAATTCAGAAGGGTACTCTTCATGTTGGAGATACTATCAATGTCGGTCATACATACGGACGTGTCCGTGCGATGGTCAATGATAAGGGACAGCGTGTGAAGTCCGCAGGACCATCTGTTCCAGTAGAGATTTTAGGCCTTAACGATGTACCATTCTCTGGTGATACTATGATCGCTCATGAGTCTGAGAAGGAAGCACGTTCCACTGCTGAGGCATTCGTGGCTTACTCTAGAGAGAAGATGATTGAGGATACCAAGAGTAAGTTATCCCTGGATGATCTGTTTGATCAGATTCAGGCTGGTAAGGTTAAAGAGTTAAATCTGATTGTCAAAGCCGATGTACAGGGATCTGTGGAGGCTGTTAAGCAGAGTCTTGAGAAACTTTCTAATGAGGAAGTTAAGATTACAGTTATCCATGGTGCTGTTGGTGCTATCAATGAGTCTGATGTTACTCTTGCTGCAGCATCTAACGCCATCATCATCGGATTTAACGTAAGACCGGATTCTCTTGCTAAGGCTATGGCTGAACGTGAGAAGATTGATATGAGACTCTACCGTGTCATCTACAATGCAATTGAGGATATTGAGGCCGCTATGAAGGGTATGCTTGACCCTGTATATCAGGAGAAGGTTATCGGACACCTTGATGTTCGTCAGCTCTACAAGGCAAGTGGTGTCGGTACAATCGCTGGATGTTATGTAACAGACGGATCTGTCACCAAAGATTCTCAGGTACGACTTGTCCGTGACGGTATCGTCGTATACGAGGGAACACTCGCATCCTTAAAGCGTTTCAAGGATGATGCAAAAGAAGTAAAACAGGGCTTTGAGTGTGGTATCGTCTTTGAGAAGTTTAACGATATCAAAGAGGGTGACCAGGTTGAGGCCTTCGTGATGGAAGAGATTCCTAGATAGGGAGGAGACTCATCATGAGAAAGAACAGTGTAAAGAATATCAGAATTAATGCGGAAGTTCAGAGAGAACTTTCCCGCATTATCAGCAGTGAGATTAAGGATCCGAGAATCAATCCGATGACATCTGTCACCGCAGTGACGGTCGCTCCTGATCTTAAGACCTGCAAAGCATATATCAGTGTGTTAGGTGATGAGGAATCCCAGCAGAAGACCCTAGAGGGATTACAAAGTGCTCACGGCTATATCAGAAGAGAGCTGGCGCACACTGTAAATTTAAGAAATACACCAGACATCAAATTTATCTTAGATCAGTCCATCGAGTATGGAATTGAGATGTCGAAAAAGATTGACGAGGTCAATGCGCCTCTCCACGAGAGAGACCGCCTTGAGGCGCTTAAGGCAAAGGAGGAAGCAGAAGATCATGAGGAATCCGATCAATAAGCAGGATCTTGTGGCACTGAGGGAGCAGATCAGTGCGGCGGAGACGATTGCTATCTCTGGACATCAGCATCCGGACGGCGATTGTGTCGGTTCCACCTTAGGTCTGTACAATTATCTTACTTCGCTCTACCCTGATAAGAAGATTGATCTCTATTTAGAGCCAATCCAGGAACCATTCAAGTTTTTAGCGAATGCGGATAAGATTCGTCATGAACATACAGAGGAGGAGAAATACGACCTGTATTTCTCCCTGGACTGCTCTGATACAGAGCGCCTGGGTTTCAATGAGAATTATTATCTTGAGACTCCTTATAAAGTATGTATCGATCACCACATTACTAACCAGGGATTTGGTGATCTCAGGTTTATCTATCCAGATATGTCTTCCACGTCAGAGATTCTTTTCTACATGTTGGATGAAGATAAGATTGATCTTGCGGTTGCGGAGGCGCTTTATATGGGTATCGTTCATGATACCGGAGTGTTTAAGCATACCAATACGACAAGAATGACTATGGAAGCGGCAGGAGCCCTGATTGAAAAGGGGATTCAGACAGAAGAGATTATTGATAGTACTTTCTATAAGAAGACCTACATTCAGAATCAGATTCTGGGACGAGCTCTGATGGAGAGTATCCTAATGTTAGACGGCCGAATGATTTTCTCTGTTGTCACACAGAAGGATTTCAAGTTCTATGGAATTGACGGCAGTGATTTAGACGGTATTATTGATCAGCTCCGCATCACCGAGGGTGTTGAGTGTGCTGTCCTGCTCCATGAGACAAAAGAGGGAGACTATAAGGTTTCCATGCGTTCTAACGATCTCGTCAATGTCAGCAAGATCGCGACCTTCTTTGGTGGTGGCGGTCATGTCAAGGCAGCGGGTTGTACCTGTCACGGTACCTGGAGAGATATCGTCATGAATATTGCTAAGATGGTAGAATCTCAGTTAGATGGAGAAGCTCATGCAAAAGTCGACGCATAATAAAGTGATGAGAAATGGCATCATTAATATCTACAAGGAAGCAGGTTTTACCTCTCATGATGTTGTCGCAAAGCTGAGAGGTATTCTTCATCAGAAGAAGATTGGCCACACTGGGACCCTGGATCCTGCAGCTGTGGGAGTACTCCCAGTCTGTCTTGGAAAAGCGACCAAGCTCTGTGATATGATCGGAGACTGGAAGAAGACTTATGAGGCAGTGATGCTTTTAGGAGTAGAGACAGATACAGAGGATACGACAGGACAGATTCTCTCGGAAAAGCCAGTAGAGGTCGGGGAAGAGGCCTTGATTGAGATTATGAATTCTTTCCTCGGTGACTATGACCAGGTGCCACCTATGTATTCGGCTAAGAAGCAGAATGGTAAAAAGCTCTATGAGCTGGCCAGAGCTGGAATCACCGTAGAGAGAAAACCTTGCAGGGTACACATTTTCTCACTTGAGATTCTTTCTATGGATCTTCCTTATGTGAGATTCCGTGTCACCTGTTCAAAGGGAACCTATATCCGAAGCCTTTGCAGGGATATCGGAATCAAGGCTGGTACCGTTGCCTGCATGAAGGAGCTTAAGCGAACGGATGTGGAGGCTTTTCACGAGACTGATTCGTTGACGCTTGCTCAGGTAGAAGATCTGCGCGACCAGGATCAATTGGACCAGGTGATTGTGCCGATTGATGCAGCATTTGCTGACCTATCCAGAGTGGATGTCATCAGCCAGGGTGAGAAGAAGCTATATAATGGAAACGCTCTTCCTAAGAGATATCTCAGACTGGAAGAGGAATTGATTCCTGGAAGAAGATACCGAGTCTATGACTGGAAGAACCAGTTTATCGGGGTCTATGATTACCAGGAAGAGACGGGGGAACTTAAGCCTTACAAGTTATTCTTTGACTTCGCTTAAGCTGATGAGCAGTTAACCTATACATAATTAGAAAAAAGTAGAATAATGCAATACATAACAGATTCAGAATTTCATATCGATCATTCTGCAGTAGCCCTTGGCAAGTTTGAAGGGATTCACCGTGGCCATCAGCTTCTTATTCAGGAGATTACAAACCATGAGGATAAGCTTCAGAGCGTTATGTTTACCTTCAGTATGCCTCCAGCTATCCTGCTGAAAGGTGCAAAATACCAGACAATCTACACCAAAGAAGAGAGACACCACATCCTGGAAGGGATGGGGATTGATATCTTGATCGAGTATCCTTTCACCAGGGAATTCGCCAGCATGACACCGAGTGACTTTATTCATAAGGTGCTCGTGGAGAAGGTTGGAGCGAAGCTCGTTGTGATAGGTGCAGATTTCCATTTTGGAAAGAACCGATCTGGCAGCATTGAGGACCTTGAGAAGTATAAGGATGAGTGCGGATATGACCTTAAGGTGATAGACAAACTTCAGATTGACGGAAAGGATGTCAGTTCCACCCGAATTCGTGAGTGCCTGACGGAAGGTGATATGGAGATGGTTACCAAGCTGCTTGGCAGACCTTACTCCGTTCATGGTACGGTGATTCACGGCAAGGAACTTGGAAGAACGATTCAGATTCCGACAGTCAATCAGGAGATTAAGAAAGAGAAATTTGCCCCAAGAAATGGAGTGTATGTCTCAAGGATTATCTTAGATTCTATCGAGAATTCTTCCGAGAAGAAGGTCTATTACGGTATCACTAATGTCGGGGTGAAACCGACGGTAAAGGATACTTTAGAGAAGAACATTGAGACGAATATCTTTGACTTCTCAGGAGATCTCTATGATCGAAAACTCACAGTAGAACTTCTGCATTTTAAGAGACCGGAAATCAAGTTTGACTCTGTGGAAGCTTTGAAAGCACAGATGATGCAGGATATTCAGTTCGGCAGAGGATTTGTACAGGAATTAAAGTAAAATTAAAGTAATAAGGTAAGAAGTAACAGCACAATACGGCTCAGATGGGAACCAACTATCGAATAGATACATAAAGTATCGGAAGATATCATGCGTGTATAGTAACAAAGAATCGAGAATTCTCTAACTTGGAATTTTCGGTTCTTTTTTTATTGCCAGGAAAAGTGTATAATAGACTCAAGGAAGAATGATTACATGTCTAGGAGTGACTTGAGATAACTGTTGAGGAGGAGTCAGATGAATACGATAATCACAATTGGAAGACAGTATGGCAGTGGCGGAAGAGAGATCGGAAGGAAGCTTGCGGACTATTATGGGATTCCTTTCTATGATAAAGAACTTTTGAAAATTGCAGCGAAAGAGAGCGGTATCTGTGAGGAGATGTTTGAGAACTATGACGAGAAGCCGACGACTTCTTTCCTCTACAGTCTGGTGATGGATCCATATGCATTGGGATATAATGCATCATCATTCGACATGCCGCTTAATCAGAAGGTTTTCCTGGCTGCATTTGATACGATTAAAAAGCTGGCAGAGAAAGGACCTTGCGTTATTGTCGGAAGATGTGCAGACTATGCTCTGAAGGATTATGACAATGTCTTAAATGTTTTCATTCATGCTCCGATGAAGTTCAAGAAGGCAAGAATTGAGCATGATTACAAGATTGCACCAGAGAAGGTGAAGGAAGAAGCAATCCGTGTTGATAAACAGAGGGCTGCTTACTATAATTACTATACCTCCAATAAGTGGGGAGATCTCAAGAGTTATGACCTCTGCGTAGATAGTTCCATTCTTGGAGTTGATAAGACTGTGGAACTGATTAAGACAGCGATCAAGCTGAGAGAAGAATAAGAATCTTTAAGGAATTATGGGAGGGACTGCGAGAAGCAGTCCTTTTTCGTTGTCATGTATGCAAGTGAACTGCCAGCGGCTCTTCATCTTGTTTGTACACTCGTCTTGTAATTAAAGCATAAAATCGGTATACTACTTACTGATAGTTTACAATGGAAAGGATGTAATAATATGCGAGATAATGCATGGTTAACTTATACAGAAGAAGATGAGGAGAAGATTATTGCGCTTGCAGATCGATATAAAGACTTTCTCACCAAGCAGAAGACAGAGAGAGAATGTGCAGCATACTTTGGGAGGGAAGCTGAGAAAGCAGGATATATAGAACTTTCAAAAGTGATTGACCAGAAGATGGATTTGAAGCCGGGAGATAAGGTTTATCACATTGGCATGGGCAAGACCGTCGCTCTTTTTGAGATTGGCAGACGTCCATTGACTGATGGGATGAACATTCTCTGTGCTCATATTGATTCCCCTAGACTGGATATCAAGCAGAATCCGCTCTATGAGAGTGAGGAGCTTGCTTATCTTGACACTCATTATTATGGTGGGATTAAGAAGTATCAGTGGGTCACAATTCCTCTTGCAATTCACGGTGTGCTTGCCATGAAGGATGGAACTGTAAGGCAGGTGAATATCGGTGAAGACGACAGAGACCCAGTCGTTTATGTGACAGACCTTCTGATTCACTTAGCTTCTAGACAGATGGCAAAGAAAGGCTCTGAGGTCGTTGAGGGAGAAAAGTTAGATATCCTGGTTGGAAGTAGACCGCTTGAGGGAGAAGAGAAGGACGCCGTCAAGGCTAATGTCTTACGTCTCTTAAAGGATAAGTACGGTATGGAGGAAGAAGATTTCCTGAGTGCAGAGCTTGAGGTGGTTCCAGCCGGATCAGCAAGAGATCTGGGCTTAGACCGTTCTATGATTATCGGATATGGTCATGATGACAGAGTATGTGCTTATCCTTCCTTTGAGGCAATGTTAGACGTGAGAAATCCTGAGAGAAGTAGTTGCTGTCTTCTTGTGGATAAAGAAGAGATTGGCAGTGTTGGTGCAACTGGCATGCAGTCCAGATTCTTCGAGAATACCGTGGCAGAATTATTAGCCGCAAGTGGGGATACATCCGACCTCGCCTTGCGAAGAACTTTAAGAAGATCTAAGATGCTCTCTTCCGATGTCAGTGCAGCTTTTGACCCATCTTACGCAGAGGCTTTCGATAAGAAGAACAGCGCTTTCTTTGGAAAAGGTCTTGTCATTAATAAATATACTGGCGCCAGAGGAAAGTCTGGATCCAATGATGCGAATGCGGAATATCTGGCAGAGATTCGCAGAATCTTTGACGATAACAAGGTTGCCTTCCAGACAGCCGAATTGGGTAAGGTTGACTATGGCGGAGGCGGAACGATCGCTTATATTGCAGCCCTCTACGGTATGGAGGTTGTGGACAGCGGTATCGCTGTTCTTTCTATGCACAGTCCAAAGGAAGTCATCAGTAAAGCTGATCTCTATGAGGCGAAGAAGGGTTATGTCGCCTTCCTGAGAGAAGCAGGATGTTAGGGATAGGATAATAGGAGGAAGTTATGTCAGATAAGATTATGCTCCTAGATGGGCACAGTCTCTTAAACAGAGCCTTTTATGGACTCCCGAATCTCACGAATTCGGAAGGTGTCCACACCAATGCGGTGCTTGGATTTTTAAATATCATGCTTCACTATGTCGAGGAGGAGAAGCCGAATTATCTTCTGGTTGCCTTTGACCGCAAGGAGCCTACCTTCCGACATCTCAAATATAAAGAATATAAGGGAAACCGAAGCCCGATGCCGAAGGAGCTTTTGGAGCAGGTTCCGCTGACTCAAAAGGTATTAACTTCGATGGAGATTCCTGTGGTGACGCAGGCGGGAATCGAGGCGGATGATATTCTCGGTACCATCTCCCATCAGGCAGAGGAGGAGGGCTTTGATGTTGTGGTAGTATCGGGAGACCGTGATCTGCTGCAGTTAGCCACAAGTAAGGTAAAGATTAAGATTCCAAAAACACGTTCTGGCAAGACCGTGACGGAGGATTATTACGATAAAGATGTAGAAGTTCTTTACGGAGTATCTCCGAAAGAGTTTATCGATATGAAGGGTCTCATGGGAGATAGTTCTGATAATATTCCTGGAGTCCCTGGAATTGGTGAGAAGACCGCTGGAAAGATCATCAAGCAATATCACAGTATCGAGGCTGCTTACGAAGATGTGGATAATATTAAGCCGAAACGTGCCAGCAACAATTTGAAAGAGTATTATGATCAGGCACTGATGAGTAAGGATCTGGCGACAATCCGCCTGGATTGTGACCTGGAGTATCATTTTAAGGATGCCAAGATCGGAATTCTCTTCACCAAGGATGCCTAT
>JAXJRI010000160.1:0-27253 GCA_036310685.1 Lachnospiraceae bacterium | reverse complement strand
TGCTCCTTATCTTATTTAGAATCTAGGTAAGGAGCAGCAGGACAATACGGCTTAGGTGGAAGGTCAGCTATCAAAATAGCTTATTTAACACTGAGAGATATGATGCATGAACAGTAACCATAATATAAAAAATGCGTGATTCGCGTAAATTGACTTCTTTACATCTATTCACGAATGTCATATAATTAACATAAATTTACGTAGGAGAGGGACAACAAAGCAGAAACGGAGGATGCAGAAAAATATGGTTAAAACCGAGGTTACAATTGGCAACCCGGAGGGCATACATTTAAAACCTGCAAGTCGGATTGCGGATGCGGCAGATAAATTCGATTCGATTATCCATTTGCAGACCGACTACATGGATGTCAGTGTCCGGAGTATTATTAATCTAGTAAGTGGGACATTTCGCTACGGAGACAAGTTGACATTAGTTTGTGACGGGCCAGATGAGAAAGAGGCTCTCGCTGCAATGAAGAAGATGCTTGAGTCAAAATTAGAAGATTAAAAATTAGAAGTAGCAATAGATGATAACAAAAGTGCAGAACTCTCAGGGGAATGAGAGCTTCTGCACTTTTTTATTGACACCCACGTCTCATCATTAGTTTTTTGCAGCCTTTTCAGCTAAGTAGGCATCTAAACCCTTCTTTCTGAGCTTGCAGGATGGACAGTGGCCGCAGCCATCGCCGATGATCCCATTGTAGCAAGTCAGTGTCTCGTTGCGGACGATATCAAAGACACCAAGCTCATCTGCTAAAGCCCAAGTCTCCTTCTTGTCAATCCACATGAGAGGTGTGATAATGTCAAACTGATAATCCATAGCCAGGTTCAGTGTGGTATTGAGGGATTTAACAAAGATATCACGGCAGTCTGGATAACCAGAGAAATCGCTCTGAGAAACACCAGTGATGATATCAGTAATTCCTCGCTGCTTTGCAAAGACAGCTGCGAAGCTTAAGAAAAGCATATTTCTTCCATCAACGAAGCTGTTTGGAGTCCCTTCTTCTGGAGCGTTCTCATCGACCGGAATGTCCGTTCTGGTGAGAGAGTTTGGAGCAAGCTGATTCAACAGACTCATATCCATGATGTGATGCTCCACACCGTACTTCTGGCAGATGCTTTTGGCGCAGTCAAGTTCCTTGACATGTCTCTGACCATAGTCAAAGGAGAGTGCGATTACTTCTTTGTATCTCTTTTTTGCCCAGAACAGACAAGTGGTACTGTCCTGGCCGCCGCTGAATACTACAACAGCAGCATCTTTATTCTTTAATTCCTGCATGATAATCCTTCTTTCTAATAAATTCTAATTCCTAATCTACTGGTGCAGCATCATATATAACTGATTCTGAATGACAGGGTCGCTGTCGAATCTTCCGCGGAAGGTTGTGGTGACCGTGCTTGCTGCTTCCTTTTTGATACCACGGGCACTCATACAGCTGTGAGTTCCCTTGATAATTACAGCAACATCCTTGGTATCAGCAGCCTCCATGATGATCTCTGCTACATCTGATCCAATACGCTCCTGAAGCTGGAGACGCTTAGCAGCCAGATCACAGATTCTTGCGATTTTGGAAAGGCCTAGGACCTTCTCGTTTGGGAGATAGGCAACAGACGCTCTCATATCATACATAAGTGCCATGTGGTGCTCACAGTAGCTGAAGATTGGGATGTCACGGACCAGAACGATATCCTTTCTATCTGGAGAGACATCAAGATCATCTTTGAATGATTTGTTGTACATCTGAGCAATCTCGTGGTTGGTATAATTCATTCCCGCAAAAACTTCTTCGTACATTCTTGCGACGCGGTCTGGTGTGTCCTTCAAACCTTCACGGTCTGGGTCATCGCCGAGCGCAATCAGAATTCCCCGAATATGCTTTTTGATTGCTTCTTTATCGATTGCCATTGCTATTCCCCCTCTTTAAACTCCGCGCATATCCGGCGGCCAGATGAATTTGTGCATCTGAAGCTGGATGCGCACACCATTTAAGTGGTGTTCTATCATATACTCCACGATATCCTGTGGGTCGATTTTTGAAAATACTGGACTAAAGTAAATGTGTGGCAGATTGGCATCTGCTGCATGTTCAGCATGATCTGCCTGCCAAATATAGTTATGAATCACCTCTGTACTCTTGTCAAGGTCGCCCCTGCTTCCCACGACAAACTTGACTGTGTCACGGGAATCTAAAAGTTTGAAATTGTCCAGGTTCATCGCCGCTTCCATACCACTGTCTGGACATTTATAATCCATAGTGAAGGAAGGTCGGTAACTCATCTTGGTGAATGGAGCAAGATCAATGCTCCCGTTCGTCTCAATCTCTACCTTAAAATAATCTTCCGATGGATGTGTCACGGAAGAATCCTCCGGGTGGATCCGAGCCTGTCCAATCTGACAGATCAAGTCGGCGACCTCTGGTCTTAACAGAGGCTCTCCGCCAGTCAGGGTGACATTAGCAACTCCGCAGGATCTGAGCCAGTTCACCAGATTAGACGCAGTCAAGTACTGGCAGGGACAGGTGTCTGTGTTAGCCCAGAGAGTATCACAGTAGCTGCAATTCAAGTTGCATCCCCGAAGCCGGATAAATGCAGCCAACTCACCAGCCTTGGTGCCCTCTCCGTTAATACTGATGAACTTCTCCACAACTGGATAAGTAAGTTCACCGCTTTCATTCCTTGTGATCTTCTTCGTATCCATGCCTAATCCTCACGGTAAGTAGCGCAGTTTTTCGGGGTCTCAAAGACCTGAACCTCAAAGACAGGAAAATGACGCTTTACAAGCTCCTCAAAGAAATACTGAGAGAATCTCTCTGCAGTAGGACGGAATGGGAATTCATTCATCTTAAAGTCCTCATCTTTAAAGGCGGCGATCGTTGCTGGCTTTAAGGAACCAGTCTCATAGATCATGGAATGGTCGAGCTGGTCGGCGATCTCTTTTAAAGCTGCCTTAAAGTCCCCGAAGTCGATGACCATATCTCTGGTCTGTCCGCTCTCACCTAAGGAAGAACTCTTGATTCGGGCGATGATCCGCCAGCGATGTCCGTGGATATTTCGACATTTCCCATCATAATCATAAAGGAAATGCGCTGCATCAAAAGATGCTTCGGTTTCTAATATAAACATTGCTTAACTCCTATATAAAAAAGAAAATGCTGTGGCATGTACCACAGCTCGAAAACGCATAAAAAAACTGTTCCCATAAGAGAACAGTGATCGGCTGTCCTGGTTTTGTTTAGAGACAGGATGGTACAAATGAACTGTCTTAACAGGCACTATACCATGAAAAAAGATGATTGTAAAGCCGATAAAAATAATGTAAGATAAATATATTAACAGAGGTGAAAATATGAAGCTGATACATAATTTTCTGGGCCATTTGAGGACAATTAACCACCACAAATCTCTGGTGATGCAGATGTGTTTTCGGGTTGGCCTTTATAAACAGGGACTGCTCCATGATCTGTCCAAGTACAGTCCAGTGGAGTTTATTCCAGGTGTAATCTATTTTCAGGGCAACCGAAGTCCAATTAATCGAGAGAAGGAACTTCACCGCATCTCTCGCGGATGGCTCCACCATAAGGGAAGGAACAAACACCACATCGAGTATTGGATTGATTTCAGTCCAGTTCCGGGAGAAGGACTGACTGGAATGAAGATGGACAAGCGTTATGTGGCGGAGATGGTGATTGACCGGATTAGTGCCAGTAAGAATTATCAGAAAGAACAATACCAGAATGATAGTGCTTTAAAATTCTATATGAGAGGACGTAAATATATGCTCATTGACTGGGAGACAGATTTCCTTACCAGGTATCTGCTTACCATGTATGCACAACAGGGAGAGGAATATTTCTGTAATTATATGAAGCATACACTTCTGAAGCATAAGTATAGAGACTATCATGTGGTTAATGAACAGTTGGTTCTGGATTGATGCTTTTGCATATAGTACAATTTGTGCTCTATGTCCAGTGCGAAGTTCTACGAAATTCATGACAGTTTCTTGTCATTTTTTTATCTTGAAATCACAAGTATATTACGATATAGTTAAATCGAAGCCTGGGGTGTTCGATAACCCCTGCAAATTTGAACCTACATTTTTTGAATTTGGGAAATTAAAATCGTTGCATAGATGGCACGCCTTGCTTAAGGACGTCAGAAGTGTTAATTGAGATTACCCACCTGGCTATCGCTAGGACTCAAATTAGCAGGGCACGGCATTTTGGGTGTGCTTATAGCGGCCGCCTCATTTTGATGGGACGGCTGTTTTTTTTGCCAAGTATGCAAGTGGGCTGGCGGTGGCAGCCTAGCTTGTTTCCATACATGCAAAAAGGAACGCCAGCGGCTGTTCATTTTGTTAGGAGAAGACTTATGGGAAATCCATTACCGCATCCTGCGGACGAGAATACAAAAACTGAAGATCATGTCCGCGAGGCAAGGGGGCCAGTGGAGAAGGCAACTCGCAAGCAGTTGATTCTGCAGATGGTGTCGGACTTTACTAAGAAATGTAACGAAGATCATGTCGGAGCGTTCGGAGCTATGTCCTCTTTCTTCATTGTCATGAGCCTGTTTCCATTTCTAATCTTTTTTTTAACAATCATCAAACAGACACCACTTTCAAAGGATTATGTGATTCATGTTATGGTGCAGCTCGTGTCTTTTGAGCAGAAATCTCTTATTCAGAGCATGGTCAATGAACTCTGGCGGAAGACGGAAGCCAATGTATTCACCTTATCGATTATTGTTGCCCTGTGGGCGGCATCGAGGGGGATCTACTCGATCGTAATGGGATTGAATTCAGTTTACGATATTGATGAGAACAGGAATTATTTCTCTTTGAGATTTTTCAGCCTGTTATACACGATTGTCTTCGGTATTCTTGTCATCATCATCGGATCTCTGTGGATTTTCGGAAATATGGTGCAGGCATTGGCCAATAAGCATATTCCTTATGTGGGAAAGCTGATTAACTTTGTGATGAATCAGAAGATTCTCTTTACTTTTGGTGTTCTGACGGTTTTCTTTATGTTGATCTATCAGTTTATCCCGAACCGACAGTCTAATTTCAGCAAACAGTGGCCGGGAGCCTTGGTGGCATCCATCGGGTGGATTATCATATCCTTCATCTGTTCTTTATATATGAATTATTTTCCAAACTTCACCTTCCTCTATGGAAGTATGGCTAGTATCATGATTCTTCTGGTATGGCTGGACCTCTGTATGTCTATGATTTTCTATGGGGCAGAGTTTAACTACTTCCTTGAGAATAAGAAGAACTATCATCGCCTGATTCGAGTCTTGAGACCATCTATGAAGCGGCAGATCCGCCGTGAGCAGCGAATTCTGGCGCGCAAGGTACAGGAAGAGAGGCAGGAGAAGAAGGAACTCAAGAAGGAACAGAAAGAACAGCGAAAAGAGCAGAAGGTTCAAAAGCGCGAGCAGCGGGCCAAGGACAGAGCCCAGCGGCAGGAAGAATTCGCTGATTCCAATAATTCTAAAGAAGAATAACTTACAGGAGGCAGAGATGTATCAATTTCCAGAATTTGAAAAAGTGGCAGTGACAGATTATATTTTTCTGACTCCCGATTATTATCTTAAGACCCATATCGATGAGCTTACAGCAGCAGTGGGGGAGCGTCCGTCAGCACAGGTGGCGGACCTTATTTTTATCCCGGGATGTGCCAGACCGGAACATACAGAAGAAGCCGCAAGGCTTTACCGTCAGGGTTTCGCACCCCTGGTCATCCCGTCTGGAGGCTACACCAAGGTTGAGGGAGGATTCCAGGGAGTCAAATCAGAAGAGGCAGCCAGGCGATATGGAACCGACTTTAGTTGTGAGGCCGACTTTCTGGCAGAAGTTCTCAGGAAGAACGGCGTCCCGGAATCTGCCATCTTAAAAGAACAGACCGCAACCTACACCTTGGAGAATGCCGAGAAGACAAGAAGACTCTTAGAAGAGAAGGGATATCAGATCATCTCTCCAAAGGATGCAGAATTTGTGTGCAGGGACAGAGAGGATGTTTCTAGGGAATCCAAAAAAGAGGCAGAAGATGTCAAGACGATTTCGACCGCAATCCTCTGCTGCAAGGCTTATCATGCCAGAAGAGCTTACTTCTATTACAAGCTGGTATTCCCGGAGTTAAAAATCCTGGTTCACCCTGTAGCCATTGATGGGATCAGCAGAGAAGACTGGGATCAGACCGACAAGGGACGTGAGATAGTCTTCGGGGAACTTCGCAGGATGGGTGAGCAATTACTGATGATGGAAGGTAGAATCCATTATCATTCCTTTTGAAAGTATGAACAGAAACTATCCTTGACAGATATTTTTTCATGAGATAGAATATCAGATGTTAACAGCTATGAAGATGTCACAGTAGAAACATAGTTGCTGTCAGAGAGGGAAGATCATCGGCTGGAAGTTTTCCTGAGTTAAGCTATTGTTTTGAATTTCCGCATCGGAGCCGTATTTCGAGGAACTTGAATGTCAAGTGGAAGGGATACCGTGTTGCACGCGTTAAGTGCCAATGAAGTGCCTGCATGATGTGCAGGAATCAGGGTGGTACCGCGAGATATATCGTCCCTCTTAGTTTATAAGCTAAGAGGGCTTTTTTATTGCAAAAGCAAAGGAGAAATTCATTATGATGAAAGAGAAGCTGGAAGAGATCAGACAGCGTGCTCTTGCCGCAATTGAAGAGGCTGAGAGTACTGATAAGCTTAATGATGTCAGAGTTGCCTTTCTTGGTAAGAAGGGTGAGCTGTCTAAGTTATTAAAGGGTATGAAGGACGTTGCACCGGAAGACAGACCTAAGGTTGGTCAGATGGTCAATGAGAGCCGTGCTAAGATTGAGAGCCTTATGACAGAGAAGAGAGAGGCTATCGAGAAGAAACTCTTAGAAGAGAAGATGAAGAGAGAAGTTATCGATGTCACACTTCCTGGAAGAAAGGCAGCGATTGGACATCGTCATCCAAACCAGATCGCTCTTGATGATCTTGAGAGAGTATTTATCGGTATGGGTTACGAAGTAGTAGAGGGACCTGAGGTAGAGTACGATAAATACAATTTCGAGCTCCTCAACATTCCAGCTAATCATCCAGCAAAAGATGAGCAGGATACTTTCTACATCACAAAGGATATCCTCTTAAGAACACAGACATCTCCTGTTCAGGCACGTATTATGCAGAAGGGTAAGATGCCAATCCGTATCATCGCTCCTGGCCGTGTATTCCGTGCTGATGAGGTTGATGCAACACATAGCCCATCTTTCCATCAGGTAGAGGGACTTGTTGTAGATAAGAACATCACATTTGCTGACCTTAAGGGTACACTCCTTCAGTTTGCACAGGAGTTCTTCGGACCAGATACCAAACTGAAATTCCGTCCACATCATTTCCCATTCACCGAGCCAAGTGCAGAGGTTGATGTCTCCTGTTTCAAGTGCGGTGGTAAAGGATGCCGTATGTGCGGAGGCAGCGGATGGATTGAGATCTTAGGCTGTGGAATGGTTCATCCTAGAGTATTACGTATGTGCGGAATCGATCCTGAGGTATACTCTGGATTCGCATTCGGTATCGGACTTGAGCGTATCGCACTGCTCAAATATGAGATTGATGACATGCGTCTCTTATATGAGAATGACGTAAGATTTTTGGATCAGTTCTAGGAGGAGTTGTTAGAATGAATACACCTATTTCATGGATTAAAGCCTATGTTCCAGACCTTGATTGTACGGTTCAGGAATATGTTGATAATATGACTCTGTCAGGATCAAATGTAGAGAGTGCCGTTTATCTTGACAAGAATCTTGATAAGATTGTAGTTGGTAAGGTTGAGAAGATTGAGAAGCATCCAAATGCTGATAAGCTTGTCATCTGCCAGGTTAATGTTGGAAGTGAGACAATTCAGATTGTCACAGGAGCCTCCAATGTATTCGAGGGAGCTTTAGTTCCTGTCGTATTAGACGGTGGACGTGTTGCCGGTGGTCATGATGGAAGTCCTAACCCAGAGGGCGGTATCAAGATCAAGAAGGGTAAGCTTCGTGGTGTGCCAAGTGCTGGTATGATGTGCTCAATCGAGGAGTTGGGAAGCAGCCGTGACTTCTATCCAGAAGCACCAGTGGATGGTCTTTACATTTTCCCAGAGAACAGCGGAGTAAAGCCAGGAGACGATGCAGTTGAGGCCCTGGGACTTCACGATGCGGTTGTAGAGTTCGAGATCACCAATAACCGTGTAGACTGCTACTCTATGATTGGTATGGCAAGAGAGTGTGCCGCTACATTTAACAAGAAGTTAGTTAAGCCAGAGATTAAGAAGACAGGCAACAGCGAGGACGTCAATGATTATGTTTCCGTCGAGGTAGAAGCCGGTGATCTCTGCAGAAGATATGTGGCCCGCGTAGTTAAGAACATTAAGCTCGCTCCATCACCTAAGTGGATGCAGAGAAGATTAGCTGCTATGGGAATCCGTCCAATCAATAACATCGTTGATATCACAAACTACGTTATGGAAGAGTACGGACAGCCAATGCATTCCTATGACCTCGACAAGGTTCGCGGACATAAGATCATTGTAAAACGTGCCAACGATGGCGATGTATATACAACCTTAGACGGACAGGAGCGTAAGCTGGACAAAGATGTTCTGATGATCAATGATGCTGAGGGACCTGTTGGAATCGCTGGTATCATGGGTGGAGAGAACTCTATGGTTACTGATGACATCAAGACTATGCTCTTTGAGGCAGCTACTTTTGATGGTACTAACATCCGTCTTTCTGCAAAACGTATCGGTATGAGAACAGATGCATCTGGTAAGTTTGAGAAGGGTCTTGACCCAGAGCTTGCTATGGCTGCCATGGACCGTGCATGCCAGCTTATCGAGGAACTCGGAGCAGGAGAAGTAGTCGGCGGGGCAGTTGATATCTACCCTGAGCACGTAGAGGAAGTTGTTCTTCCATTCGAGCCAGATAAGTATAATAAATTATTAGGAACTAATGTCAGTGTTGATGACATGAAAGATTACTTCCGTCGTCTTGAGATCGGATTCGATGAGGAGAAGCAGGAGCTTCATATCCCAAGCTTCCGTCAGGACTTAAAGTGCGATGCTGATATCGCGGAGGAAGTTGCAAGATTCTATGGATATGCTAACGTACCATCCACACTTCCAAGAGGAGAGGCTACTGCTGGTAAGAAGTCCTTAAAGATGCGTGTGGAAGATATTGCTCGTGACGTTGCTGAGTACAATGGTTTCGACGGCGGTATGTGTTACTCCTTCGAGAGCCCTAAGGTATTCGACAAGTTATTAATCCCAGAGGATGATGACTTAAGAAATGCAATCGTGATCTCTAATCCTCTCGGTGAGGAGTACAGTATCATGAGAACTATCGAGCTGAATGGTATCTTAAGTTCTCTGTCTACAAACTATAATCATCGTAATAAGAATGTTCGCCTCTATGAGTTAGGCAATGTATATCTTCCAAAGGCACTTCCACTGACTGAACTTCCAGATGAGCGTATGAAGCTGACACTTGGAATGTATGGCGACGGTGATTTCTTCACAATGAAGGGTGTTCTTGAGGAGTTATTCCTGAAACTTGGATTCGGTAAGAAGGTAGAGTGGAGACCAAGCTCTGAGAAGCCATTCTTACATCCAGGACGTCAGGCACTCATCTATGTTGATGGAGATTATGCTGGATATATCGGCCAGGTTCATCCATTAGTATGCGCAAACTATGAGATTAAGACAGAGGTTTATGTTGCTGGAATCGATATCCCAGCATTACTGGATAAGGTAACCTTCGAGCGTAAGTATGAGGGAGTTGCTAAGTTCCCTGCTGTTACTCGTGACCTTGCTCTCGTTATGAAGAAAGATATCTTCGTAGGACAGGTTGAGAAAGTGATGAAGCAGAAGGGCGGCAAACTCTTAGAGAATATCAAGTTATTCGATATCTATGAGGGAGAGCAGATTGAGGCAGGATACAAGTCTGTTGCATTCAGCCTTACCTTCCGTGCATCTGACCGAAGCTTAGAGACAGAGGAAGTCAACAACATTGTTGATAAGATCTTAAAAGAGCTCAAGAAATCAGGAGTTGAGATTAGAGCATAATCGAGGCGTTGTGATTTAGAGAGAATCTATATAGAAGAAGTTTAAGAGATTTCAAAATATAAGAAGCAGAATCTGGACACTGATGAGTGGACAGGTTCTGCTTCTTTTGCTGTCAAGCAGTATGCAAGAGAAGTGTCGGTGGCAGTCCAGCCTGCTGCCTTAGCATGCAGAAGGAATCGCCAGTAGCTGTTCATATTATTCGGAAATTGATGGCGAAAAAAGAACCGCCGAAGCGGTTCTAATATAGTCTATGTGAATATGAGAATATTCCTAATGAATAAACATAGCATCTCCAAAACTGAAGAAACGGTATCTCTGTCTCACAGCTTCTTCATAGGCAGCTAAGATATGTTCTTTGCCTGCCAGAGCGGAGACTAACATGATCAGTGTAGATTCCGGAAGATGGAAGTTAGTGATCAGACAATCGATGGCTTTGAATTTATATCCAGGATAGATAAAGATCTGTGTATTGCCACAGCCTGGAACGATAGTTCCATCGTCTTTTGCAACGGACTCTAAGGTACGAGTACTGGTAGTTCCTACAGAGATGATTCGTCCGCCGGCAGCACGAGTATCGTTGATGATCTTGGCAGCTTCTGGTGTGACATTGTAGTACTCGGAGTGCATCTGATGCTCTTCCACGTTATCTACCTTAACTGGACGGAAGGTTCCCAGTCCGACATGTAAGGTGATCTCAGCAATCTTGACACCCTTATCCTGAATACGCTGCAGGAGTTCTTTGGTAAAATGCAGTCCGGCAGTTGGAGCTGCGGCAGATCCCTCATACTTAGCGTAGACAGTCTGATATCTATTCTTATCTTTCAGCTTATGAGTGATGTATGGAGGCAGCGGCATCTGTCCCAGGCGGTCCAGAACCTCTTCCCAGATTCCCTCATACTCAAAGTGAACCAGACGATTGCCATCTGGCAGAACATCCTGAACTTCAGCGTGAAGTTCACCGTTACCGAAGACTACTCTGGCACCTTTACGCATCTTCTTGCCTGGTTTGACCAGAGTCTCCCAAACATTGTTACCCTTATTCTTTAATAGAAGAACTTCCACTTTACCATTGGTCTCTTCCTTGGCACCGATTAATCTTGCTGGGATAACCTTAGTATCATTGATGACTAGGCAGTCGCCAGGATTTAAATAATCGATAATATCGTGGAAAATCTTGTGCTCCCATTCACCGGTCTTCTTGTCGAGGACCATCAGTCGGGACATATCTCTCTTCTCCAGAGGATCCTGAGCAATCAGTTCCTGGGGAAGATCATAGTAGAAATCACTTGTTTTCATTGGTTCCATGTATACACCTCTATCTAAAAAACTTATATTTCTGAATATTTTACGAACGTGCGAGAATCAGTATAGCACAGCTTCCCAAGACGTGCAATGAATTAACCCTAGATTTGAATTCAGAGTATGAATTAACCGTAGATTCGAATTCAGAGATATCCAGTAGAACTATTCTATGGTATAATTAATCTGTTTAATTTTAAACTTATGTCGACAACTGTTGATTTTTAAGCTTGAGTCGGGAATCTCGGAATTAGGATTCTCGGTCAGCAAAGGAGATGTTATGACTAGATTACGAAAAGTCAGTGCCGTAAAGAAGGGCACTGCGGTTTTGTTGGCTGCCTGCATGGCAGGGGCTATGCTGACTGGCTGTGGGAAAAAGAGTGCGAAAAAGATGGATCAGACCGTTCATGTAAAGACCCAGACGGCAAAGGCGGGTACACTTTCCGTATCAAATAGATACATCGGAGAACTTTCCCCGGTGAATTCGGTGGATGTAACCCCTTTGGTTTCTGGAACGGTCAAGAAGGTCAATGTGAAGGTCGGAGATCATGTAAAGGCGGGGGATGTTCTGTGTCAGTTTGATGATACCGCTGCAGATTTTGGGGTGGAGAACGCCAAGAATGCGGAGAAGACAGCCAGGGCAGGGAAGGAAGCCGCTAAGGATCAGATGGATTCTGCCAAGAAGCAGAGTCAGGGAAGTCTGACCCAGCTTGAGACATCAATTGATGGGATGGAGAAGCAGATTGCAGCCCAGGAGAAACAGCTTGCCAAGCTGAAGGCTTCTAAGTCAAAGCTTAAGAAGGCATCAGATTCTGCTGTGAATGCCTATAAGGACGCTAAGCTGAAGTACAAAACTGCGCAGAATCTGCAGGTAAATTTCCAGGCATTTTTAAATGCGAACCCAGACTGTCAAACTACTGCGGGCCTTGAGATGGCGGCAGCAGGAGATTCCAAAGCGGGAGCGAGTACCGATGCGGCAAGTGCCGCGGCAGCTGCACAGAAGACAGCGACTGCACAGGCCCTGAAGGAAGCTTTAAAGTCATCAGGGGTAACAGTGGAGTATCTGTCGGATTCCGGTGTGGAAGCTCTAAGAGGCAACAGCGATGATGCAGAAAAAGCGGCAACGCAGGCTTCTACTGCCTACTCTCAGACAGTTAGTGGAATCACCAGTCTGAAGCAGTCCATTGCTCAGCTGAAGACGCAGTTATCTGCATCGAAAAAGTCTTTAAAGAACTCCAAAGATGCCATGAATTCAGCAGGAGGCAACACCGATACCTATGACGCTCAGATTGATTCTGCTAAGACTGGAGTGGACAGTGCCCAGTATCAGAAAGATCTTTACAAGGTAACCTCTCCAATCGATGGTGTGGTTGAGGCGGTTAATGTCACTAAGAATGAGGTGGCAGGTCAGACACCAGCCTTTAAGGTTTCTGGAAAAGACCAGATGCTAGTAACTTTCTATGTGACAGAAGAAGTCAAGAATCAGCTGAAGAAGGGGCAGGAAGTCGTGGTTAATCCTTCCGAGGAGGGAAGCAGGAATACGGCGGCCAAGGAACAGCAGGATGTCAAGGGAAGCATCACTTCTATTGGCAATGCGGTAGATGCCAGCAAGGGTCTCTTTAAAGTGGAAGCTCAGATTTATACAGGTTCTGAGAATCAGTTCTCTTCAGGAACCGATGTTACGGTATCCACAGTGAGTGAATCAGTGTCGGATCAGATCTTAATTCCTTACGATGCGGTCTACTATGAGAATGATCAGGCTTATGTTTATGTAGTCGAGAATGGTACAGCTAAGAGGGCCGATGTGATAACAGGACTTTACAATGATGATATGATTTCTATTCAGGATGGAATCAGTGCGGGAGATCAAGTCGTGACAACCTGGAATTATGGTTTAAAAGACGGAGCCAAGGTTGTGACAAAGTAGAGGGGATGAAGAGATGAATCTGACAAAATTAGTATTAAAACGTCCAGTCTCTACGGCATTAGTTATCCTGGGTATTGTCGTATTTGGAGTCTTTTCAATGTTTAACTTTGATATGGAACTGCTCCCAGATATCAATCTGCCAATGATGGTAGTGTATACCGTATATCCTGGAGCGGATGCAGACAGTGTTGACAATCTGGTGAACAGCAAGATTGAGGATTCCAGTGAGGTACTTTCGGGTGTCAATAATGTCGAGTCGTATTCCTTTGAGAACTACGGTATGGTAGCTCTGACCTATGATTATGACACAGATATGAATGATGCCTACACCAATCTGTCAGCTGCCTTAGATGCTCTGGATCTGCCAGATGATGCCAAGGATCCGACCATTATCCAGATGGATGTCAATGCGATGGATACGGTAACCATCTCCGCAGTCAATAATGGATCTGCTGATATGATGGCTTACATCAATGATACTTTGGAGCCTCAGCTTAAGTCAGTACCTAATGTCGCAAAGGTCAATGTGACTGGAGGCAGAGAGAATTATGTCCGAGTGAAACTGAATCAGGACAAGATGAACCAGTATGGTCTAAGCATCGCTTCCGTCGGTGCGGCAATCGGTGCGGCAGACTATAATGTTCCTGCTGGAAAGCTTCAGGCAGGAAGTCAGGATATTAACGTGTCAACCAGTGCCAAATATCTGAACTTAGATGATCTGAAGCATACGGTCCTCACAACCAGCAAGGGAGCCCAGATCACGGTCGGTGATATCGCTGAAGTTGGATTTGATGCCAAGAAGGCAGAGTCGGTCAGCCGCTATGATGGACAGGACAATGTCTCTGTCGGAGTTATTAAGAGTCAGAAGGCTTCCACAGTTTCTGTTGCCAGAGCGATCAAGAGGAAAGTGGAACAGTTAGATAAAGAGAATCCGGGGGTGAAGCTTTCCGTCAGCTATGATGCTGGCCAGCAGATTACAGCCAGTCTGACTTCTGTTGCTAAAACTCTGATTCTCGGTGTCGTTCTTGCGATGATTGTCCTCTTCGTCTTCTTTGGAGATTGGAGGGCCAGCCTGATTGTCGGAAGTTCGATGCCACTCTCCGTCTTTGCCACCTTAGACCTTATGCAATTGTTTGGATTTGACCTCAATGTCATTACAACAGGTTCTCTGGTCATTGCAATCGGTATGATTGTGGACAGTTCTATTGTCGTCATTGAGAGTATCTTCCGAATTAAGGAAGTGTCAGACCAGGAGGCACTCGAAGGAATTGCTGAGGGGGCAGATAATTATAATCAGGCACCTCCAAGACAGAAACTTAAGAAGGTGGCAGAACGTGGAGCCAGAGTAGTCATGCTCTCTATCACAGCCTCCACCATCACTACGATCGTCGTCTATCTGCCGATGACCATGATTCACGGTATGGCAGGTCAGATGTTTGGACAGCTGGGATGGATTATCGTATTTGCTATGCTGTCTTCTCTGATTTCAGCCCTGTGCGTAGTTCCGCTTCTTTATGTGGCAGTTCATCCGAAAGAGAAGAAAGACAGCCGAATTAATCATTTCCTTGATCGGGTGAAGGAAAGATATGACAAGATTCTGCGTTCTCTGATGCGAAAGAGAAAGACCACCATAGTGGCGACAGTAGCCATGCTTGTCGTGTCACTCCTACTTGCCTCTACATTAGACGTTGAACTCATCCCAACTTCTTACGATGGATCTATTATCATCACGACAACCTATCGCTCCGGAACGAGACTGGACAACATGAGCCAGGATATGGAGAAGATGGAGAGCATGATTTCCAAGGATAAGAATTTCCGGGATTACACTTTAAATATTGCTCAGAATACAGCAACTCTGACTGCGTATGCAGTGAAAGATTGTAAGCGGTCCAGTGCCAAGGCTGTCGAAATCTATTCAGACCGTCTTGCCAGTTTGACAAATGCTGATGTGTTCGTTGACGCCACTGGTGGAGATTCCATGACGTCAGGAGGATCTTCCTCTATGGGAGGCGGGGGCAGCAGTGCTAACAGCCTTGCTTCCAATCTAATTAACGTAGTTTTAGAGGGTGATGACCAGCAGGCTCTTAGAGAGGGTTCTGCCAAGGTCGAACAGCTGATGAGAGACACTCCAGGTATTTTACATATTACCAGTGATGCGGCAAGTGCCCAGACTAGTGCTCACATCGTGGTTGATCCGCTGAAGGCAGCAGCCTACGGACTCACTCCGGCAAGTGTAGCTGGTGATCTCTATCAGACTCTGACAGGACTTACCGCGGCAACGATGGAGAAAGACGGAGATAATTACGATATTATTCTTAACTATCCGGATGGACTATATCAGGATGTCAATGACTTGATGAATAAGCGCCTGATTGGATCCGCCATGGGAGGCTCTGCTTCATCCTACGCAGTAGCTGCAGGAATGTCAGCGGCCAGCGGAGCCGGAGGTGGAGGAATGGGAGCCATGGTAGGAGCTGGTGCTATGTCATCTGCAGCGTCCACGGCCGGTGTGAGAGAAGTGGTACTCTCCGACATTGCACACATTTCCTATGATCAGAAGAGTCAGTCGATTCATAAGAGTAACGGAAAGTATCAGCAGACCATCTCTGCAGTTGCCACTGAGGACAGTAAGTCAGCAGCGAAAAAGGAGATCACAGAGAAGGCAGCGAAGCTTAAATATCCTAAGGGTGTCGGAGTCAGCTCCTCCTACATGGATAACATGACAAGTGAGAACCTGAGTGCGATCTTCTATTCGATCCTTGCGGCTATCTTCCTTGTCTTCCTGGTGATGGCTATGCAGTTCGAGTCCCCTAGATTCTCTCTGATGGTTATGACCTGTATTCCATTCTCACTGATTGGATCTTTCCTTCTGCTTTTCCTCACCAGAAGTTCTCTGGATATGGTATCCATGATGGGATTCCTGATGCTGATGGGTATCGTAGTTAATAATGGTATTCTAATTGTCGATACGACCAATCAGGAGCGTCGCAGGATGTCGCTTGAGGATGCCTTAGTCACTGCAGGTAAGATCAGATTGAGACCGATTCTCATGACGACACTCACCACCATCCTGGCTATGATTCCAATGGCGGTGACCAAGAGTAATGAGATTATGCGAGGAATGGCCTTCGTAATTATCGGAGGATTGGTAGCCTCCACCCTGCTCTGTCTGTTATTGATGCCGACCTTCTATCTGTTGATTGACAAGAATGCGAGAAAGCAGCGAAGAAAAGCAAGAAGAGCAAAACAGGGAAAGGACAACAGTGACTGTTAAGACATAAAGGTTTCAATAGTCAGACAATACAAGATACAAGCAGGCTGAAGTACCATTGGCACATCACTTGCATGCTTAGCAATAAAGACCAGCTTTGATTCCGAGTTCCATGCATCGGATCAAAGCTGGTCCTTTTTAAGATTGATAGCGGGACATAGATGATGCCAGCTTATAGATATAATATTTTTTTAAATTGATATTTGGAGTCCATCCATCGTTCTGGATGGGTGAAGAGCCTGCGGGCGAAGCGGACTCCCTTATGGTTCTTTTTTCGCACACGGACATAGATAGGAATCTCCTGGATCGTCTCCTCAAAAAGAGGGGACCGCCAGATCTTGTTCTGCGAGCTGAGATTGCCTAACAGTCCCATGACTGCTTCTGTCGCTATGCCATTGCCCTGCCAGTCGGACAGGATGGAGTAGCCAAAGTCTAAGGCTGGCTCCCCCTCGATGGTTTCCATAGAGAATCCGGCAATTCCGACCACCCAGGGGTTCACTGGGACACCGTATTTTTCTTCTAACTTGACGTCAATCTTCTCTTCATGCATGTACTTGGGATTCATAGTCTGAAGAGCCCGGACAGCAGACATGGATTCTTTCTCCCGAATCTCAATCGCGTAGTAGCCAAAGTCGTAGAAGGGATATTGATTGCCGATATAATCGTCAAGGAAATCTTCAGCAGTCTCGAGACCGTCTGTGAAGAAACAGCCATCTGGGTTATCAATATTCTCTGTCTGCAGGCGAATTAAGGCGGTGAGATCATCATAAGTAAGTTCTCTTAGGAGAAGACTTGGAGTGACAGCTACAGAGAGGGGAAGCTCAAAGTAGCGGGCATGAACCATAGCCAGGTAATCCTGAGAGATGGATTCCGGGGAATCAATCAGCCAGCGGGCAGACATCAGAGAATCCGAAGCATTGCCTTCATGACGGACTGCAATTCGTGGAAGAGGGCAGTCTTTGAAGGCTTCCAGACTGGCATCACTGTCGCAGAAGAGAAAGGAGAAAGACGAATGGCTAGTCTTAGCTTTCTCAAAATCTAGATGCTGGGAAAAATCTTTTCGGGTCAATGGTTTTATGATACACTTAATTAAGTGATGATGTATGTAGGACATGTAGGATTGGAGATATGGCTCGCGGATTGCGAGATAAATTATCGTCTGCATGTTGTAACCTCCTTCGAATCATTACTTCACTATAGCAGACAATTCTAAAGAATGTAAAGGAGATAATCGTTCATGAAAGATAAGGAGAATAAAGCGAAAAAAGATCAAGATAACAATGAGAAGAAAGAGGAAGATCAGACTTCTTCTCGCCGCAGAGCAAAGACCAAGAAGTCGCATCCAGTCCGTAAGATAATCGGCGGAGTTGTCATGCTGGCGGTCTTTTTAGGCGTGGCAGGCGGAGCAGTCCTGGGGAAGGAATACTTCCGTAAGACAACCAAGCCAGGCAAGAATATCACCGTGACAATCAAGCGAGGTGAAAACAGTCGGAAAGTGGCTTCGAAGCTTCAGAAGAAAGGTGTCATCCTTTATCAGTCAGTATTCCTGGTGAAGTTGTCTCGCTCTCCTTATCAGGGTAAGATTCGCTACGGTACATATCAGTTAAACAGTGGTATGACAGTCGATGCGATTATCAAGAAGCTTGCCACTACAAATGGTCAGGAGGATGCTCACACGCTGGTCGTTCCTGGAGGTTATTCTGCGGAGCAGATTGGCGCAAAGCTAGAGAAGAAGGGGGCAATGACTTCAGATGAGTTTCTGGCAGCCGTTACTAAGGCAGCTGCGACTTCTAAATATGCTTCCGTTCTTCCTGATGCAAAGGATGTCAGATATCAGCTGCAGGGATTCCTGTATCCGGGAACTTATTATCTGGGAGATAACATCACACCAGATCAGTTAGTGAAAGACATGCTGGACAATTTTGATAAGCATTGGACGGCAGAGGAGCAGAAGAAGGCGGATGCGGCAGGAATGACTGTGGTAGATGTTCTTAACCGAGCTTCCTTATGTCAGATGGAGACCTATCAGGCGAAGGATTATCCGATGGTAGCAGCAGTCATTTCTAATCGACTGAATCAGAAGATGAGACTGCAATTCGATTCGACAGTTGTCTATGCAATCTCAGATGGAATGTATGGAGTGAAAAGAGTACTGTATACAGATCTTCAGTATCCATCTCCATATAATACTTATTTAAATGATGGACTTCCTGCAGGTCCGATTTCTAATCCAAGCCAGGAAGCGATCAATGGTGTTCTGAATCCAGCGAAGAATGATTATCTCTACTTCCAGTATGATGCGAGCAAGAACGATGGGTCTAATATCTACTTTAAGACCTACGAGGAACATAAGGCTGCACAGGCAACTGCATCAAGTAAGCAGGAGACCACATCTTCTGAGACACAGTCTGGTCAGTCTAATTCTAATCAGGTTTATGGATCAGACAGCAATGAGGGAGCAACGGCAGCGACCACCGCATCTGGAGCTACCATCTCTGGTAAATAGTCGCAGCAGGCACAGTCACGTAAAGGAGAAGAAATGAGTAAGATAGCATTAGTGTTTCCGGGAATCGGCTATCACACCGATAAACCGCTCTTATATTTTTCAAAGAAGCTTGCCAAGAATGCTGGCTATGAGATTAAGGAGCTGAAATATCACGGCTTTCCTAAGAAGGTGAAGGGAGACCAGGCCAAGATGAGAAAGTCATATGAGATCGCCATGGAGCAGACCTGTGATATGACAGCTGGGATAGATTTCTCAGCCTATGAGGATGTGCTGATTCTCTCAAAAAGTATTGGAACGACAGTAGCCCTTGCCTGGGCGAGTCAGCATAAGATTCCATCGAGACATCTCATGTATACGCCTCTTCTTGAGACTTTCCAGTTCGACCAGGAACATCAGTATCTGAAGGATGCGATTGCATTTCATGGAACCAGTGATCCCTGGGCTAAGACAGAAGACTTGATAGATGCGACAGACAAGCAGAAGATTCCAATGATCCTTGTTCCGGATTCCAATCATTCTTTAGAGACAGGAGATGTGGACAGAGATCTTGAAAATCTTCAGAAGATTATGATAGAGAGTAGGAAGTTCATTGAACAGGAGAAGATTATCTCACAGACAATATAGAAGGATATTACTTCTGCTGATCATACTGTGGATGGGGTGTATATATACCTTTTCTGGCAGAGATGGCAATCGATCCACAGAAGATTCCACCAGAGTGGGGCGGGCAGTCTGCCAGCTCTTTGTGCCAGGCTATCGAAGCTGGTCAAAGGACAGACAGTATGCCCTCGCTGTAAAGATTGACCATCCCGTGCGCAAGACAGCACACGCGACAGAATATGCAGTCCTAGGAATGCTCTTTTTCGGTTTCTTTTATCATGAAATGTGGGAGAAACTATACTCAGCAAAGGAGAAGGACGGGGGCTTCTTTTATCTTAAACTTTTATGTGTCAAGGCCTGGGTGGCGGGAACAGTCTATGCTGGCACGGATGAGTATCATCAGCTCTTTGTACCGGGCCGCAGCGGACAGTTTTCAGACATCCTGATTGACAGCAGCGGAGTCCTTTGTGGAGTCCTGATTCTGTTAATGATCACCTTAATCAGGAAAGGCAGAAGACACTGGAAGATAAATGACACTGTAAACCAGAGCCAAAAAGGATGATAGTATATCATCAGAAAGGGGAACAAGATGAAAAAGATACTTTCCTTAATCAGCGAAGATTTTGAAGATCTGGAACTGACTTATCCAGTCTTGAGACTTCGAGAAGAAGGGTGCCAGGTGGTAGTTGCTGGAGAGAAGGCAGAGCATACTTATCATGGTAAGTATGGAGTACCATTCGATTCTGACATCTCATTCTACGATGTAGATCCAGATGACTACGATGGACTGTTAGTGCCAGGAGGATGGGCACCAGATAAACTGAGACGCTATCCGGAGGTACTGGAGATTGTGCGTAGGATAAATGCCGCAGGCAAACCGATCGGAGAAATCTGCCACGCAGGATGGGTCCTTATTTCCGCAGATATCCTGAAGGGTAAGACCGTAACTAGTACCCCAGGAATCAAGGATGATATGAGAAATGCAGGCGCAACCTGGGTTGATCAGCCTTCTGTTGTGGACGGTAATATTATTTCCGCCAGAAGACCGCCAGATCTTCCAGCCTACATGAAGGATTATATCAAAGTACTGAACTCCTAAATCCTAGCTATTCAAGTTTGATATCTTAATATATTTCTATGGCCTTTTCGATAGCTGGCTTCCCATCTGAGCGGTATTGTGTGGCTGCTCCTTACCTTGAATTGTTTTTTGTAAGGAGCAGATAGCACAAAGGCGGAGCGTAGGCAAGGATGGGAACCAGTGAGAAAAGGCAAGGGATAGAAATCATACTTGAACAGCAGCCTTGATTTCAAAGGTGTAAAATTCCATAAATTGAATTACTAGTCTTTTCGAAGCAATGATAGTATAATAGAACCATAAGAAATGATGTTATTTGAGAATATTACAAGTAATTATCAGATAGAGATGACATTTTCTTTGAGTCACCGTAATAGAGAGAGAGGAATAATTATGAGACGAGAGAGAAAGTTTTTTAAGTCAGGTATGGTTGCTATGTTGGCAGCAGGTATGCTCGCAATGACTAGTTTTGGGCTCCCAGCTAAGGCTGCAAGTACCAGAAATACAGTATCAGTATCAAAGGTATCCGACAATGGTGTCATCACTTTAGATGATAATAATACAGTGGAGAATAGCTTTGAGGTAGCATACTATGGAGCGACATCGAGTGATGGTAAGACAGCTGTCATCCCAGATAATATAACTATCTTAGGAACCAAGTACAAAGTCACATCCATTGCAGATGAGGCTTTCAGTGGAAACCGTCTGGTTCGTAAGATTGTTGTCGGAAGGAATGTCGAGGCAATCGGAGTAGATGCTTTCTATAATTGTAAGAATTTAAGAAAGATCACCTTTAAGACCACTAAGCTTAAAGATGTGAATATTGGAGAGGATTCTTTCCGCAAGGCAGGTTATAAGAACGGTAAGAAGCTCATCATCAAGACTCCAAAGGGTAAGAAGTCTTACTATAAGAAGATCTTCCGTGCCAATGGACTAAGCAAGAAAGCGAAAGTAAGATAAATTGGAATAGATCATAAAGAGTTTCATGTACTAAGGAAGCCCTGTCTGACATGGTATGATTGTCAGGCAGGGCTTCCTGCGTGTACAAGCTAGTGGCGTTCGTCCTTGTTCTCATAGCGCTCGCAGAAGCGTGCGGAGAAGGAAGGCTCAAGTCCCGCCAAGGACAGATGGGAGATATCTCCCACACGCAGTGTACGGAAGGCTGCCAGTCCGTGTTCTCGCTCCTCGCTAGCGAAGACTGTGACCGAGGTCGGGGCAGCTGCTACGTTTTGAAGCACTATAAAAGGGCTCACGTTCCATAAGTGAGCCAGGAGGATGCAGGTGAGACCGAAGTGGCAGAAGAAGACCAGAGTCTTGCCATTACTCTTTCTGACTTTATAGTGATATCTCTCTCGCTCATATCCGTGATTTGCCAGAAGTCGGTCGAATTCTTCGATGATGTGATCGTGTACTGGAATCATATCACTGCATTTTGCAATAACAGATTCCCTCCATCCTTCTAGGTCCATATATTCCGGGTGTTCGGTCCAGTAGGAAGGAAGCATATCCCAAGGAATTCGGGTTTTGTAAGTGCCATCATCTTTCTGTTCCAGTTCTGTTCTGAAAGCCTCCTGAACTTCCTCAGACAGATTAGGATCTACATGAACAGGGAATTCCCGTAGCCAGTCTAAGGTTGTTGCTTCCATGCCAAGTTTCTCTAAACTGTATCCTGCAGTCTCCTGTGCTCTTCCCAGAGGAGAGACATAGATCTCGTCCGGATGGTAAGCTTCGATGTGATCGGCAAGAGCCTTCGCTTCCCTGTGGCCTGCCTCAGTGATAGACTGATAGGTACCCTTAGGGTCACCTTCTTGATAATTATAGTTGGGATCTCCGTGTCGAATGAAAATCAGTTTCATAAATGTTCCCTTTCTTAGTTCTTATTATCTTCATTAAGGTCTTTGATAAATCGGTAGAGAGCTTCCTCACTCTTGATCGTCTGATCTGGCCATGCGCCCAACTGGTTAATATCAGCCTCAGTGAAGCCGCCCTTTTTCGCTTCTGCCAGGAGGTCTCTTCCTCGGTGGTTATACCAGATGGCATGCCATCCAGCTCTCTTGGCTCCCAGAATATCTGCCACATAGGTATCGCCCACATACCAGGTATCGTCCGGATTTACGTCCAGCTTCTTCTGGATGGTTAAGAAGGTTTCTACCTCTGGTTTCTCATAACCGACAGCCTGAGAGATAAAGATATGGTCCTTATCAAACCATTTGCTTAAATGCAGAGTTTCCACCTTGCTTCCCTGGAAGCTGACGCGTCCGTTGGTGAGAATTCCCATGGTGATTTCCGGAGCATCGTGGCAGTAATCTAAGATTGTGATTGTTCCTTCAGGAATGTGGATATCCTTCTGATAGGAACGGTAGAGCTTCTCATACTCGTCTCCATCTTCTCTGGAGATAGGGACGTTTAAGTCACCGTAAGTTCGAACCAGGCGCTCATAGAAAGTATCCTTGGGATCAATATCACCAGTGTGTTCCAGAGGAAGGATCTGATCGCTGTGCTGGCGGAATCGCATAAAGAGCCAGTCAACATCCACTTGGTCGGGAGCTACAGGGACAGGTGTCTGTCCTTCTTTTATCGTTTCCAGTGCCTTTTGATAGAGAGCAGGATAAATCACCTGGTGTACCCTCTCGAAAGGCTCCATCAAGTTATAAATTGTATCGTCAAGGTCAAATAAGATATTCAAATGTCAGCCCTCCTGAGTCATATGATTTACGTAGTACCATTTTAAGAGTGCCATTCCGATAATGATCACATAGCCGAGAAAACTCCATCCGTCTGGAATCTCTCCAAAGGTGAGGAAGCCCCACATGGCTGCGAAGACAACCTGTGTGTAGTCGAACACAGAAATCTCCTTGGCGGGTGCGTAAGTGTAGGCAGCGGTGATGTTCAGCTGTCCCATCATAGCACCGAGTCCTGCAAGAATTAGAAATCCGAACTGAATCAGTGTCATCGGATGATAGTCAAACAGGATAAATGGCAGTGTGATGATAGTGGAGAAGGAAGAGAAGACGAAGACGATGATATTGCCTCGCTCGCCTCTTTCTCCCAGCTTTCGGATGTAGGTGTAAGCGGTACCAGCCGAAAATCCACCGATCAGTCCGACGACGGCGGGAAGGCTTGCAAGCCCTGATGTCGGTTTTACGACGAAGAGAGCTCCGATAAAGGCTGCTATGATAGTCAGCCATTCTACTTTATTTGGCTTCTCCTTTAAGATGAAGATCGACATCAGCATCGAAAAGAAAGGAGACATCTTGTTTAGAATATTGGCATCTGCCAGGGCTAGATGGTCGATTGCCCAGAAGTTGCAGATCAGGCCAATCGTACCGCCTATCGAGCGGAGCAACAGGTAAGGAACGTTACCCTTCTTGATGTGAAATCTCTCCTCAGATTTACAGAGAAGAAAGATCGCTAATCCCAGCGTCACAATGTTGCGGAAGAAGGCCTTCTGCATCGTCGGAACATCTCCCGCCATCTTTAAGAAAAGTGACATCAGGGAGAAGCCTAGCGCTGCCAGGATAATATGCATGATACCGAGCATGTGACTGCTCATGGGTTTCTTCTTATGGTTTGTTAGGTCATTGGTCAATCGTGGATATCCTTCTTTCTAATATAATGTTGTGGGTTAATGATTTGGGTGCCAAAAGTGACTACAGATTGTTCCGTCGCTTTGCGACTCCCTTGGCCCTGCCCTTCATTCGCTCCACATTCTCTTCGGAGTGTTCCACTTCCTTGGAGTAGAGGTGGGCAATATCAATCATATCATGAATGTCAAATCTCTGACTGCACCTGCTCCACCGCTCTAAACACATGAGCCAGATGACAGATAAACTTCTTCGAATCATTCTTGCTGTCTTTTTCGGGTCCTGATCAAACCAGAGATCGATAGTATAGCGGAAGCAGAAGTAGACGGCAAGGCGGGTAAACCAGGAACTGAAAAGAGACCCCTGATCTTCTGTAAGACCAGTCCATGCAAGGAAATGCTTCTTCTTCACAGGATAGTCTGTCTGCTGGCAGAAAGTTTTCAGTCGGTCGAATTCGGTCTTCCAGCCCTCATCAATCACTTCCAGAGAAGAAAGTTTAGCGAGCAGAATCTCTGTGCTATCCTTCTCATCGCTTGAGTCTAAGAGGGATAGGGCAGCATCCATTCGGGAGAGATAAGAGCCGTGATTAGCCTGAAGTTGGCGGATCATAGCATCTCTCTTTCCGAGAATCGTCTGGAAGAGTTTCTCTTCCTTCCCATCAAGCCCATAGTCGCCATCACCTAGTTGGGCGTAGGAGATGGGACTCTTTCTCTCAAAGAAGATCCTGCCAAGCTCCATGCAGGAGAGACTCATATCTTCCTGAGTGTAGTCACCTACCTCCACATAATATCTGGGATACTCCTGGCAGACAGTGCACAGGCGGTCTGGGCCTAGATTGGAGTAAATATCACACCAGTTGCCAGAGTTGAGGAATGGGCAGCGGCCGTTCTTCGCCAGAGGGAAATATTTCTCCTCCCCAGTATCAACCATGTGGCTTCGCAGCCTGTCCCCAAAGTCTGACTTTACGGTCATATAGTAATAGAATGTCTCCTCATCAATATCAACCTCCCAGCCGGCACAGCAGGTGTCCTCGCATTTGCCGCCAACACAGGAGAAATGATCAAAATAATCGGGGTGTTCAGTAATCATCTACTTTCTCTCCTATCTCAACATATGTATACACTACTGTAGCATATAATATAGAGGAATGAAACATCAAGAAAAAATGTCAGTTTATCGAACAGAAAAGGTACAAAATGCCAGTTGAACTTGCAGTATAAAACGACTATAATACTGGTAGGAGACAGTGGGACACAATTACTTCCTAAAACTGATAGTGCATTACTTGGCCAATGTAATAACTTACGAATCCCACTGCCTGAGGTTTATTCAAAGATAAACCAATAGAGCGCATCTTCACCCCAATAAAGATGCGCTCTTTCTTTGTCAAGCATGCAAAATGGACCGCCAGTGGCTGTCCATTTTACGTTGTCACGCCTAAAAGGAAATGAATTGACATTCATAAGTTAGTATCCTATAATCATTAGTAAGCGTAAGAATTTATGGTAGTCAAAGAAGGGCTTATAAAGGTATGAAACAGGACAACAGAAAGCAAGAATTAATTGATGCTACGCTGCATATCGTAGCGGATAAAGGACTGGAAAGCTTTGCTATGAAGAAGGTAACGCAGCGTGCTGGAACTTCCGAGGCGCTTGTGTATAAATATTTTGAGACCAAGGAGAACCTTCTTTATATCTGCTATGAGTCTGTAAATCAGCAGATTGCTGACTTCTTTGATGAAGTTGTAATTTCCGAGATGTATGATATGAAAGAACTAGAAAAGTTCAGTAGAGACCTTTGGCTGAGTTATTTCCGTTTTCTTGTCGAGAATGATTATCGTACTTTATATTACTTCGAGTATCGATCCTCACAGTATATAAGGAAAGCCAGAGAAGAACATAGAGGAGAAGCCCATCCAGTCAATCAGGGATTTATGTCAGTTATGACAGAAGTATTCCGAAAGGCCAACCTCAATCTGGTGGAAGATGGCAATGTGTTCTGGAATTACATCCTAGATACAACAGGTGTGTTTGCGAAACGCTGCATCCGCAAAGAACTGCCGAGAACAGATAAGTGTTACAATGATATCTGGAAGCTCCTGTGGGGCGGAATGAGTAATGCTTTGGAAAGGTAAGTGAATATTTGATGATTTGAGAGGAGATTGGTTTCATAAGATACAGTCTCCTGTTTTTTTAGACATTTCCGTCGATTTTCTCTAGTATTTTTTTAAAATATCATGTATAGTAGATTTAGTAAGTATAGTGAATTTTTGTTATTCTTCTAGTTATCTACATCCGATTCACGAATATAAATGTATTAGGAGGACATGATCCAATGGATGACAGCACAGTTGTTGAAATTAGCAAAGCTCTGTCCAGTTTAGATCGTATCGGCATATTGAGGGAGCTGACGGAAGGCGAGATGAATGCCACCCAGCTGAATGAAAGGCTTAATATGGTGAAATCAACATTATCTCACCATTTAAAAATCCTTTCAGGGGCAGAACTAATCACAGTAAGGAAAAGTGGAAAGTGGCATTATTTCTCATTAAATAATGGACGGATTGCTCAGTATTTAAGTTTTTTTGAGAATTCTATTATGAAAAAATAATTATAGTTGCGCAGGTCTTGATGGAGTCTGCGCAATTATTAGTTTCGCTGTGTATTTAATTACTATTGCATCTTGATTTTCGAACAATTGTTTGTTATTATGTAACTACAGGGATGACGGGGGTAGTGAGTAGGATCGATCATACGATGCAAATATACTAAATTCTTACCAAACAATTAAAATATGTAGTCTGAGTCATATCAGATAGTGGGTGATGGCTCACCCAGGTCGGCGAATTCCGGTCAAATGTTATAATATGCACTATTATTATAT
>JAXJRI010000159.1:0-3541 GCA_036310685.1 Lachnospiraceae bacterium | reverse complement strand
CGTAGGCTCAGATGGAAGTCAGTGAAAAATAGTTTGAACTACCTGTATTAATATCATGCATGAACTGTAACAACGGCTACTGGAGGTTCATTTTGCATGCTAAGGTAACAAGCCGAACTGCCAACAGCACTTCACCTATATGCTAAAGGAAAAAGGAGTCACCACAAAGCGGCAACTCCCTTTTAAATCGTTATTGTAGTTGATTATTTAGCTGCTACATTTCTTGTAGCTACAATGTCAACACCTGTTCCTGCAACATCTTTGATGATAACGTCACCGATCTTCTTAGGTGCCTCAACGATAACTGGTTTAAGGTCATCTAATACTTCGAAGATCTTGCTCTTCGGAACGTCATCTTTTGTCTTTACAGAAAGAACTGGCATCTCTCCACCTGTAATTCTTACAAGGCTTGTGACGATACGTGTAGGGTTAACAACTTCTTTTCTGGCATATTTGTCACCATTAGGGCAGCTATTGCCAGTAACCTCTTTAACCTCTCCATTGTCCAGTGTAACAGTGATCTGGCATCCGAGAGGGCATCTAATACAAGTTAATTCCTTCTTTTCCATGATTCATTACTCCTCTTCAATCTTAACAGTAATCTCATTTAAGCCATCGAACTCTTCAAGATCTTTCTTCTTGAGCATGATCTGCTCCATCTCACCAGGAGCCATAACACGTTTCTTACGATGCTGAACTCTCTGATCGTTGAAGTATACGCTGATGAAGCTGTCTTTGTAAACAGCACCAACACGGAAACGTACTGTCAGAAGATCTGCCATGTTATCTACATGGATAGAAGCAGGTACTGTGTAACGAACACCACCTGTAGGGTTCATCTTAACGACCTTACCAGCCTTCTCAACTCCACCCTGTTTTACATAAGCTGCAGCGTTCTTACCAGCGGTTGTAGCCTCTTCAGATACATAGTCTACTAAGTCATGTACATGAAGTACGTTACCACAAGCGAAGATACCAGGTACGTTAGTCTCAAGTGCCTCATCAACAACAGGGCCCTTTGTGACGCCAGAAAGCTGTACGTCAGCGCTCTTAGAAAGCTCATTCTCTGGGATAAGACCTACGGATAAGAGCAGTGTATCACAATCATAGTGAATCTCTGTTCCTGGGATAGGCTTTCTGTCTGGTCCAACCTCAGCGATTGTAACACCAGTCAGACGATCTTTACCTTCGATGTCAACTACTGTGTGGCTTAAGTACAGCGGAATGTCAAAGTCATCCAGACACTGTACGATATTTCTCTTTAATCCACCTGAGTAAGGCATAACCTCAGCTACGCACTGAACTTTAGCACCCTCAAATGTCATACGTCTTGCCATGATCAGTCCGATATCACCGGATCCTAAGATGACAACTTTCTTACCAGGCATGAATCCCTCAATGTTAACGAGTCTCTGTGCAGTACCTGCAGAGTAGATACCTGCTGGACGATATCCAGGAATGTTCAGGGCTCCACGTGGACGCTCACGGCATCCCATAGCAAGGATAACTGCTTTAGCCTGATACTGAACCATACCTTCTTCATGGTTCATAACTGTAACAACTTTATCTTTTGTGATATCACATACCATAGTATGTAATTTGTACTCAATACCGAGCTCAAGAGCCTGCTGGATGAAACGGTCAGCGTACTCAGGTCCTGTTAACTCTTCTTTGAATGTATGAAGACCGAATCCGTTATGGATACACTGATTTAAGATACCACCAAGTCTCTCATCTCTCTCTACGACTAAGATACTGTCGATTCCTTCTTTTTTAGCGGAGATTGCAGCTGCTAATCCGGCTGGACCACCACCAACAATGATGACGTCATAAGATTTCATATCTATCTATTCCTCACTTTCGTTAACTAGCACTCTTTAACTTTACCAACTAAGTACTCAGATCCTTTGACATTCTTGCAAATCTCTGTCATAGGAATACCAGCCTCTCTTGAGAGGATCTCCATAGCCTTAGGTGTACAGAAACCAGCCTGGCAACGTCCTAATCCCTGACGAGTTCTACGTTTCAGAGCATCCATAGATCTTGCACCGAGTGGACGGTTGATAGCGTCACAAATCTCACCCTCTGTAACCATCTCACAACGGCATACGATGTTACCATAACGAGAATCTTTCTTGATCATCTCGTTCTTCTCCTCTAAGGACAGGCGCTCCATATGAACAATACCATGACGCTTAGCGACGAAGTTCTCATTCTTAGG
This sequence comes from Lachnospiraceae bacterium, assembly GCA_036310685.1. Lineage (GTDB taxonomy): Bacteria > Bacillota > Clostridia > Lachnospirales > Lachnospiraceae > Anaerobutyricum. The sequence continues at coordinate 1,320 of JAXJRI010000159.1, read as the reverse complement.
GAAGTTATATTTAGCTTCGATCATTCCAACAAGTCTCTCAGCGATAGCAGGAGAAGATGTCAGACCAGGAGACTCGATACCAGCTGCATCGAAGAATCCAGGAGCGTCCTTAACTTCCTCAACGATGAATTCATGATGATCTTAATGAGCACGAAGACCTGCGAAGGATGTGATAACTAATCCTAATGGCAGTGGGTCTTTAGCTAACCAGCTATGCTCAGCCTTGTCAATAAGGTCATCAATGATTGCCTGTGTAGTGTTAGTTCCCTCTTTATCGTCGATATCATTAGCAGATGGTCCGACATAAAGGTTACCATGGTATGTAGGTGCAGTTAAGATACCTTTACCCATCTTACCTGGCAGTGGGAATACTGTTGCATGGAAATAATTTCCAATCTCTTTATCAAGAAGGAGGTACTCTCCTCTTCTTGCTGTGATATGAATCTTGTTTTCGCTGACCATGTTATGGAATTTATCAGCATATACACCAGCTGCGTTAACAACAGCCTTTGTCTCGAAATCACCCTTGTTAGTCTTAACAACCCAGTGATCATCTTTCTTCTCGATTGTGCTTACTTCTGTCTCGAACTTGAACTCAACACCGTTAACTGCTGCGTTCTCGCCCATAGCGATACATAAGCTGAATGGATCGATAACACCACCTGTTGGAGCATATAAAGCTGCAACTGCGTTAGGTGTCAGGTTTGGCTCCATCTTAAGAAGCTCGTCATGCTCAACGATACGGCATCCTGGAACACCATTCTTATGAGCCTGATCTAAGAGGACATCAAGTTTGCCTCTCTCTTCCTCATGAACGCAAACTACAAGAGATCCATTATCTCTTAAGTCAAACTCAAGCTCTGGCTGTAATTTATAAAGAAGCTCATTACCACGAACGTTCAACTCAGCCATTAAAGTTCCTGGTTTACAGTCAAAACCTGCATGGCATACACCACTGTTAGCCTTTGAAGTTCCAGAGCAGACATCGTCACCTTTTTCGATAACGCATGCTTTAACCTGGTACTTGGAAAGTTCTCTGGCGATACATGTACCGGATACACCAGCACCAACTACAATAACGTCATACATATCTCATCATCCCTCCATATTACTACCCTGGTAGAATGACAGTTCATAGCAAAAAAATGCGCAAAAACAACCCTGCCTTCTACCCAAATTTACATGTTTATTTTACAATAGATTTATTGTTTTGTAAATTATACAATTTACGCAAAATGCACTGTTAACTTCCAGTGATTTTTACACCTAAAAAATCTTTTCGAAAAATTGAACATAGAAAATAGAGCTATTTTATGCGCT
>JAXJRI010000158.1:0-1970 GCA_036310685.1 Lachnospiraceae bacterium | reverse complement strand
GCAATCTCTTCTCTAAATTCTTCCATTTCACTCTTGGTAAAACCGAACATTTCAAAGCCGTGGTCAGTGAAATTCTTCATATCTACACCTAAACGATGTCGCCAGAAGACACCTCCACTGTGGGTCTGAATGTGGCCAACATCTTCTTTCAAACAAGTACCTTCATCACCGCAACCTTCTTTACAATCCCAGCAAATGTCAAGATGTTCATCAAGGCGTGCACCATTATGATAAGCATAAATACGATAAATATTTTCTTTGTAATAGTATTTTCCACAGCAATCACAAGCCTTTGCGTAATACTCGAAACAACTACTACACATTTCTTCACCATCGGCAAGAGTGTGCATTTCATATTCTGGATAATGGTCTCCGCAATGAGGACAATGAACCAATCCAGAACATTCACCACACATCAAGTCATCAGGACAAACTTCATCTAACTCACCACTTAAATCTCGTCCGCAAGTCATACATTCAGTACGACCAGATACTGAGATTTCAAGAGAATAGTAAGGTCTGTTGTCACAATCATACCTTGTGATTAAATAGTCATTAACAGCATTGCCAAAAGCCATGCTATGTTCAAGGTAAAAATCATCATACATCTTTGCGAACTGGAACCAGAACTGAATCTTCTTACCCTTATATTTAGTACTATCGTCGGTATCGAAATTAACTTTAACAATGTCATGTTCCCAGATATTGGCGTCATCCAAAGTGAAAAGCATATTGAAGATTTCTTTCTCCAACAGTGCATCACAATAAGGATAACCCTTAATACCTGCGATAAGTGCGGGATTAACAATGAATAACTGGCGCCAACGCTTATTGTTCCAATTAAAATTATTATATCCACAAGTCATGTCTTTATCGCCACGAAGATAACCTACAACTACACATTCGCTGTTCATCATTTCAACAGTGCCCATGCGGTATTCACCAGGCTTCTGCCAAGACATACAGCTATCCCAGTTATAGTCATTATCACTCATGGTCATATAATCCAAAGGATGAATAGAAATACCCATGACGCCAGAGAATCTACGCTGATTCAACACTTGAGAATGCTTAATGCGGAACTCCTCAAAGAGTTCGGCATCCAGCTGCTCGGGAAAAGCTTTAACCAGTTTAGATACAGCTTTCATCAGCTTCATTCCCACTGGGATCATTATAGATTTATCTGTGCCAGGGATAGGAATAACCATATCTTCACCGTACTTATAAGTATTAACACATAGATGACTGGTACCCAATAGAGAAGATAGATCACAATAAGTCTCATAGGTAACATATTTATAAATATATCTATCTACAAATTCAGTAAACTGAGTAATGAAAGGATCTTTGCTACCTGACTTATAGAATGTTTCAATCATCATTTCAGTCAGAATAGAGGTGGGCATTTCAATATTAACTCGCTTCTCATGAATCAGCTGATTCTTAAACAGAGAAAAGAGGAAATAAGACTTAGATTCATTCCAATAGCGAAGCAGATAATCAATGTCGGTAGTAACATTACAACCACCGCCATCACATCCTGCGTAAGACTGAATGTAATCTATGATATTCTCTCTTTCCTGCGCGGACAGCATATCAATGGGATTCATTTCTTTCACATCCTTTTCTTATCTTATGTATATATTATAACATAAATTTTTAAGAAAATCAATTAGGGGACTTTAAGTCCCCCATGATTAGTTATGACACTCGCCATTGTGTTCATGATTGCCATGGCAGCAACCATGATGTTCGGTAGCAGGTGCCTGAAACATATTGCCCATCAGCAGGAAGGGCAGCATATCGTTCATATTACCCTTGTCGCTCATCATGGCAAACCACAGCAGAGAGTTCTGATTCATGTCGCCGAAAGCACCAGTGTTACCGGTCATCAGCATCAAAGGCAGAATATCCTTGAAGTCCTGACCCTCACCCATCATCAGCAGGGGCAGCATATTACCGAAAGGAGT
>JAXJRI010000157.1:0-7708 GCA_036310685.1 Lachnospiraceae bacterium | reverse complement strand
TCTAATAATGTTACAATGTTCATGAGAGAATCCTTTCTAGGTACTGGTTTTTTGGTTGAAACTTATTATACCTTAATTCGAGAGGATTCTCTCTTTTTATTTCCCAACTGATGAATTCTTTACACTAACCAAGCAATTTCTGTATTGAAGCATCATTTTTGTTAATATATTATAAATTGTGTAATCGTTTTTGTATATTAGCTCTATGATACATTTCCTTGATTTTTAAACTATAAATAAAAATCCCGCCTATTTCGTTGAACTTTGACAAATAAGCGGGATGTATTATGTATAGTTTTTTATCTATCATTTATCAGCTTCTTTAGGAAATCCTCCAGAACGCCCTCAAAGCTTGTATTAAAACAGGTCCAATTCATTACTGAGATAGATCGCTTCTCGGACATTCAGCTGATATTGAGGCTTGGTCATATAGTAAAGGAGAAATTCCAGGATCAGGGCACTGCCCAGACTTCTGCCCTCTATCTTAAAATTACGAAATCCCATAGGAAGATAAATGTTCAAGATATCATCCACCGAGATAAAGCCTGCGTTCTTCATCGCCTTAGAGAAGACATATCCTTCCTGAGCATCCGGTGAGGAACAAACATGATCACTCTTCTCCCCCAAAGCCATCTTACTCACGGCCTGATAACATTCTTTTCGGTCCGGGCAGGAAAACCAACAGCATTCATTGACTAGGAACTCTGTCTTGTCCTTCTCCTCCCGCGCTAAAACTTTTAGCTGATCAAACTTCCTATTCAGCCGAAAATCCGGTACTACATATCTATATTCTTTCCGATCCAGTTCTTCTTTGAATTCATCGAACTTAGTAAGGACCTTGGTGGTAGATGACACAAAGTAGTAATTCGGATAACGGTCCTCAATATAGTTTCTCAGAAGGTCTGAATAGATGATGATGCCGTTGCGTCCGTTCTCCTCCTGGAACAGCCGACAGAGGCGATTCCCCAGGGGATCCGACAGATGGTCCTCTCTTAGGAGTGAGTTGCTGAGGGTAAGTCTGGCGGGGATGCCATACTGGTCCATCAGTGCCTTAACTTCCCTGGGATCATTGTCACCATAACCGATTCTTCCCCCTCCCCAGATGCAGGCAGCAGGTGCTCCGTAGATGGATCCGATTCGGCACCAGTCATAGAAATACTCCCGATGTTTAAAATAAAGCGGAAGGAATTCCTGATAAAAATCATAGAACTCAAATAATCCCGGTAGGTGAAAATATACTTTCTGATCTTCTAATGCCTGCATAACTGGTCTCCTTTATATGCTCAGACAACCCACATAACAGGGGATACATCTTTTGCTCTGCCCTCAACGACCTTAAGGATAACCCATACAAGGATCGCGAACATGTTACCAGTAGCGATCGAGTATGCTAAGATATAATTAATACCCTTCCCTAATATCAACAATCTGGTGCAGCTTTTCTCCTTTGGAATAACGGACAAGATTATCACAGAAAAGCTTGACACAGTAATCTCCTGTGTATCCCAGAGTCATATTGCCGGAAATATGCGGTGTAATCAACAGATCACGACAATCCCAGGCTGGATCATTCTGAGGAATCGGTTCTTCTTCAAATACATCAAGGGCTGCACCAGCAATTCTTCCTTCACTTAAAGCCTGAAGCAGAGCCTTCTGATCGATTGTGGTTCCTCGACCTACGTTAATCACATAGGCATCTGGGGATAAGTAACTAATCTCTTCCGCTCCCAGATACTTCCTGGTATGTTCTGTCCCTGGCAGGCTCATGACCAGAATATCTGTCTTAGCTAAGACTTCCGGCAGATTCTCCTTAGTGACAATCTGGTCAAACGGATTTTCAAGCCCTCTTCCGGTTCTCTCTTTATGATAAACTCCAGAACGATTGACCCCAATAATGCACTCTGGCTCAAATCCACGAAGTCTAAGAGCAGTCTCCGCTCCGATATCTCCAGTACCAATCAGGGTGATGCGGCTTCCCTTGATGGATCTGATGGTAAGATCTCGTTTCCATTGATGGTCATGGACAATTTGTACATATTCCATCTGTCTCCTGAGCAGCTCCAGAGTCACCATCATGACATGCTCTGCAATCGTCACTCCATAAGCACCCGAAGAGTTCGTAAGGATAATGTCTTTATTCTCAAGAACACCACTCTTAGTAAAATTATCAGCACCTGCCCACGGACTTGCACACCACTTAAGATGATCCGCTTCCTCAATCAGATCTTCATGAGGAGAATAAAGAATCTCCGTTTCCTTTAGGTGAATCAGATTCTCTGTTTGTCTTATTTCCGCTGGACTTTGATAATCGTAAACCTCAAAACCCAGAGGCTCTGCCACTTCCCTAATCCTTGCAAGGTGTCTCCCTAATAACTGGTTGGAAACCACCGTAATAATCTTTGACATAAGTATATATACTCCTCCTTTATCATCATGAACTACCAGTCGCATGAGGTGCATACACTCCGTTGGACTGGTTACTCTGTGCTGATTGATAAACAGTATGAACAGCCACTGGCGATTCATTTTGCATGCTAAGGCAACAAAATGAGCATCCACTAACGATTCATTTTGCATGCTAAGGCAACAAAAAATCTCACTCAGCAGTATTACTATACTACTGAGAGAGATATTATTCAAAATGTATTGTCAATCTCCTTTTTCCACTGTCTTTCGATTGATAGAGAGCATCATCCGCATTCTGATACATTCTTGCTGCTGTAATTCCTTCCAATTTGGATATCACTGCTCCTGCTGATATTGTAATCTTCGGTTTTAATGATGCCATATCTGCCTTTACCTCATTGAAAAGATTCTGTGCTTTCTTACTAATCTCCTGTTCCCCGATATTCAGGTCAAAGAGAAGAGCTAAGGCAAATTCATCTCCTCCTAGTCTTCCCGCAAGATCTGTCGACCTTACCGAACTTTTCAGGGTATTGGCAAAATGGATCAAGACATTGTCTCCCTGCACATGTCCGTAAGTATCATTAACTTCCTTGAAGTTGTCGATATCAAACATAATCATGAGAACCCGATATTCTTTAGAAAGAAGCATGTACTCCAAATCCGAGATAAAAGCCTCGTGAGAAAGCAGCTTGGTAAGAGAATCTCTTCTGAAATGATTCTCCCAGCGATTGAGCTGAATATATGATCTGTTCTTCTCGTTTTGCTCAAGAATCTCCTTAAGATAACTGTCACCAATGTTAGTAATCATAATCTCATAGCGCTGATTCTTTCTGGCACTGTCAAAATATTTTCGAAAGCTTGCCAATACCAGCAGTTTCTCTCCGCTCTTAGTTACAATCGGAAACTCTGCCATCATTGGTTTTTTCGACGCAAGCAGTCGGTCCGCGTTCAGAAGGAAATTCGTCCTCTCATCTTCTGGAACCAGAATACTTAAGTTATGTGGATTCTTATCTTCCGATAACTCCTGGCTGGTGTAGCCTGTTAAGCTGGTAAACTCCTGATTAACAGAGAGAAATTCCATATTGTCCGTCGTATAGCAGATTGCTGTCTTAAGAGAGTGCAGACTATCCTGTCGATTCTCATACTCTTCCACAGCACTTTTGGTTCTCTCAGACGAAAGCGACGGAGCGCTTTCTCTTCTTTCCGTATGAGTCCCTGCATCTTTGGCTTCTTTCTCCAAGTCATCCTTGATCATGTCAAGGAACTCTGCGGTAATACGAGGATCAAACTGAGTTCCCGCATTACACCTCAGCTCAGCAGCCGCATCTTCTTGGGTCATACCCTTTCGATAAATCCTGTCATTCGTCATCGCATCATAGGAATCTATGATTGCGATAATCCTGGAAAGGACTGGGATACTTTCTTTGGACAGGCCATCTGGATATCCCTGCCCATCCCATCGCTCATGATGATGTAGAATCATATCTGCAATTCCTGAAAGCTCCTTCGAACTTTTGGCAATCTGATATCCCTTTTGAACATGACTCCTGATGACTGCCTCTTCCTGAGGATTAAGCGGACCTGGTTTATTTAATATCTCCAGAGGAATTCCAATCTTTCCGATATCATGAAGCAGGCAGAGCAGGGAAAGCTGACTCCTATCGATATCCGGAAGTTTCAATCTTTCTGTCAGCCGCTTACCCATCAGCTGAGTCCTCTTCACATGCTCACTGGTATCCGGATCGCACTCCTCCAAGGCTCTCGACAGAGAAGCAACCAACTCAGAGTGGCTGGATCCATGGCTGAGCAGCTTCTTATTGCGAAGGGCTGCCATTGCTGTATTGACCGTATCCACAATATCTTCATCCTTATTGCAGGCAACAGCATACTGAACATCCCCGGAGATATCTCCAACAATCTCATGAATCTCTTCCTCAGTCTTCTGATAACAGATAGCAATCAGCTGGGCATCTGTTCCTCGAACAAAATAGGTATCCTTAGGAAATGTCGCCCGCAGCTTATCAGCCAGTTCCTGAATCTTTAGGTCTCCCCGCTTTCTGCCAAACCTGCTGTTATAAACGGCGAGAGAATTGATATCAAAAACAACTGCCGAAGTTGGATAAGGAAAATTCTGCTTATTCTCTAAAGCAAAAGAGCGAAAATGTTCATACTGCTCAAAGCCAGTCAGAGGGTCTGTATCCATCTGCGCATCTGTAAAAACAAAAAGTTTACCCAGCGGTCGATCATGTCTTCCTCGGATAATACTGCAGTCACATCGAAGGGCTCTTCCCTTCGGATAACACTGAAGCGAATGCACACCATGACCCTCCCAGTCCCAGGTGATTCCACAATTATCAATAAATTCCTGGAAAGTAACCGCGTTCTCATAATCAACACCAGTAACCAACTGTCTTGCTCTGGCATTGGCAAGAATCAGAAGGTCCTCATAATCAAACAGGATCAGTCCCTGGCCAATATTCTCAAAGATAACATTTTTAAAATGATTCAGCATACCATGCGTTGTATACTCATAGCTGGCCCAGTAACATATGATACCAACTACTTCATATCCGATGATAGAAACATCAATAGTAGATACAACTCCCTTATCAGGGATGTACAAAAAGACTGCATTCACAAATATGATAGCTAATACTCCCAGAATAATGAATGCAAACTGATTCTGGTACTCTCCTGGTACCGAGATCATCTTACGGAAAATGAGTACCACTGCAATGGCAACTACTATGTAAGAAAAGCCAAGATGCATATTATAAAGAGGCAGACGATCATAGCCAAAATGTGCGATTGGAGTATCCCTCCACACATAATGCATGGCAATCTCCCGGAAAGGATTGATCATCAGCACAATAATATCAAATACAGCATACGCCTGTAATATATAATAGAGATATCGAAATCTGCCATCCCTCTTACCTCGCTTGGTGGAAGCATAGGCGTAGGCCGCAAATGATAACACCATAGCATCAATAAAAGCAAAATATAGACTGGACATCAGCGAAGAGAAAAAATAATTCTGCGTCACGATACTGAGCAGGTACCAGATATTGACCGCAACACTGTTGGCAAAGGTAAAGCCCAGGTATTTAGCTCCCCACATCTTGGTGCCAAAACATTTGATAGCAAATATGATTCCCAGCAAAGCGATTATCAAAGCGTAAATCGCATAGCCAATAATTATGCTGTCCATGTTAACACCTCCCTGCCAGACATTGATAATAACCTTAACAATTTAAATAAGAACATTATTATTTACTATATCATGGCTTTTAACTGACAGCAAGGCACACTAGGATAGTAGCATCATCAATTATTTATGATACAGTGTCGCTCTCTCATACTGAGGTTCACAGGTCAAGTTGATTCCAAGCTTCTTTAGTACACCCTCATCAATCTTTGAAAGGATGACAGAAGAATGAATATCTAAACCGCGAAGCTCACCAAGTTTGCCGATCGCTGCCGCTGCATTTTCATCTGTCACACTGGCAATAGAAAGTGCAATAAGGATCTCATTCAGATGCATCAGGGAGCTGTCGTCACTACCAAGATACTTCACCTTCATATCCATAATCGGATCGATAATTGTTGAAGATATCAGATCCACACTGTCATCGACACCAGTAAGATACTTGAGGACATTTAAAAGCAGTGCAGAGGTAGCACCAAGCAGAGGAGAGGTCTTACCAGTAAGGATCTTACCATCCTCCATCTGAATTGCAGCAGCTGGAGCACCTGTCTGTTCAGCTTTCAGGTTTACAGCCTGGACACATGGACGATCAGCTATTGTGACGCCCGCTTTCTTCATTAAAAGCTCTAACTTGCGGATAGCCTGATCTCCACCATTACCGCGACGCTTATCACATAAAGCCTGATAATAACGACGAATAATCTCCTGCTTTGATGCCTCACAGCATGCCTCATCATCGCTGATACAGAATCCGACCATATTGACACCCATATCTGTCGGAGATTTATATGGAGATGATCCCTGAATCTTCTCAAACATAGCATTCAGAACTGGGAAGACTTCCACGTCACGATTGTAGTTAATACTGGTCTTGCCATAAGCCTCCAGATGGAAAGGATCAATCATATTGACATCATCTAAATCAGCGGTGGCTGCCTCATAAGCAAGGTTGACCGGATGATTCAGCGGCAGATTCCAAACTGGAAAAGTCTCAAACTTAGCATATCCAGCCTGGACTCCTCTCTTATGCTCATGATAAAGCTGAGAAAGGCAAGTAGCCATCTTTCCACTTCCAGGGCCTGGTGCAGTGATCACAACCAGAGGCCGTGTTGTCTCAATGTAATCATTCTTACCAAAGCCCTCATCACTTACGATGTGTGAGATATCAGAAGGATATCCCTCGATCGGATAATGGCGATAAACTTTCATGCCCAGAGCCTTCAGCTTCTTCTCATAAGCAACTGCAGAAGGCTGTCCATCAAATCTTGTCAGAACAACTCCCCCTACCATCAGTCCGAAACTGGTAAATGCATCCGCCAGACGAAGTACATCCACATCATAAGTAATTCCGAGATCTCCACGAACTTTATTCTTCTCAATATCTTCCGCATTGATTACAATGATAATCTCCGCTTGATCCTTCAGCTCACGCAACATGGTGATCTTAGAATCCGGCTCAAAGCCTGGCAATACACGAGAAGCATGGTAATCATCGAAAAGCTTTCCACCGAATTCCAGATACAGCTTGCCACCAAACTTACTGATTCTCTCGCGGATATGCTCTGACTGAGTCTTCAAGTACTTATTGTTGTCAAATCCAATTTTCATAATAATATTTCCCTTACATAATATTACATCTAACAATTAACATATCGATGATATCATATCCACAACGACAACACAATATTCTATCAAAATATGTGAATACAATAACAACGTATCAAAACTCATCATCCCACGTAAGCTTGCCACAAACGGTAATGTGAGTTATTGACACGCTGCTCCCTCATACTTACTCATCTTTTCGATGGAAAATGTCCCATACTAGACGTCCCAGGCATATCAGTATGACAATGGCTGCAGGCACTACGGAGACATGATATCCTCTCATGGCTGAGACAATATAGAGCGCCACAATTCCAATCAGCAGTATCACATACAGCAATACATATTTATTCTTCATCCTCTGTTCCTCACTTGTCTTAATCTCTTCCTATATTATGACGTGGGTGTCATAAGTGACTACGGAATGTTCCGTCGCTTTGCGACTCCCACATTCCTGCCCTTCATTCGCATTTTCGTGGTGCTAATCAC